>JAJZYS010000073.1 GCA_021797925.1 Bacillota bacterium
AAAGGCCTTCAGCGCAAAAAGCTCTTCTCCGCCCTCCCTTGACACATACACCTGTTCCCTCTACTCTTTTCCAGGAGCCGTCCCGAAACTCCACGAACCTGAGACAACCTTCGCCATGAACCTGCTGTTCAGACCGGATGATCCCGAGATCCGCCTTTGGACACCCACAGAGCGGATCAAGGCCATTCTGGAAGCGAGGTTCCGTCGCCGGAAGGAGACCCGGGAGTATGCCGTAGGCATTCTCTCAACGGGCACACCGCTCCCGGCTGGACTCTAGCGCCACGACGGGTACGTTGGTTGCGCGGTGCGACAAGGGCAGGCCCGTTGGCGGGCAATAAGCGAAAATTATCCTTATAATGCTTACGTTTGTTAAGGATTTTCAGAGTGGGTGACCCGGTGGACCCAGAGATGGTTCGGACGGCGGGAAGCGGGGCGCAGCTCGAGCTGGCGGGGGTGGCCCCGGGCGTGCTCCGGCTCCGGCTGTGGCACGGAGAGGACCGGGTCGGGGTCCCCGCGGGGCTCTACCCGGAACTCGAGGCGGCGGCCGCCTCGGCCCCGGGTGCCCGCACCCTCCTGGGAGCGGCCGGAGAGCGTGTCGCCGTCCAGGGCGGCGGGGTACGGGCGCAAGCCGACGGCCGCCGGGGACGGGTGGAGGTGGTGGGGGAGGGGGGAGTGCTGCTGAGCGTTCCCGACGGCGGCCTGGCGGCGGGCCCGGGGTGGGCCCGGGCCGACCTGCTGCTCGAGCCCGACGCACTGGTCATGGGCCTTGGCGCCAAGACCGGGCGCCCCGATCGGCGGGGGCGGCGGCTCAGGTTCTGGAACACCGATCAGGTGACGCATCTGCCCGACACCGACCCCATGTACGCCTCCCTGCCCCAGGCCCTGATCGTGAGCGGGGGGAAGGTCCGGGGCCTCGCGGTGCTGTGGGGCGGGGAGAGCACGTGGGACATCGGGCGGCATGTTCCCGACCGGCTGAGCGTGCGCACCGACGGCGGCGGGCTCGAGCTCCTGGTGGCGGCGGGTCCCGGACCGGGCGCGGCGCTGCGGCGGCTCGCCGCGCTGCTGGGGCCGCCGTGCCTGCCGCCGCGGTGGGCCCTGGGCTATCATCAGAGCCACTGGGGCTACCCCGACGCCGAGACCTTCGCCAAGGTCGCGCAGGAGCTGCGCCGGCGGGCTCTACCCGTGGACGCCATGTACATGGATCTCGATTACATGCGCGACAACCGCCCCCTGGTCTGGGACCGGGAACGGTTCGGCGACGCGGCGGAGTTTCTGGCCCGGATGCACGCGCCGGAGCTCGGCGTGCGGGTGGTGGTCATCTCCAACGCGGCCATGCCGGTGACCGACCCCCGGTACGCGGCCATGGCCCGGGAGCATCTCCTCGTCGAGGACGGGGAAGGACGGCCGGTGGTGGGCGAGCTCTGGGGAGGGCCCAGCGGCTTCACCGACTTCCTCGACCCCGGAGCCGAGGCCCTGTGGCGGTCGTTTTACGCGCCCCTGGTGGAGGCGGGGGTCGACGGCATCTGGAACGACATGAACGAGCCCAGCTTCATCGAGCCCACGGGCCCCGACGTGGGGCGCCACGGGCGCACGCTCCCGGACGCGGCGGTGCACCGCGGTCCCGGCGGCATGCGCTACTGCCACGCCGAGGTGCACAACGTGTACGCGCTGGCGATGGACCGGGCGACCTACCGGAGCCTTGTTCACCTGCGCCCCGACGAGCGGCCGTTCGTGCTCTCGCGGGCCGGATACCTGGGCGTGGGGCGCTACGCCGCGCTGTGGACGGGCGACAACGCCAGCTGGTGGGAGCACCTGGCGGCGGGCCTCACCGGGGTGATGGGCATGGGCCTCGCCGGGGTGCCCCTGGCCGGGGTCGACATCGGGGGCTTCCAGGGGGAGGCGACGGCGGAGCTCTTCGCCCGCTGGATCCAGGCGGGGATGCTGATGCCGCTGTGCCGCAACCACTCCAGCGTCGACGCTCCCGCGCAGGAGCCGTACGCCTTCGGACCCGAGGTGGAGGCGATCGCCCGCGGGGCGCTCAGGTGGCGGTACGCCCTCATGCCCACGCTCTACTCGCTCCTCTACCTGGCCGCGGAGTCGGGCGAACCCGTCTTTCGGCCGCTGGGCTACGGTGATCCCGAGGACGCGCGCGCGTGGCGGTGCGAGGACGAGGTGGCGGTGGGTCCGGACCTCGTCCACGCGCCGGTGGTGCAGCCGGGCGTGGACAGCCGGCGGGTGTACCTTCCCGCCGGCACCTGGTACCGGATCGACGAGGGCTTCGAGGGGGTGCACCGGGGCGGCCGGGCCCACCTCGCGCCCGCGCCGCTGGCCGCGTCGCCGCTCTTTGCCCGGGGGGGAGCCGTGCTCGCGGTGGACCCCGTTCCCCGGGACCGCGTGGTCACCCCGAATGAACTGGAACTGTGGCTTTTCCCGGGCGGAGAGGGCCACCTGACGCTGTTCGAGGACGACGGGCACAGCTTCGCCTACCGGCGGGGGCGCTACCGGCGCACGGAGCTTCACTGGGAGGCCGACGCCCAGGGCAACGGCACCCTGCGGGCGACGGGGTCGGGAGCGGGACCGGGGGCCCGTCTCGCCCTGCGATTTCTCCCCGTCGCCTATCCCGTGGCTGCGCTCGTGACGATCTCCGGGCGAGGCCCCGGGGCCCGCTCGGCCCGCCACGAGCTGCCCCCGGGCGACGTCACCGTGGAAGTGCGGGTCGAGTGACCGTCGCGGCTGAGAAGCCGGGGCCGCCCTGTTGCCGCAGGTCGCCCCGTGCGGGTCCGGGCCGAGGGCCGGGCGCAAGCGTTCCTCAGGGCGCGTCGCCGCCGACCCGTTCGCCGTCGCCGGGCACGAGGCGCAGGCGGACGACGCCGGGCATGGGCAGATCCACCTGGGTGGCGAGGACCCCGCCGTGCGCGGTCCACAGGCCCAGGTCCTCCTCCGCCAAGCGATCGGCGGCGCGCAGGCGGCGCAGCTGCCGCGCCGTGGGCCACGAGGGCAGCGCGCTGAACCCCGCCATGCGGCTCCACGTGAACGCGACGCTCGAGTGGGTGGCGTCCACGCGGGCCAGGTGCGCCCGGTAGACCCGGTGCTCGAGCCCCTCCACCCGGATCGCCAGCGTCCGGTCGAGGAGCGGGTGCCCGCTCTGCTTGGACTGGTCCAGGGTGCCGTTCCACGCGAGCACGTCCACGGTGCCGTCGCGATGGCGGGTGGTCCACGCGTCCACGAGTGTCCGGGCGCCGTCGCCGGCCAGCTCGTGCGCCACCTCCTGGGGACCCAGGGCCTGCGCCAGCTGGATGGCCCAGTAGCGTGGCTTGGCGAGGTTGCCCACCGTGAGCAGGCCGAACCCCCCGTGCAGGAACCGCGGCGGGCGGCCCAGCTCCTCGAAGTGGTCGCTGACGACCCAGTAGGCGAGCCGGTCCGCGGTGCGCTGGGCGGCCTTGAGCCCGGCCAGCGTGAACGGGGCGCCGAAGGCCAGGTCGTTGACCGGCAGGAAATGGGTCGGCGTCACGCCCCACTCGGTCCACCAGATCTCGGTTCCCGCCCGGCCGTGGCGTTCCAGGGCGCCGGTGAGGTCCAGGGGCAGCGTCCCGTAGGCGTGGGTGGAGAGAAAGTCCAGGGGCAGGCGCTCGCGCTCCACGAACGCGAGAAACTCCTCGATCCAGCCGGCCGCGGCGGTGCCCGGTCCGCCCACCCTGAGCCGCGGGCTGACCTTGCGCAGGGACCGGGCCGACGCGGCGTACAGCGCCAGATAGTCGTCGAGGCCGCCCCCCTGCCAGAACACGGGCAGGTTTGGCTCGTTCCACACCTCGAAGGCCCAGCCGGCCACCTCGTCGAGGCCGAAGCGCTCCACCAGATGCCGGGCGAGCCGCTCCACGAGCTCGGCCCACAGCGTTACGCGCGCGGGCGGACTGACGACTCCCGGGTAGGTGAAGACCCGGGCTTCAGGGTCGCGGGCCAGCTCCGGGGGCATGAAGGACAGCTCCACCACCGGGCGGATGTCGTGCGCCAGGAGCGTCTCGTACAGGGCGTCGACCGCCGAGAAGTCCAGGCGCGTCGCGCCGTCCTCGCCCCGCGGCGGCGTGAGCTTCACGCTGCCCAGGATGCCGTGGGCGCGGACGTGGCTCATGCCGAGCTCCTTGTGGGCTCGGGTCAGGGCGAGGAGGAATTCGGCGCCGATGGAGCGCCCACCCGTATGATCCCGGCAGTCAAGCTGCGACAGGTGCTCGGAGCCGAGCATGCGCCACACCGGCCGGATGCTGCCCTGGGGCGTGTGGGCGTGCACCGTGAGCGCGAGGGGGTCCGGCCGACGATGGCCGGCGGTCCCCGGGACGGGCGGGGACGGCGCGCCGGCGGCGTCCACGGCGAGCACGGCCTTCACCCGGTACCAGTAGGTGCGTCCCACGAGCCCCGTGGTGTCCGCGTAGTGCGGCCCCGGGACGGCCAGGACGTCGCCCCCGCCGTGGTCGACGGCCGTGTAGGGACCGTCGGGGACTGGGCTGCGCTCCACCAGGTAGCCGGCGGCGCCCGGCACGGGGTCCCAGGTGAGGCTCACCTGGCCCGCGCCGCCGGTCGCCGAAAGCCCGCCCGGCGCCGGGAGGCCGGGCCAAGACGCCGGGGCGTCTCCCCGCCGTCCCGGCGGGGAGAGGACCTGCCAGGCCTCGCGGACGGCTTCGGGGTCGTGACGAGTCTCGCTCACGGGTTCGCCTCCAGCGCTGCCGTCCAGAATGGGCCAGTTTGCCCCGGACGGCGGATGTGATGGGATCGCGCCCTGGGGCGGGAAGGGACGCTAGCCGCCCGGGCGACAGCCGCAGCTCTCCCGGAACACGGGTGAGCTGGGCAGCACGAGGTCGGGTTCGGGAACCTCCTCCCCCAGGATGCGGCGCACCAGGGTGTCCGCCGCCCGGCGGCCGAGTTCCTCCACCGGCTGGTGCACGGTGGTCAGCGGCGGCACGGCGTAGCGAACCAGCGGGATGTCGTCCCAGCCGGTGACCGCCAGATCCTGGGGGATGCGCACCCCCGCCTCGGCGGCCGCCGCGTACACGCCCAGCGCCATCTCGTCGTTGGCGCACACCAGCGCCCCGGGCCGCGACGCGCCGCCGAGCAGCCGGCGGGCCGCCAGGTAGCCGTCCTCCTGGCGCAGGTTGGCGCGCACCGGCGAGCGGGGCGCGGAAAGTCCCGCGTCCCGATGCGCCTGGACAAAGCCCTCCCAGCGCTCGGCCACGTCCGGGGACAGGGCGGGATCGCCGACGAACCTGAGCCGGCGGTGACCGTGGTCCGCGATGAGGTGGGTGGTGAGCTTGAGGGCCGGGGCGAAGTTCTCGGTGCGCACCGCGGGCGCGCCGTTCACCGGCGGCCTCCCCAGGAGCACCACCCGGACCTCGCCGTCCTGGAGCCGGGCCACCTCCGCGTCGGGGATGGTGCGCGCGGTCACCACGAGGCCATCCACCCGCCGGGCGAAGTCCAGCACCATCTCGTCGCACCGGTCCCGGCCGTGGGTCCCCAGGATGAGCAGCGCCTGGCCCTGGGCGGCGGTCAGCGATTCCATCCCGGCGATGACCTCGGCGTGGTAAGGGCCGGCCAGGTCGGGAAATACGATGCCCAGCGCGGCCTGGCCGCGACCGGCCAGGGCCCGGCCCAGCCAGCTGGGCTGGTACCCGAGCTCGCGGATGGCGGCGAGCACCTGCTCCCGCGTGCGCCGGGCCACGGGGCCCTTGCCGTTGAGCACCCGGGACACGGTGGTGATGGACACGCCGGCCCTCGCGGCCACGGCATAGATGTTGGGTCGTTCCACGCCTTGCCTCCTCTGGCCAGCGCGCTTGGGCGCCCTGAACCGTCGTGGGATCGACTGGGTCGCGGATCACACGGCGCGAGCCCGCCGCGGGTTGGGAATGGAGCTCAGCAACAGGCGCGTATACGGGTGGCGGGGATGAGCGATAACCTCGTCGGCCGGTCCTTGTTCCACCACCTCCCCGTGGTTCAGGACGACCACGTCGTCGGCCAAGAGCCGCGCGGAGAGCAGATCGTGGGTGATGTAGAGCAGGGTGAAGTCGCGATCGGTGCGCAGGTCGTCGAGCAGCTTCAGGATCCCGGCCCGGATGGACACGTCCAGCATGGACACGGGCTCGTCCGCCACCAGGATCTCGGGCTCGGCCGCGAGGGCCCGGGCCACCACCACGCGCTGGGCCTGCCCGCCCGACAGCTCCGACGTGCGCTTGGCCCCGAAGGTCTCGGCCGGGACCAGCCCCACGGTCTCGAGCAGCGCGAGCGCCTGCGAGCGGGCCTCGCGGGGCGAAAGGCGCAGGTGATTGCCCAGGGGACGCATCAGCGTGTAGAGGACCGAGTTCGCGGGGTTGAGCGCGGAGAACGGGTCTTGAAACACCATCTGCACGTGGCGGCGGTACTCGCGCAGGGCGCGCCCCCGCAGCCGGGTCACGTCGAGGTCGCCGAAGTGCACGCCGCCGGCGTCGGGTCGCTCCATGCCGGTGATGAGGCGCGCCAGGGTGCTCTTGCCGCTCCCGGATTCGCCGACCAGCGCGGTCACCCGCCCTTGCGCCAAGGTCAGGGTCACGCCCGCCAGCGCCGTGACCGACTGGTGCCGCCGCCGGTAGGTCTTGACCGCTCCCGCGACCGTGAGCACCGGTGGAGCCGGCCGCTCGTCCCGGGGACGAGCTTCCACACAGCTGGCCCCACTCCTGTACGCCCCTGGCGCCGTCTCGCCCTCGACGGGCGGATCCTCGGCGTGGTGGCACGCCACGCGGGAGTCGCCGATGTCGCGGGGAAGAGGGTCCTCCCGGCGGCAGCGTTCGTCGGCCCGCGGGCACCTGGGGGCGAAGGCGCAGCCGGGCGCGAGACGGCCCATGTCCGGTGGCAGCCCCGGGATGTACGTGATGCGCACGTGCTCCGCCTCGGGGTCGGCGTAGCAGTCGAGGAGCGCCCGCGTGTACGGATGGTGCGGGTGCTCGAGCAGCCCGGCGGCGGGATGGTCCTCCACCACCCGGCCGGCGTACGCCACGAGCACCCGGTCGGAGACCATGAGCACCGTGCCCAGGTCGTGGCTGATGATGAGGACCGCGAAGCCGTGCTTGCGCTGCAGGGCCCTCAGGTCCGCGAGGATGGCGTGCTGCACCACCACGTCAAGACCCGTGGTGGGTTCGTCCAGGACCACGAGCCGCGGGCGCAGGACCAGGGCGAGGGCGATGGCGACGCGCTGCTTCATCCCGCCGGAAAGCTCGTGGGGATACGCGGCGGCGAACCGCCGGTCGATCTTCACCAGGTCCAGCAGTTCCCCGATCCGCTCCTCGATGGCGGCGCTGGACATGGCCGCGTGGGCCCGGATGGTGTCGCGGAACTGGGCCCTTACGGTGAGCACCGGATTCAGGGCGTTCATGCTGCTCTGGAGCACGACGGAGATGTCGCGCCAGCGGCGCCGGCGGAGCGGCTCGGGCCCGAGGGCGAGCAGATCCTCCCCGTCGAACACCACCTGGCCCGACCCCACCGCGCCGCCACCGCTCAGCAGCCTCAGGAGCGCGTACGCCACGGTGGACTTGCCGCTCCCCGACTCGCCGACGAGCCCCACGAACTCCCCGGCGTTCACGTCGAAGGACACCCCGCGCACGGCGGTCACGGACGAGTGCCGGCGGCGGGACGCGTAGGCGACCGTGAGGTCCCGCACGGCGAGCAGCGCCAGGGTTCACACCTCCAGTCTGGGGTTGGAGATCACGTCGATCCCGAAGTTCACGAACGCGATCGCCGTGCCCACCAGGGCCAGCGCGAGGCCGGGGGCGAAGATCCACGCCCACTGGCCCGCGAGCAGCGCGCTGGAGTTCTCGGCCCAGTACAGCATGGTCCCCCAGCTGACCACCTGAGGGTTGCCGAAGCCGAGGAACTCCAGGCCCGCCTCGCCCAGGATGGCGCCCATGGCCGCGCCCATGAAGCTGGCCGCGATGAGCGAGGTCATGTTGGGCAGGATCTCGCGGAAGACGATGCGCACGATGCCCTCGCCCGCGAACGCGGCCGCCGTGACGTACTCGCGCCCTCGCAGCGTGATCATCTGCGCCCGGAGCACCCGGGCGCCCCACGCCCATCCGGTGATCGACAGCACGAGGATGATGACGCCCACACCGTGCACGGGGATGTAGGCCGCCAGGACGACCATGAGGGGGAAGCCGGGGATCACCAGCGCCACGTTGATGAGCAGGGAAAGCACGTCGTCGACCCAGCCGGGCAGGAACCCGGCCACGAGCCCGATGACGACCGCGATGAGCATCACCAGGCCTCCGGCCAGGGCGCCCACCATGAGGGAGACGCGGGCACCCCAGATGAGCTGGGAGAGCACGTCCTGACCCAGCTGGGTGGTGCCCAGGAGGTGGGCGGCGCTGGGCGGCTGCATGGGCGCAAACCCGCCGTAGGTGGGGCGGTACGGGGCGATCCACGGAGCCAGGACGGCCATGAGGATGAAGCCCCCGAGCATCACGAGCCCGATGCGCGCCCGGCCGTTGCCCCACAGCAGCGCCAGGGGCGCGAGGATCCGGCTCATGACGATTCGCCCCCGCGCCGGGCCCTGGGATCGAGGACGCCGTACGCCAGGTCGGCGAGGAAGTTGGCCAGGAGCGTCCCGACGGTGATCAACAGGAAGATGGCCTGCATGAGCGGGTAGTCCTGGTCGCCCACGGCGTTGTAGAGGAGGTAGCCCATGCCGGGGTAGCCGAAGACGGATTCCACCAGGATCGAGCCGCCGACCAGCGTCCCCAGGGACATGGCGAAGCCGGTGATGTTGGGGAGGATGGCGTTGCGCGCGCCGTAGTCCAGGGCGATGACGTGCCCGCCCAGGCCCTTGGCGACTGCGAGCCGCACGTAGTCCTCTCCCAGCACGTGGATCATGTTGTTGCGCATGCCGAAGAGCCATCCGCCGGTTCCGGCGACCACGATGGTCAGGGCCGGCAGGATGCTGTGGTCCAGGGCGCTCGCGAGGAAGGTCCCGTTCCAGCCCGGGGTCAGGCCGGCTCCGTAGCCCCCGTTGATGGGGAACCAGTGCAGGAGAAATCCCAGCACGTAGATGGCCATGAGGGCGATCCAGAAGAAGGGGAAGGTGGCGGTGAAGTTGGCGGTCACCGTGGCCGCGGTGTCGAACCAGCTGCCGCGCCGCCAGGCGGCGAAGGCGCCCAGGGCCGTGCCCAGGACAAAGGTGACGATGGTGGTCGTACCCAGCAGCGCCAGGGTCCACGGAAGGGCCTGACCGATGACCTGCATGACGGGATACGGGAAATAGGTGTACGAGACCCCGAAGCTCCCGTGGATCATGTTGCCCAGGTAGAGCACGTACTGGTGCGCCATGGACCCCACGGGCAGGCCCAGCATGATCTCCACCGCGTGGACCAGCTGCGGGTTGACCGGACCCTGGCCCACGATGCGGCGGACCATGAGCTCGGCGGGATTGCCCGGCATCATGCGCGGGATGAGGAAGTTGAGGGTGACGGCGATCCAGAGGGTGAAGACGAGGAACACGAACCGCTTGGCCACGTAACGCACGCCTCATCTGACCCCCCTCGGGCCCACCCGTGCGACCGGCGGAGCCGGACTCGGGAAGGATTCAACCGTTCCCGCCCAACCCCTGGCGGCACCCGCCCTGCGATCGGGCGCCGGGGTCGCGGATGAGCCGCGGCCCCGGGCCTTTGCGAGCGAAGCGGGTCCCGGTCCGCGCCGCGACGCGGACCGGGAGCCGACGGCCAGCGGGATCAGCCGCGGGGTCGAAGGTGCGTGACGATCATGAGCACCGACTGCAGGTAGGGAGCCGGGGAGGTGTAGGGGTCCGACGCGCTGGGCCAGCCCACGTAGTTCTTGGTGCTGAACTCCGCCCACGTGGCCCCGTAGAACAGCGGGATGACGGGGAACTGGTGGGTCATGACGTTCTCCAGCCGGTACGCCAGGTCCCGCTGCGCCGTTTTGGAGCTCGTGGCGTCCCACTGTGCCAGAAGGTCCGTGGTGTACTTGCTCTTCCACCCGAACGTGTTCTGGGGGTTGAGGAGGTAGTAAAAGCTCCAGTAGGGGTTGGGCTGCCCTCCGGCGCCGCCCAGGACCGCCGTGAAGACACCGCTGGTCTGGTCGCTGGCGTACGTGCCGTACTTGGGCGTCTTCACCTGCACCTGCATCCCCAGCTTGCCGAGGTCGTCGGCGATCATCTGGCTGGTCTGGATCCAGTCGGTCCAGCCGCTGGGGATCTCGATGCTGAAGCTCACGACCTTGCCGCCGCGGCCGAGCAGCTGGCCCTGGGCGTTCCAGCGGTACCCCGCCGCCTTGAGGATCGCGCGGGCGCGGGCGGGGTCGAAGGGGATGTAGCCGCGGTGGGGGATGGAGGGGTCGAGCCAGGACGCCTGAGCGGGCAGGGTCAGCAGCGACTGGCTCGCGGGCGGCACGTACCCGAACTCGGCTTTGTCGACGATGGCCTGGCGGTTGATGGCGTAGGCGACGGCCTCGCGGAAGCGGGGGTCGCTGAAGGGCGCCTTCTTGAGGTTGAGGACGAGCGACACGGGGGCTCCACCGGGGAACCAGTACTGATGGTAGGGGCTCTTGGAGGCGTAGATGGCCTTGATGTCGGGGATGAACAGGCTGGCCCACTGCCACTGCCCGCTCACCAGCCTCAGCTGCGCGATCTGGTTGGTCCCCAGCGTCGGGAAGACGAGCTCCGGGACGGCCACCTTGTCGGCCTGCCAGTAGCCGGGGTTTTTGGCCAGGATGTACTGGTACGGCGTGAACTGCTTGAGCACGTACGGTCCCGTGCCCACGGGACGGGTGTCGGTGTAGGTCACGGGATTGGCGATCTTGGACCAGATGTGCTCGGGCACGATGGGCACCTGGAGGATCTGCTCCAGGGTGGGCACGGCGGCCTGACTGTAGCGGAAGGTGACCGTGTCGCCACTGGCGGTGACGCTCTTGAGCACGCTCCACAGGCCCGAGGAGTCCAGCGCCGGGAACTTCTTGAGCAGGTTGAAGGTGAACGCGACGTCCGCCGCGGTGAAGGGGACCCCGTCGTTCCACTTGACCCCGTTGCGCACGGTGATGATGAGGGTTTTGGGATGGGGATACTGCCAGTGGGTGGCCAGCCACGGCGTCGCGTGGCCGCTGTACGGATTGACCATGGCGAGCGGTTCATAGATGAGCAGGCGACCGATGCGCTGATAGGCGAACGGATTGAAGTTATCGCTGAAGGTCGGCGAACCGTTGTCCACCCCCACCACGAGCGGCGGGTCCGAAGCCGAGCTCTTGGCGAGTGTCGTCGTGGTGCCGGCCAGCAGGGTGATTCCGACGAGCAACCCGGCGGCCCCGTACCCGAACCATCGCGCCATTGCGCAACCTCCCCGGTGACTGAGTTGGCAGCCCCGTCCCTGCCGAGGGCGATAGGCGGCCGCAAGCGTTCTCACGAGATACCGGGCAGTATCAGGAGATGAAAGCGCTCGCATAACGAGAATAATGCCGAAAACTCGGCGTGTCAATGTCATAAGATCGTGAACTGGATCTCAAAGACCCGGCGCCACGAGCTGTGCGCCCCGCGCGACCCCGGACGCAAGCGACGGACCGCACCACGCGCTGGCGTGCGGCGGCGACCGCGGTGCGCCCTCGCGAGGAGCCCGTCCGGGTTGCGCACCCGTGCGGTCCCACGGCCGCCGAGCATCGGCGCCCGCCGAAGCGCACGATGGGAGGACGCGGGGAGCGACAGCGCTGTCGCCCCCCGCGTCCGAGCGCGGACGGTCCGTGCTTGCTCACCGCCTCAATCCGGGGGCGTGTGGCCGCGGTGACGCAGGCCCTGCGCCACGCGCCCCAATGGGGACTCGCCGGACGAGCCCGCCGAGAGCTTCAGGTGCGCGTCGTCGAGCGCCGTGACGCGTTTGACGATGCCTCGGGTCAGGGGACCGTGCAAGGCCGGCCATCTCCGCAGGGCGGCCTGGTTACGCGTCGCTGTCGGGCGGCAGGTGAGCAGCCTCGCCGACGGCCTGCACTGCCTCGCGCCGCCCAGCGCCCCACTGGGCCCAGGACGCGTCGGTGGGCCGCCCGAACTCCCGGGGCGTGCCGGGGAATTCCGAAGTGGCCGGCAGCCTTCTCTCGCGCATCCCGGTCCACAGGGCAGTCGCCAGGGGGGAGGGCTCCTCCCGGGTCATGACCTCCTCGAGCTGGCGCACGAAACGGTCCACGGCCGCTTCCGGCGCTTTTCCAAGAGTTCGTTCCGCCACCGGCGCTCGAGCCGTTCCCGGCGTTCCTCCGCGCTCGCCGTCATCATCTCCCGCCAGTGGCGCAGGTGCTCCCCCACGCCGTCCCACCGCCCGCGATGGTTTGCCGCGTCGCGGCCAGCCTCGCCTCGATGGGACAGCCGGTCCTGTTCGGCCGCCACGCGCTCGCGCTGCGGCGTGAGAACGCCCCCAAGGGCGATGGGGCGTTGGAGGCGCGGGTCGATCTGGCGCCGCAAGGCCCCGCGCCGGCGCGGCCCGGCGATCACACGGGGACGGGCGAGTTCGCGGTCGGCGCTCTACCGGTGACCGGACGGCGCCGCCCTTTCGGGCGGCAACAGGCCCACCTTGCCGCAAGGCGGATCGCCCGGATCGAAACCGCGCCGGGCCACGGCGCCGACGGGATACGGCGACGCACGCGCCTCCCCCCGACCCTCAGCCCGAGGGCTCGGGGCCATCGGATGGCGCGCGCCCACAGGAAGCGTCGCGCACTCGAGGTGATCCCGGGCCCACCCCCGTCGTGACGACGGCGAGGCGTCGCGGCGGCCAGCGTGGGGAACGGGGACGGGCCGGACAGGGTCGCAGCCTCGGAGAGCCGGCGCAGAAGCATCCCCGGGTCAAAGCCGCGGCGGCGGAGCACGGCGGCGAGGCGGGCGGCGCACCTGCACCCGCGCCGCCGACGGCCGAGGTGCGGGGGCGGGCGAAACCACGGATATCAGTTCGATCGGCCTCGGGTGCCCGCGTCGGT
>JAJZYS010000074.1 GCA_021797925.1 Bacillota bacterium
GGTGATCTCCACCGTGTCCGAATGGCGGAACCCGCCGAGCCCGCGGACGTAGATGCCCGGTTCCACGGTGAACACCATGCCCCGGGTGATGACCGTGGCATCTCCGGTATCGAGGAACGGCGACTCATGCCCGTCGAGGCCGATGGCGTGGCCCGTGTGGTGGCGCCACAGCGGCATGAGCCCCTCGCGCTCGAAGAAGCCGCGGACAGCGGCGTCCACCTCGCGGCAGGCGACACCCGGCCGCAGCATGGAGATGGCCAGCTCCTGCACCGTCAGCATGGCCGCGAAGTAGCGCTTCACCTCGGGGCTGGGCGTCCCCACGACCATGGTGCGCTCCAACTCGCTGCGATACCCCTGTACGCACCCCGCGGCGCCGGTCACGAGCACCTGCCCCGGCGCGAAGGTGGCGTGGATCATGGTCGCGTGCGGCAGGGCGCTGTTTTGGCCCACCTGGCCCCGGTAGCCGGCGAACACCTGGAGCGGCCGCCCCGAGCGCCGCGCGTACTCGGGGCCCAGGGCGGCGAGCATCCTGCGGGTGGCCTCGTGGCTGGCGCGCAGGCTCACGTCGGACTCCACGGCGCCCACGCGCGTGTACGCCTGCAGGAGATGGTGCGCCACGTCGCCCCAGCGGCAGCTTTCCGCGATGCAGGCGATCTCCTGCGGCGACTTGACCTGCTGCACCCGGGTGATCTGAGCGTTGATTCGCACCACCCGCGCGCCGACGAGTTCGGAGAGCCGTGGCCCCTCGTAGCCCCAGCCGCCGGCGTAGCCGTCGGAGTCCACCGCCACGCTCCCCGCCCCCGAGGCCTTCACCAAGTCGGCGAACACGTGCATGGGATGCTTGAGGCCGGGATACTCGGGGTAGGGGTGCACCCGCAGGTTGGGAGCGGCCTCGGCGGCGTGCTCCGCCTCGAGTTGGGGCACGAGCAGCTGGGGAGGGTCGTTCCCGGAGAGAAGGAGCGCGACGGGTCGTTCGGTGGGGATGAACCCGAAGCCGGTGAGGTAATAGATGTTGCGGGCGGAGAAGAGAGCCAGCGCGCTCGCACCCTCGCTCCGGGCGATGTCCATGAGATGCTCCTGCCGGCGCCAGAGCTCCTGGGCGTCGATCTCCGGCGGCACCCGGGACGCCTCGCCGGTACTCATCCCAGATCGGCGAGGCGGTAGGTCTCGCCGAACACGGGCAGCTGGATCCTCAGTCCCGGCGGTTGCATGAGATCGGGTCGATGGGAGTGGATGGGGAACAGGACCCGCGGGGCGATCCCGGTGGCGATGGCGTCAAGCGCCTCCGGCGCCGCATGGCCGCTGGTGCCGGTCCGCACACCCTCCACGCCGAACGACTCGAGCCAGCGCATCAGGTTCGGGTACGCGGGGTCGTAGATTCCCAGGGGCTCGCCGTTGCACAGCATGTAGACGCTGTCGGCCGGGGGGTCGAGGTCCACAAGCTCGGTGATCTGCCGGTACGGCAGGTGTACGAGGTAGGCGCCGGGATCTTTGCGCACTTCCTGGGCGTCGACGTCGCCGCCGTCCTGGCCCGCGCGGCGGTACTGGAGAAAGTGGTCCATGGGCTCGTGCATGGCCTGCAGCTGAGCGTACACCTCGGGCTGCAGGACGAACTTGCGCCCGCTGAGAGCCGCGTGGGCGCCCAGCGCCTGGATCCGCTCCACGTTGCGCGGGTAGAAGTTGACCAGCGCCATGCCCCCGTGGGCCTTTGCGATCGTCAGGACCCGTTCGGCTATCTCGGACTCCGGCACCGAGTTTGTGGGTCGCTCCTCCGGCAGGCGGGTGCCCTCGAGGAACAGGGCCACGGGCTTGAGCGCGGCGGCCGCCTGGACGAACGCTTCCGTCCACTCGGGGTGGGTGCCGTGCAGCCTGAGATCGCCGCTGTAGACCACCCAGCCGTCCTGCGTCCCGATGGCATACGCGCACGCGCCCACCACGTCGTGGTCGACGCGCAGGGGGACGACTTCCACGTCACCGACGCGCACCGGACTGGACAGGGGCACCGGCTGCAGCTCCGGGCCCTCCACAGGCTCGCCGGCCGCCCTGAGTCCGCGGGCGAGGCGCACGGACTCCTCCGAGGCCAGAAGCTTGACGCTCGGGTCGAGAAGCCGGGTGAGCCCCATGTGATCCAGGTGCAGGTGGGTGATGAAGACCGTCCAGGGATCCTGGCCGGGGGATCCGGCGGGGACGAGCCCGGCGGGCTCGGCCAGAGCGGGAGGATAGATGCCCTCGACGGGCGGGGCCAGGTGCCAGTACATGAGATCGCGCAGCAGTGCTGCGGGCCTGGGCTTCAGCCGCTCGTCGAACGGGCGGGCGCCAGGGGCGTAGGCCACGCCGAAGTCAAAGCACAGTCGCGCCGATCCCGTCTCGACGAGCAGCTTGGTACCGCCGATGGTACCGATGCCGCCCAGCAGTCGTACTCGCGCAGAGCCGGTCACGCGTCAACCTCCTTCACGAGTGCGCCGCGGGCAAGTCGCGGGACGAGACGGTCCGAGGCGACAATCCCGCTTGCGGGGTCCGGGTCCAGTGGGATGCCACCGGGGCTTGCTCGCGGCAGCGTGGTCCCTCGCACCCTCAGGAGGCGTCCTCGTCGGTGATGGATTCGGGCCGGAGCCGCCCGGCGGCAAACCGGTTTGTCGAGCGCGATGAGGCGCCGCGGGGAAAAAAGACGCCCCATCCCCTGGCCAGGCCGGGGCCGGGGAGCCCAGGCGTCTGCCGCCGGCGCGGCGTTCCCCGTCCGGGCGACCGCCGCCCGCGGGGGCGGCGGTCGCGCGGCGAGCCCGGCGGGGTCGGCGACCCCGATGAGGACAGAGGGACTACGGCTGTCCGGAGAGGATGGGCTGGCCTTCCTGCTGGGCCAGCTTCATGGCCTGGGCCGGGGTCTCCTTGCCCAGGAGGCACGCGTCCACGTTCTGGGCGATCTTGTCGGCGACGTGCTCCCAGTTGGGATTGGCCGGCTCGAAATACCCGTACTTGAGCTGCAGCGCGGCGACGCCCTGGTTGGGGTGGGTCTTGTAGTATCCGGCCAGGTGGTGGTAGGCGGTCTTGGTCACCGGCAGGTAGCCTGTGTGCACGGCCCAGTACGCTGCGGGGCCGGGGCTCGTGAGCCACTTCATGAAGGTCCAGGCGGCCGCGCGCTGGGCCGCGGTTGCGTGCTTGTAGATGACCAGGTCCGTGCCCTGGATGGCGGTGCGGATGCCCTTGGGGCCGGCCGGCAGCATGGCGATCCCCATGGGGAACTTCCCGCCGTCAGCCTTCTTGACGTAGTAGTAGCCGGCGATGGTTCCGATGATCATGGCCGCCTTCTGCGCGCCGAAGTCGCTCTGATCGCCGTAGCCGGTGCTCAGCTTCATGGTGCCCGCCTTGACCATGTCGCGGAACATGGTGAGCGGTTCGATGGCGGCCTTGGTGTCGATGGTCAGCCGGGTCTGGCTTTTGTTGGTGACGTGCCCGCCCCAGGCGGCGATCATGCTTTCAAACTGCTCCTCACCGCCCGACGCGTTGGTCCCGGGGACGAAGGTGATGCCCCAGTGGGAGCCGGTGGTGAGCTTCTTCGCGTCCTGGACGAACTGTGGCCAGGTGGCCGGCGGTGCCTTGATGCCCGCCTGCTTGAACATGGTCTTGTTGTAGTAGAGCACGATGTCGGACTTGTTGAAGGGGATCATCCACTGCACGCCCTTGAGCTGACCGTCCTTCCAGAGGATGGACCAGAAGTCCTTGATCTGGCTCGGTGTCAGGCCGTTCTTGCCGTGGATGTACGAGGTGAGGGGCACCAGCGCGCCGTCGTTGACGAAGTTGGCGACCCAGTTCTCGTAGGCCTGGGACATCACCGGCGGATTGCCGGCGGCGATGGAAGCGAGCAGCTTCTGCTCGAGGACTCCGTAGTCGGGCTCGGCCACGCCGACGACCCGGATGGTGGGATGGGTGCGGTTGAACTCGGCGATCAGGGTGTTGAGCGCGGGCTTGAGCGTCCCGCTGGACATGGCGTTCCAGAAGGTGACGGTGGTGGGTGTGGCGGCCTGGGCCGTCATGGTGAAGCCCATGGCACTGGCGAGAAGTGCAGGTGCGGTCAGGAGTGCGATCACGCGCTGCCTCTGCATGACGATACCCTCCCTACGATGATGGTTGCGGCTGTAGGCCAGGCTAGGCCTTGATCGCGCCTTGCGACACCCCCTCCACGAACTGGCGCTGAAGGATGAGGAACAGCACCATGATGGGCGCGGTGGTGAACACCGAGGCCGCCGACAGCCGGGTCCAGGCGGTCCCGTGCGCCGACAGGAAGGTGGCCAGCCCCACCTGGATGGGCTGGACCGAGGAGCTGGTGGTGACGATGAGCGGCCACAGGAAGGCGTTCCAGCTGCCGAGGAAGATGTAGATGGCGATGGTGGCGATGGGGCCCTTGGCGAGGGGCATGCCCACCTTGAGGAGGTAGCGGATCCGGGAGCAGCCGTCGATGGCCGCTGCCTCGTAGAGCTCCACGGGGAGGGAGAGGAAGAACTGGCGCAGGAGGAAGATCCCGAACACCGAGGCGCCGTACGGGATGATCTGCGCCTGGTACGTGTTGAGCCAGTTGAGATCCTTGAGGAGCACGTAGTTGGGGATGAGCAGCATCTCGTTGGGGATCATGATGAGGCTCAGCAGGAGGACGAAGAGGGCGCCGCGGCCCGGGAAGCGCAGCTGGCCGAAGGCGAAACCGGCCAGGGACGAGGTCACGATCACCAGCGCCGTGGTCACCGCCGCGATGAAGACGGTGTTGAAGAAGTAGCGCGCCCACGGAGCCTCGTCCCAGGCCCGCACATAGTTGTGGAAGTGCCACAGCGGGACCATGACCGGAGGGAAGTCGAACACGTGGGAACTCGTGGAGAGGGAGGTGACCACGACCCAGTAGAACGGAAAGATGGCGACGATCACGGCGAGCGACAGCACCGTGTAATGCAGGACGCGAAAGAGCGTCTTGAGGGCAAAGTCGCGGTTCACTGGTAGTGCACCCTCCGTTCCGCGAGAAAGAGCTGGACCAGGGTCAGGATCAGGATGAAGATGAACAGGGCCACGGCCACCGTGGAGGCGTAGCCGATCTTGAAGTACGTGAACGCATACTGGTACAGATAGAAACCGGTGGTGGTGGTCGATTCCACGGGCCCGCCGCCGGTGAGGGTGTAGATCTGGGTGAACACCTTGAAGGCGCCGATGCTGTTGATCACCACGAGAAAGAACGTGGTGGGGGTGAGCAGCGGCCAGGTGACCCGCCAGAACTCCTGCCATGCCCCGGCGCCGTCGATGCGCGCGGCCTCGCGGATGTCCCGGGGCAGGTTGGTGATCCCGGCCAGGTAGATGATGATCGAGAAGCCCAGGTCGTGCCACACGGAGTAGATCATCACGCCGGGCATGGCGTAGGTGGGACTGGTGAGCCACGGCAGCGCGGGCAGGTGGAAGATGTGCAGGACGTAGTTCAGCAGGCCGTACTCGGGGTTGAAGATCCACAGCCACACGATGGTGGTGGCCACCACCGGGGTCACGTAGGGCGAGAACACCCCCAGGCGAAACGCCGACAGGCCCCGGATCTTACCTGAGAGGAGCAGCGCCAGCACCAGCGCCAGGATGATCTGGGCGGGCACGGTCCCCGCGATGTAGTACAGGGTCAGCAGCAGCGACTGCCAGAAGGTCTGCGAGTGGATCAGGTCGATGTAGTTGGTGAACCCGACCCACGGCGGATTGGGGTTGATCAGGTTCCAGTGGTGAAAGCTCAGGTAGATCACGAAGAGGAAGGGGAACAGGACGAACGCGCCCAGGATCACGAACGCGGGCGTGATGAAGCCGTAGCTGCCGAGATTCTCGCGCCAGCGGCGGATGCGGGCGGCCCTTGCGGGCAAGCGTGCGGACGTCGGCGGTGCGGTCGTGAGCGCCAGAACGGTCCCCTCCACCCGGATGTGTTTGCTGGACCCGGCCGGTGGTTCGATCTCGATCGGGCCGAATCCTCCTTAGAATCCGTCCGCAAGAAGGAATCAAAGAGAAAAACGCGTATTATAAACATTCTATGCCTGATGTCGCCCCCGGCTGGCCCCAGGGGGGAGGGGGGAGGCAGCGGGCCATGGCGTCATGGTGCACACCGCGGGAAGAACCGTGAGGGTCGGCGTCGAGATCGCGGTCCTCGCGCTCATCCTCCTGCTGGGGTATCTCTCGGGATACAACGGCGGGGGGAACCTCATGGCCACGCTCTTGGGCTCGCGCACGCTCCCGAGGTGGGTCCTCTTCCCGCTCCTGACCGTCTCGATCGCCGTGGGACCCGTCATCTTCGGCACCCAGGTGGCCGCCACCATCGGGGACGAGATCGTCAACCTCGAGCGCGTCGGACCCGAGGTGCTGGCCGCGGCGCTCGTCGCCGCGGCGGCGGCGATCCTGGTGGCGTGGCGCTCGCGGGTTCCCACCTCCACCTCGGTGGCGCTGGTGGGCGGCCTGGTGGGTGGCGCGCTGGTGCACGGCGGGCCCGCGGCCGTGCACTGGCCGGGAGTGATCAAGGCGCTGCTCTCGCTCGTCTTGTCCCTGGTGTCGGGTTTCACCGTCGGGTTTCTGGTCTTCCGCGCTGTCCGCTGGTCCTTGCGCGGGGCAAGTCCCCGGGTCGGCAACGCGGTGGCCCGGGGCCAGTACCTCACGGCGGCGCTGCAGGGCGTGGGCTACGGGGCCAACGACGCGGAGAAGACCATGGGACTTTTGGCGGCGCTGGCTGTCCTCAGCGGCGTCTCGCACCGCTTTCAGGTCACCTGGCCCATGATCGCCCTGACCGTCGCGACCTTCGTGGCCGGGATGGGGGTGGGGGGCTGGCGGGTGGCGCGGAGCATCGGCATGCATGTGTTCCGGCTCAGACCCGTGCACGGACTGTCGGTGCAGCTGGCGGCCGCCGCCACGGTGATGACCGCCGCGGCGCTGGGTGGACCGGTCTCGACCACCGAGACCACCGACGCGGCGCTCCTGGGTGTGGGGACGGCCCAGCGGCCCAGCATGCTCCGGTGGGCGGTCGTCCGCAGCCTGCTCCTGGTCTGGGGCGTGACGATGCCGCTGGCGCTCGCCGTGGGCATGATCGTGAGCTTCATCCTGGGCAGGGTCTGAGGCGGTGCGCGCGGGGCCGGGGCGGCAGGGGATGGGGGCGGGCCGTGGAAACTCCCGGTACGCTCGCGGCACCGCCCGGTCCGGCCAGGCTGACGGCCTCGGCCGGAGCCGGGGACCGCGAGGCCCGAGCAGCCCGGGTCGGGCGAGGCGTGCAGGGCCCCACGGCGACGTGGGGGAACGAGTTTCCACCCGGTTCGCCCAACGCCGGCTTGACGGCTGAAGGTCGGGTCAACCGATTCACAGGCACGGACCTGCGAGGAGAGGAACGGTCATCGTGGCGTACCTGGACCAGCGCAGCGCGACCCGGTCCCCGGCGTGAGGATCGCACTGGAGATCTTCGTCCTGGTCCTCATCCTGCTGTTCGGCTACCTGTCGGGCTACAATGACGGCGGCAACCTCATTGCCACACTCCTCGGCTCGCGCACCCTGCCGCGCTGGGTGCTGTTCCCGCTCCTGACGGTCTCCGTGTCCGTGGGCCCGGTGATCTTCGGAACCCGGGTCGCGGCCACCATCGGCAATCAGATCGTCAACCTCCAGCGCATCGGCCCCGGGGTGGTGGCGGCCGCCCTCATCGCCGCGGCGGTGACCATCCTGGCGGCCTGGTGGTCGCGGGTTCCCACCTCCACCTCGGTGGCGCTGGTGGGAGGACTCGTGGGCGGTGCCCTGGTGCACGGCGGTCCTGCGGCCGTTCACTGGCCCGGCGTCGTCAAGGCGCTGCTGTCGCTGGCCCTGTCCTTGATCTTCGGCTTCAGCGTTGGCTTTGTCGTCTACCGGATCGTGCGCTGGGCGCTGCGGCGGGTGACGCCCCGGGTGGGCCACGTGGTGGTCCGCGGCCAGTATCTGACGGCCGCGCTACAGGGCGTGGGCTACGGGGCGAACGACGCGGAGAAGACCATGGGGCTCCTGGCGGCGCTGGCGCTGCTCAGCGGCGTCTCCCACCGGTTCGAGGTCACCTGGCCCATGATCGCCTTGACGGTGCTGACCTTCGTGGCCGGGATGGGGGTGGGCGGCTGGCGGGTGGCCCGGCGCATCGGAATGCACGTGTTCCGGATCCGGCCCACGCACGCGGTCGCGGTGCAGCTGGCGGCGGCGATGACGGTGATGACGGCGGCGTCCCTGGGCGGACCGGTGTCCACGACGCAGACGACTGACGCGGCGCTCCTGGGCGTCGGCAGCGCCCACCGCCCCAGCATGCTCCACTGGGCGGTGGTGCGGAGCCTTCTGGTGGCGTGGGGCGTCACCATGCCCCTGTCGCTGACGGTGGGCGCCCTCGTGGGGCTGTTTCTGGGCCGAATCTGAACCTAGCTGAGGAGGCGCGACGTGCGGTTCTCGGATATCTTCATCCCGCGTGAGTTCAAGTTCGTGGAGCTGATCACCGCGCAGGCGGAGGTGGCCGTCAAGGCGATGACGCTCCTGGACGCCTTCATGACCGATCCCTCCGACAAGGCGGCCATGCCCATGACCCTGCTGGAGGCGGACGGGGACGCCGCCCGCAAGACCCTCGTGGATGCGCTCAGCGCCACGTTCGTCACCCCCATCGACCGTGAAGACCTCTTCGAGCTCTCTCGGGCGGTGGATGACATCGTGGACCAGGCCGAGGCCACCATGCTGGAGATGATCCTCTACGAGGTGGAGCCCAACCCCTATCTCGTGGAGATGGTCCGGGCCCTGCGCGACGCCACGGTACACGCCCGGGGAGCCGTGGCATCCCTGCGCGAGCGCCCCGAGGTGGCCGAGACCGAGGCCCTGGAGGCGCGCCGGCTCGAGAAGCAGGTGGAGAGCCTGACCCGCTATGCCCTGTACCGGCTGTTCCGGGAAGAGGACGTGGGCTTCATGATGCGCAGCCGGGAGATCTACCGCCATGTGGCCGAGTGCGCCACTCGCAGGTCGCCGACCTGATCACGGCCATCCTGGTCAAGAACGCCTGAGGCCCGAGGCCTGAGGAGGGGGTTGCGCGGGCTCCGTGGAACCTCCCCTCAAGAGGCCCCGACGCCGGTGCCGGGCGTCGGGAGGGAGGGGGTGCCGCCATGGCGGACGAGACACCGGCGATGAAGCTGGTGTTCGCGGTGGTCGACGACGAGGACGCGGGCCCCATCATCGAGGAGCTGGCCCGCCGGGAGGTGACGGTCACCCGGCTCGCGTCCACCGGCGGGTTTCTCCGCCGGGGCAACACCACCCTGTTCACCGTCGTGGAGCCCCAGGCGGTGGACTCGGTCCTCGACGCGCTCAAGCTGCACTCCCGAGAGCGCGAGCGCGTCCACGGCGGCAAGCGGCTCCCGGTCCACAACCTGGCTTTTGTCATCCCGGTGGACGCGCTGATCAAGCGCTAGCGCCGCTGACCGGCTCGATCCTCCCGGTGTCCCGCATGGCGGCCATGGCGGGCAAATACACCGGTGAGGGAGGTGCCGGTGTGAACCACGCCGTCGTGGCTGTCTGGGTCCTGGCTGCGGCCGAGGCGGTGTTCTGGCCCGGGGGCGAACTCCTGCTGCTCGTTCCCCTGATCCTGTTGACCCCGGGCATGTGGCCGCGCTACGCGGCCAGCGCGGCCCTGGGATCGGTCAGCGGCGGCGTCGTGGCGTGCCTTCTGGGGCGTTACGGCATCTTCCCGTGGATACGGCGGATGCCGCTGCCGCCATGGACGCTGCGCCTTCTGGGCGCCGGCGCCCGGCACGCGTTACCGGCCACGGTCGTCGGGTCGCTGCTGCCCGTCCCGTACAAGGTCATCGCCTGGGGGTACGGGGCCGGGGGCGGCCCCGTGGGCCCCTTCCTGCTGGGATCTGTCCTCGGTCGTTCCCTTCGTTACGGACTTGTGGCGCTCGTGGTGGTGCGGGGCGGGCCGGGGCTGATCCGGGCGGCGGCGCTGCGTCCCCACTGGCTGCTCATCGGCGCCGGGGCGCTGGCCCTCGCGCTCCTGCTCGGGTTGTGGCGGCTTCGCGCCAGCCGCTGACGTCAGTCGGGTGCCGATGGAGGCCGGAGCCTGGCAGCGACCGCTGCCAGGCTCCGACCGTCGAGGCGAGCGCGTGACGCGGGTCAGGGGCGCTCTCGCGGGCGCTATCCCCGCTCTTTGCCCGACAGGTACGCGGTACCGGTCACATCCATCTGGTGGACCGCCTGGGCCGGTGTGATGGTGCCGTTGAGCGCCTTGTCGAAGATGGCCCGCAGGGCCACGGTGACGGCCGCGTCATTGGGGGTGCGCGGAGCGAACCACCAGTGGGCGGGGTTGGAGTAGTTGGCCGCCTCGGCGGGGTGGCGGCGGTAGAAGCCCTTGAGGAGCTGGTACGCGGCGGGGCCCAGGGGCAGATAGTTCGTGTGCCGGCTCCAGTACGCGTTGGTGGCGGGCGAGGCCATCCACTTCATGAAGGTCCACGCCGCCGCCTTCTGGGCCGCGGTGCCCACGTTGAACATCGCGTTGGAGGTGCCGCTGATCTCCTGGGAAGCGAAACCGGCGGTCCCGGCGGGGTCCGGGGCTCCGCCCATGACGAACTTGCCGCCGACGGCGGATTTGTCGTACGTGTACCCGGCCGCGCTGTCGATCAGCAGGCCGATGTGGCCGGTGCCGAAGTCGAGCTGGAACTGATACCCGGACGTGAGGATCATGGCCCCGGACTTCACCCACGACCGGAGCATGGTCAGGGCCCGGACGGCCCCGGCGTTCTGCAGGTCGAAGGCCCGCCGGCGGGGACCGGGACGGTAGACCCGCCCGCCGTCCGCCAGAACCATGTCAAAGTACTGCGTGACCCGCGGCGTCCACGCGATTCCGTGGTCCTCGTGGCCGAGGCGGCTGATGGCCGCGGCGTCCGCGCCGACCTGGGCCCAGGTCCGTGGCGGGCTCTTGATGCCGGCCTGCTTGAAGAGCGACTCGTTGTAGTAGATGTCCACCTGGGATTTCTTCTCGTTGGGCATGAGGTATTGGGCCCCGTCGGGGTCGTGCATCGCCGCCCACACCACCGGGTAGAACCAGGTGTGGATCTGTGCCCGCGTGAGTCCGTTGCGCCCGGAGATGAAAGGCGCCAGGTTCACGATGACGTGAGCCTTCTCCAGCTGGTATCGGCTCACTCCGGTGATGAGCCCCACGTTGGGAGCCTGGCCCGACTCGAAGGCGGCCATGGCGTGGTTCTGCGCCGCGATTGCCCGGAACGTCACGTGGATGCCGGGGTGAGTCCGGTTGAACATGGCGACCTCGGCGACGACGGCGCGGTGCAGCGCACCGGACGCGTGGCCTGACCAGTAGACGATGGACACCGGGGCCGGGGCGGCCCCTCCCGGTGCCGCGGACACGGCCACCGTGGATCCTGTGAGCACCAGCGCCATGGCGGCGGCGCGGAGCACTCGGGAACCTTTCACTTGCAGCACCTCCGTGATGGGGGACGCGAGGGGTTCCTGGACCGGATGCCTGCCTGTTCCGCTGCTCCTCCCGGCCGCCCGGTCCCCCGCACGGTCACACCCCGGGGCGGAAGGGCACCTGGGCCAGCACGCTCCACGCGGGATCTGCGGGAGTGGGACAGCGCATGGCGGTGACGGCCAGTGCGCGAAAGCGCAGCGGAAGATTGGCTGCGGCGGCTGCCTCCACGGTGTGGACCTCCTCGGGACTCGAGAGGTAGCCCAGCGTCAGATGGGGCGTGATGGCGTCGCCAAACCTCCCGCCGTAGAGCGGGTACCCGGGGAACGCGGCCGTCAGGGCTCTGGTGATCCGGCGGATGGGCTCGGGCTCCTCCGGTGCCAGGTAGACCACCGTCGCGTCCCCGCGGAAACGATCCAGGCGGGTCAGGTGCACCTCGAGCGGTGGGAACCTCCTCACCACGGACTCGAGCCTGGGCATGACGCCGGCGAACTCGCCTGGAGGGAGAAACGGATAGAGGACGGTGATGTGGGCCGGCAAGCCCGCGGCTGCGGTGGGGTCGTGGCGCGCGCGCACCGCATCGATCCGGGGCGCGTGGCCCCACGGCATGGCAAGGATCAAGGCGGTTTCTGCCCGGGGACCGACCCGTAGCGACGCCTCCATGGCACACCTCCGTTCCGGCGTCAATGGTGATGGCGGGTCGTGAGGGACAGCAGTCCACCATAGCAGAGCGGGCAGGGTACGTAAAGTGGCCGGGGTCACCCAAGCAGGACCGCGGCAACGTCAGCTGGCGAAGGTCAGCGATGCGCCTGCCCACCTCGGTCCGCGGGTGCTGGGTGATCGAGAACACGGTCCGGGTGCGTCCGTGAGTTCTCCCGCGATGAGGACGGGTCCCAGGTCCGCCGCACGCTCGGTCCCCGTGTCCCCCGAGCTGATCACTTTCCCTCGGAACGGGTGATCACTTTGCTTCGGAATCCCTGATCACTTTGCCTCGGAATCCGCAGCGAACGCGCCTGCCACCCGGGTGAAGCCGTCGCCTCCTTTCTGTTGTCTCAGGTCTCATCTCCGCGCATGTCACCCTCAACTCACCTTTAGGCGCGTCGCCGAGTCGTGCGCCCACGTACGCGGCGTCCGCCTGGGCTGGCCCTCGGCTGCCCTACCCTTTGTCCCGCCCCCACCTGACCCCGCCGAAGATCCGTTACTCCGGTGGGATCTTGCTGGGGGGCTCACTCGCCGGGGTACCTGGGACCGAGGAGATGTGGGTTGGTGAGGCCGCTCCCGGCCTCCCGGGACGTGGCTGCGGGCCCGGCCCCGCTCGGAACCGAAGCCGCGGAGCCTGTCCGCCCTCGGCCACGGGTTCGCTCGCTCCGGCGATCCCGGGGTCGGTGGCTTGATGACTCGGGCGTCAAGCGCAGGGCGCGCAAAAGAACGTC
>JAJZYS010000075.1 GCA_021797925.1 Bacillota bacterium
GGTCCGCTCCCGGGCGCAAAGCCACTTGGCCAGCGTGAAGTCGGGCAGGGGGATGTTGCCCGTCCTCGCGACCCAGTCAAAGGGGTGGCGCCGCACAAACCGGGCCAGCGCCGGCTCCCCCTCCGTGTCCAGCCACAGGCGCACCGGTGCCGCCACCCGGTCCCCGCTTTCGAGGGGAATGAGGGCGTGCATCTGGCCGGTGAAGCCCACCCCCAGAGGACGCGCGCCGCGGACAACCTCGTGCAGCGCCGCGGCGGCGTGGCTCGCCCACGCGGCGGGGTCGCGCGTGGGCGAACCGTCGGCGGCGTAGGCCCGGCTGACGGTGCGCTCCACGCGCGCGAACCCCCGGTCCTCGTCCACGCTCACCAGGACCGCCTTGAGCGAGGAGGTGCCCACGTCCACACCCACCCACCCGTCGGCGGTCACAGGGCCTGCTCGGCCGCCAGCGCCGCTCCCACCAGCACGTTGGCCTCCCCGACCGCCGAGCGCGAAAGCCGCGTTTGCGTGTCCATGGGCGGGAGAAACCCCGACCGAGCCCGCTCCCACGCCGCCTGTATGCGTTCGAACCGCGCCAGCGCGATCGACCCGCCCACGACCACCACCTCCGGCCCCAGCAGGTTCACAAGCGTTCGCAACCCACGGGCCCACGGCGCTCCCGTGGCCCCGAGCTTCCGGCGGTACGCCCGGGGCGCGTCGCGCGCCGCGTCGAGGACCCGCCCGCTCACGGTCGCCTCGAGACAGCCCGTGCCCCCGCATACGCACCGCCGGCGCGCGTTGCCCACCGGCACGTGGCCCACCTCGCCCGCGGTGCCGAAAGCCCCCCGGAAAAGCCTGCCCTCCACCACGAGACCGCTGCTCACCCCGGTGGACCACGTCACGTACACGAGCACCCGGGTGGCGCCGTGGTTTCCAAAGCGCCACTCGGCGAGAGCGGCGGCGTTGGCGTCGTTCTCGACCCGCACCGCGAGCCCCGTGCGCGCCTGAAGCTCGCTCTCGAGCGGGAAGTCCTCCCACCCGGGGATCCCCGCGGTGAAGCCGCGAATGCGCCCGCGCTCGTGATCGACGGGGCCGCCGCCCAGGCCCACGCCCATGCGCTGGGCCTGTCGCTCGAGCCCGGCGAGCTGCTCCATGATCTGCTCCACGAGCACCCTGGGGCCCGCGGCGGACCGCGAGGGCGAAACCCGGTAGTGCGCCAGGGCCCCGGTGGCGGTGTCCACCAGGGCGCTGCGCAGGGACGTCCCGCCCACGTCGACGGCGGCCACCTTCATCCCTTGATGGCTCCTTCCAGCAGTCCGGCCACGAAGACGCGCTGCACGGCGATGTACATGAGAATCAGCGGCACGGCGATGATGACCAGGATCGCGAACAGGGCCCCGGGGTTGGCCATATACATCCCGGAGTATTCCATGGGCGCCAGCGGCAATGTCTTCATGGAGGAGCGGGTCATGACCACCAGGGCGAGGAAGAACTCATTCCAGGACGTGATGAACTGCCACACCGCCACGAATCCCAGGGCGGGACGCACGGTGGGCAGGACCACCATCCGGAAGAGCTGCCAGGCGCCGCACCCGTCCAGGACCGCCGCTTCGTGGATCTCCCGGGGAAACTCGTCGAAGAACGCCTTGAGCACCACGATGGCGAAGGGGATCCCCAGCGCGGAGTACGGGCCGATGAGCCCCTCGTAGGTGTTGATCCACCGCAGCTGCCCCAGGAGGATCGCCAGGGGGACCACCAGGGCCGTCAGCGGCACCATCAGGGTCACCAGGAGCAGTCCGTACACGAGGCCGCTGCCCCGCAGCCGGAGGATGCTGATGCCGAAGGCGCTCAGGGACGCGACGACCAGCACGATGACCACCGTCGCCACCGTGACGATGAGGCTGTTGTCGAAGTAGCGGATCAGCGGGTTCTGGCTCAGCACGATCGAGTAGTTGAGCAGGGTGAACGGGAAGGCGATCAGGTGGGGGTCGAAGGCGTTGGCGGGAGAGCGCAGGGAGATGCTGATCATGTACAGCTCGGGGATCATCCAGATGACCCCGAGGACCACCAGCACGAGCTTCACCCATCCCCGCTTGAGCACGGGCATGCCGGTCACCCTTTGAGCGAGAACTTGCTGCCCAGGAACCGGATCTGCAACAGGGTCATCACCAGGGCGATGACCAGGACCACGACCGACAGCGCCGAGGCGTAGCCGGTCTGCCCCAGCACGAAGCCATGCCGGAAGATGTACGTCCCGAACACCTCGCTGGCATGGTCCGGTCCGCCGTCGGTCATGAGGAACACCAGCGGAAAGGTCTGCAGGGTCCCGATCACGCCCAGCAGCAGCAGGGAGCGATTCACGCCGCTGAGCGCCGGGACCAGCACGAACCGCGCCAGGTTGATGCCGCTGGCGCCGTCCATCCGGGCCGCCTCCAGCAGCTGCACGGGTATGGTCTTGAGTCCCGCGATGTACATCAGCATCGAGAACCCCGTCCACTCCCAGACGTTGACGATGATGATCGCGAAGATCGCCGTGCCCGCCGAGCCCAGCAGCGCCGTCTGGAAGTGGATCCCGATCTCCGACAGCCCCTGCTGCAGGATCCCGTAATACGGCGCGTAGATGTTCGACCACACGATGGCGATCACCACGACGCTGGTGATCACCGGAACGAAGAACAGCGTGCGAAACAGCGCGCGGGAGCGATGGGTGTACTCCTCCACGGCCCAGGCGAGAAGCCCGCCGATCACCATCTGCACCGGGATGGTGATGAGCGCCCAGTAGAACATGTTCCGGACCACGATCCAGAACGTGGGGTTGTCGAGGACGCTGCGGTAGTTGCCCAGTCCCGCCCAGTGGCTCACCCCGTGCAGGCTGACGGCGAACAGGCTGGTGTACGCGACCCACCCGATCGGATACGCGACGAACAGGGCGAAGATCGCCAGCGCGGGCAGCACGAAGAGATGGTGGAACGGCCGCTGGCGACGGGCGTGGCGGCGCGCCGCCAGGGCACGGCTCGGCAAGGGCTCCCCCATCGTCGCGCTCACCCCTTTCCCCGTCCGCCCGACGGGTGGTGATGGAGGCCCGTCAGCCGGGGCGCGCAGGGCGCGCCCGAGCGACCGACCGGCCTCCGCGAACCGGGATCCCGGGACGTTCAGCGCGGGTTCAGCTGTGGAAGGTGCTCACGGTCACGCTCTGCACCTTCTTGAGGGCCGCCAGGGGCGACTCGGTGCCGGCGGCCACGGCCGCCAAGGCGTTGTCGAACGCGTTCTCGATCACCGGGTAGGCGAAGCGCTGGTTGTGCGCGTGGGAGAGCTTGACCAGGAAGCCGTTGTAGATGGACTTCATGTGGGCCGTGAGCGGGATCGTCGGCTCGAAGAACTTGAAGGCGGGCAGGTCGTTCAGATCGTTGAGGGAGGCCTGCTCACCTTTGCCGTCGACGAGGGAGGCGAGAAACTGCCACGCCGCCGGGATCTTCGCGCCGGCCTTGGTGAGGCCGTCGCCCACGTCCACGCCGCCCACGGGCGGACTGGGGTGGCCGTGGGGCTCGATCGCGGGGAAGTAGAACGGCGCGAAGCCCTTCATGTTCTTCACCAGCGGCGGGAGGGGCGGCGGGTAGCGGTCCTCCTGCAGCCACCACGATCCCAGCGCCATGATGCCCACGCGGCCGTCGGCGAAGAGCTGGGCGCCGGTGGGGTAGGCCTGGTCACCCAGCGCGCCCGACTGGAACACGCCGTCGTGAAACAGCGAGCCCCAGACCGTCATCGCCTTCACCAGCGCCGGCGAGGTCCACGACGCCTTGCCGTACTGGGCCTTGTCGATGAGTCCGGGCGCCAGCTGGTCGGCGAGCATCAGGTAGACGTTCTCGTTCTGCCACGCGCCCGCCGCGCCCTGGTACATGGGGATGTAGCCGTGGCTCGAGAGCACCTTGGCGTCATGCACGAGCTCGGGCAGGGTCGTGGGAACGGTCAGGTGAAGCCGCTTGAACGCCACGGTATTGTACCACAGGCAGATCACCTGGGATTCCTGCGGCATGATGTACATCCCGCTGTTGCCCGGCGGGTTGCCCATGGTCATCTGCTTGATGTCCACCGGATAGAGCCGCGATTCCCAGTTCTTCCCCCAGGTCTTCTCCGCCAGGCGGTTGAGAGGCACCAGGTAGGGCCGGTACTGCTGCGTCAGCGCTCCCGGCTGCAGGCCGATGATGTCGGGCAGGGTGTTGGACGCGGCGGCCGCCTTGAGCGCGGTCAGATACTGGGGCGAATAGTTGTAATACGAGTAGCGGATGACGACGTTGGGGTGGGTTTTCTCGAACGCGGCGATCGCCTTGTCCATCGTGCTCTTGATGAACCACGACCAGACGGTGACCACCGTCTTTTTGCCCGAGACGGTGGCGGCCGCGGATGACGCGGGGAGAATCGTCGCCAGGGAGAGGACCGACGCGCTGATCATGAACCCCGAGGCGGCGATGGCACGGATTGGGCGGTGCACGATGTTCACTCCTCCCATCGCTGTGGATCCGGCTGCGCTGGCTGCTGCGAGACGATGGCGGCGATGCGCTCGGCGAGCGCCCTGCTTCCCAGGCCCAGGCTCTCCAACAGCTCTCTGGGCGGCCCCGACTCGCCGAACCGGTCGGGCACGCCGAACCGGTGCAGCCGGTGGGGTACGCCCGCCTCGTCGAGCACGCTGGAGAGGGCGTCCGCGAGTCCGCCGTGGATGTTGTGCTCCTCCGCGACGGCCACGGGGCGCGGCCCCCAGGCGCTCACGAGCGCGGCGATGGACGGGTCGAGGGGCTTGATGCGCGAGACGCCCACGACCCGCACGGAGATCCCCTGGGCCTTCAGCGCGTCCGCAGCCGCCACGACCTCGGCCGCCAGGGTCCCCGTGACGATGACCAGGATCTGACCCCCGCTTCGAAGCGCCTTCACCGCCGGGGCGGCCGTCGAATCATCCTGCCCGAGGATCGGCGAGGGAAAACGCGAGAGGCGGACGTACGTGGGCCCGGCGGTTCGCATCACCTCCCTTACCGTTGCGACCAGATCGTCCGCGTCGACGGGCGCGTACACGCGGATGCCGGGAATGGCCTGCATGATGCCCACGTCCTCGACCGCCTGCTGGGTGGCCCCGTCCTCCCCGAGGTTGACCCCGGCGTGAAACCCGAAGAACTTCACGTTCAACCGGGGATAGGCGACGGAGATGGCGATCTGGTCCGCCGCGCGCCGCGTCAGGAACGAGGCGAAGGTGTGGACGAAGGGGATGCCGCCGGCGAGGGCGACGCCCGCGGCCACGCCCACCATGTTCTGCTCGGCGATGCCCACGTTCAGCGTCCGCTCGGGGAACGCTTGCCGGAACTTGCCCGTTCGCGTGGACGTAGAGAGATCGGCGTCGAGGACCACCAGCCGGGGCTCCTCCCGCCCCAGCTCCGGAAGGAGCTCGCCGTAGGCGTCCCGGAGCGACACCAGCGTCCCGGATGTCATCGCCGCTCCACCTCCTCGACCGCCCGCTCGTATTGCTCCAGCGTCAGCGCGTGACTGTGCCACTCGGGCCGGCCTTCCATGAACGACACTCCGCGCCCCTTGACCGTGTGGGCGATCACGCACCGCGGCCTGGCCCCCGGTTCGCCCGAGCGCGCCCAGTCCATGGCCGCGACGAGCTCCCCGGTGTCGTGGCCGTTCGCCTCGCGCACGGCCCACCCGAACGCCTGGAGCTTGGGGCCGTAAGGGCGCAGGTCCAAGATCCCCGCCACGGGCCCGTCGTTCTGGATCTCGTTGGCGTCCACGATCGCCACCAGGTTCTCCAGCCCCAGGACCCCGCCGAGGGAGAGCGCTTCCCACACCTGGCCCGAGTCGAGCTCGCCGTCGCCCAGGATGACGAACACGCGACCGGCCCCTCCTGTGGCCCGAAGGCGCCACGCCATCCCGACCCCGACGGACAGTCCCTGTCCCAGGGAGCCGGTGGACATCTCCACGGCGGCCAGGCGCGTCACGTCGGGGTGGCCCTGCAGCCGGCTGCCCAGCTGGCGCAGGGTCCCGAGCTCCTCGCGGTCCACAAGGCCCACCTCGGCCAGCGCGGCGTACAGGGCCGGCGCCGCGTGGCCCTTGGACAGGATCACGTGGTCGCGGTCCGGCCGCGACAGCCAGTCGGGCCCGGGCTGGACGACATACCCGTAAAGAACCGCCAGGATCTCGGCGCAGGAGAGGCTGCCGCCCGGATGCCCGGAACCGGCGGTGCGGATCTCTTCGATCACGTCCCGGCGGATGCTGCGCGCCAGGTCGTCAAGCTGGGCGATGGTCACGTCTCGCTGGATCAACTCGCCACCCCTTCGGAGTCAGATCTTCTCGCGGCTCAGCAACTCGTCGACCTTGCCCAGGTGGGTGAGCCGGGACGGGTCCCTGAGGATGAGGCAGTGGAACAGGATCTCGTTGAACATCACCTGCAGGATCCGGGTCATGGCGGCGTCGTTGCCGAACAGCCCCACGCCCTGGGGCGTCATGATGGTGTACTCGCACACGTCCGCCAGCGGACTTGCGGCCCGTGCGGTCACCGCCACGCGGCTCGCCCCCGCCGTCCTCGCCACCTCGGCCGCGCGCACCGTGGTGCCGGTGTGCCCGGAATAGGAGACGAACCAGCCCACGTCCCCCGGCCTCAGCATCGACGCCACCGCCAGCTGGGTGTGCGCGTCCTCCGCGAAGTGCACCGTGATGCCCTCGCGCGCCAGCCGGTGGTAGAGGTCCAGGCCCACCACCGACGACGACCCGACCCCGAAGATTCCCACCGCTCGGGCGGTGGACACCAGCTCCACCACGCGCTCGAAGTCGGGGTTGGCCGTGAGGAGCTCGGCGAATCTGTACACCCTGGCCGCCACCGAGCTGGCGATCTTCTGCGCCACGACGGCCGGGCCGTCCTCGGCGGAGATCCCGGGATCCAGCTGCGATTCTCCCCACGAGGCCGCTGGCCCCGAGCGGCTGCCGCGCACCAGGGCGCTCTTGAGCTTGCGGTATCCGCCGAGCCCCAGCTTCGCGGTGACCCGCGCGACCGTGGAACGGCTCGCCCCGGCGCGGCGAGCCAGCTCCTCCGCGGTCATCAGCGCCACCTCGTGCTCCGGCACGCTCAGGAGGTAGCTGGCGACGCGCTGTTCCGCCGGACCGAAGGGCTGACGGCTCAGGTCCATGACGAGGGGGTTCGTGGGCCGGTCCTCGTCTGACACGTTTTGTGTCATAAATTATTCTAGCTCCTTATTTATGACTCGAAACGTTCCATCGCTGGTTCTATCATCCGCCGGGACAGGTGTCAACGTTGCTGACCCGGCGAGGCGCCGCCGCCGCACGCGGCCACGGGTGTTTCTTGGCCGCTCGCTCCGGATCTCGCGACCTTTCGGCCCGGCCCTCGCAGGACGCTGGCCGCACGACCTTCGGGTCGCGGCGGGCGTGCAACCCGGGTGCGCGGGCACGTCTCGGTCGCCGGCCGCACGGCCGGCTCGTCCCGATCCCTGTCGGCGGCGAGCCGCCGCAGCGCCCCGGGGGTGACCTCGAGCCGCCCGGCACGAGCCGGCGGGCTCCTCGTGGGTCGCAGTCACCGTGACGAGGGGATCAGGCTGATCCCCGAGCCCGCTCGCGGCCACCGGGCCGTCGCGCACGTCCCGGCCGGGGCGCACCTCTCCCCGGCAGGGTGAGGATCACGTCAGGCCTCTGCACCGGCCCGTCCTTGCACAGCCGCTCGCCCGCGGCAGGATCCCGACGCCCCCGTCGCACCCGACCGCCTGCACGCCGTCCCGGCCCGCCGAGCCGGTCGACTGACCTCCGTCGGCATCCGCCCACCCCCTGCCGTTCGTGGGTGACCCTCCCCTCGGCGGCGGTCAAGGGATGGCGCACGGGCCAGGGAGGCGCCCACCCGCGCGCGGCCGGTCCGCCCAGCTGGGTCATGCGGCCGTAGACCTCGTGGAGGCGCCCACCCGCGCGCGGCCGGTCCCCCTTCACCCTCACGGGCGAACCCCGCGGCGCGGGCGCCGGCCCGGGGGAGACGGCCCCGCCCGTTTGACGGTCCTGCCGGTCGTTGGGTACAGTGGCATCAGTCCGGCACCACGGGAGAGAAGTGGACGTTGGAAGCGACCTTGGAACGCACCACCGAGGGAAGGCAGCGATGGCGCTACCGGGAATCCACCGAGCCCGAACCGCTGGTGGAGCGTGTACCCGCCCGCGACGCGCCGGCGGTGCTCGTCACCGGCGGCGCCGGGTACGTGGCGGGACCGCTCCTGCCCCGTCTCATCGCCCGCGGCCTCCGGGTGGTGGTCCTCGACGACCTGAGCCGGGGCCACACCGACACCCTCCCGCCCTCGGTGGAACTGTGGGTCGCCAGCGTCGGCGACCGGCGCGTCCTCGACGAGATCCTGGGACGGGGGGACATCACCGCGGTGTTCCACTTCGCGGGCGACTCCGAGGTGGCCCGCTCCGTCCAGGATCCCATGGGCACCTACCGGCACAACGTGGCCGAGGGTCTTCGCCTCATCGAGGCCGTGGCCGACCACGGGGCGCCGCCCTTCGTGCTCTCCTCCAGCGCGTCGGTCTACGGGAGCGCCACCGTCTCGCCCATCCCCGAGGAGACGCCGCTCGGGCCCGAGAATCCCTACGGCGAGACCAAGCGGGTGCTCGAGAACGCGCTCCGGTGGGTGGGCGAGGCCACCGGGCTCAGGTGGGCGGCGCTGCGCTACTTCAACGCCGCCGGTGCCGAGGGGGCGCTGCGCGAGCGCCACAACCCCGAGACCCACCTCATCCCCAACCTCCTCAACGCCGCCCGCTCCGGCTACCCCGTGACCCTGTACGGCACCGACTATCCCACCGCCGACGGCAGCGCCGTCCGCGACTACGTCCACATCAGCGACCTGGCGGACGGGCACCTCTTGGCGCTGGACCATCTGACGCGCGGGGGCGCCCCGGGCGCCTTCAACCTGGGGAGCGGCACCGGGCACTCGGTGCACGAAGTGGTCCGGGTGGTCTCCGAGGTGACCGGCCGCACCCTGCCGGTGACCCTGGGTCCCCGGCGGCCGGGGGACCCGCCCACCCTCGTCGCGGACATCCGGCGGGCGGAGGAAGTCCTCGGCTACAAAGCCCGGCAGTCGGACATCGCGCACATCGTCGCGACCGCGTGGAAGGCGATGGCGTCTTGAGTGAGCTGCGACAGGATCCCTGGAGCGGCGAGTGGATCTCCTTCTCGGACCACCGGCAGGCGCGTCCGCTGGAGGGCGCGGACGGGTGGTGCCCCTTCTGCCCCGGCGATCCCGCCGATCACGAGGTCGCCGACCGGGACTGGGACGTCATGGTCTTCGAGAACCGCTTCCCGGCCCTGGGAGGTCCGGCCACCTGGCCCCTCCCTCATCCCGGCTACGCGAGCCGCCCGGCCCGGGGCCACGCCGAGGTGGTGCTCTACGCTCCCGACCACGAGGCGGAACTGGGTTCCCTGGGCGTCGAGCGGGTGGCGCGCGTCATCGAGGTGTGGGCGGACCGCTCCACCGCCCTCGCCCGCGACCCCGAGGTCCAGAGCATCCTCGTATTCGAGAACCGCGGTCGCGAGGTGGGGGCCACCATCGCCCACCCCCACGGGCAGATTTACGCGTACCCCTTCGTCCCGTCGCGCATCGTCCAGCAGATGCGCGCGGCGGAGGCCTTCACGCGCTCGAGCGGCCTGTGCCTGGGCTGCGAGGTCGTCGCCCGCGAGCTGAAGGACGGCCGACGGGTCCTCGCACAGGACGCGCACGTGCTCGTCCACGTCCCCTTCGCCCCGCGATTCCCCTACGAGGTGCATCTTCTCCCCCGACGCCACGTCCGCCGGCTGGCGGAGCTTTCCGCCGCCGAGCGCCGCGCGCTCGCGGCGCAGCTGTGCCGGCTGGTGGCCCGCTATGACCGGCTGTTCGGCTTCAAGCTTCCCTACGTGATGCTGGTGCATGAGCCGCCGGTGCGCGGCCCGCTGGCGGGGGTGGCGGGCCACCTGCGCATCGCCTTCCTGCCGCCCCACCGCGCGGCCGACCGGCTCAAGGTCGTCGCCGGGTCCGAACTGGGCGCGGGGGCCTTCCTCACCGACGTGCTCCCGGAGGTGGCGGCCGAACGGCTGCGCCAGGCCGGGTCGTGACCGCGACGGCTCCCCTCGGGGGGAGCTTTTGATCACGCGTGGACGGCGCCGAGCGGGGAGCCTCCGGTGCGGCGCCGGTCCCGGGCGAGCGTGGCGCCAAGCCTGACCGTGCTCCCCGCCGACCCCAGGCGCCCCACCGCCGCCCTCATGCCTCGCGGGCGCGCCGGCGGGCACGGGGTCGGCGGGCGGACACGGCGAGGGCCCCCGCCGCGAGGAACTGTCCCGCCAGCATGAGCCATCCCCACGCCCAGTCCCCGGTCGCGCTCACGACCAGGCCGAAGAGCGGCGGGAAGAGGGTCGCGCCGAAGAAGACGGCGCTGGCGCCAAGCCCCAGCTTGAAGCCGGTCCCGCCCCCTCCCCCGGCCTCACCCACCCAGGTGAGGCACACGCCGTTCCAGCCGACCGCGCACCAGCCCAGAAGGAACATGACCCCGTCGCGCACCGCGGTCGGGGTCGCGCGCGGCAGGATGGCGAGCGTCGCGAAGAGCAGCGCGCCCCACGCGGCCGCCAGCGCCACCGCCCCCGGCCGGCCCCAGCGGTCGGAGAGCCACCCCAGGAGCAGCCGGCCGCCGATGCCGCCCAGCTGGACGATCCCCAGGGTGATGCCCGCCATGGACAGGGACATGCCCACGCGGCGGGTCAGGTCGACCAAGGTGTAGGTGATGAGGTCGTACTGGCCGGCCGCGAGGAGGGCGCTCACCGCGACGGGGACGAGGACGCCGCCGAGCTGGGGCGTGCCGCCCCGTGGCTCCCTCGGCCCGGCCCGCCCCGGGGGGATCACGGCGCCGAGGATCAGCGCCGGCGCGAGGCCCACCGCGGCCATGAGCAGGAACGTCGCACCCAGGCCGTGGGACGCGGCCATCAGCGGCAGCCAGGCCGCCGCCGCGGCCGCTCCCACCATGACGCCCGTCTGGCGGATGCTCATGGCGAGGCCCCGGCGCGCCGGGGCGGTGGCGCCGAAGACGGCGCGGGCGCCGGCCATGGCCCCCGGCGCCACGAGAAGCCCCACCGGCACGAGCCACACCGCCATCACCAGGTAACTCCCGGGCACCACGAGCCCGAAGGCCACGAGCACGGCCGCCAGGCCCGCGGCGGCGGCCACGGCCACCGGCCGGGGCCCGGCGCGGTCCACCACCGCGCCCCCGGCGAGGTTGCCCACCATCATCCCCACCGACACGGCCGACACGAGCCCGCCCACGGCCGCCGGCCCCGCGTGCACCACTCGGCCCAGGGCGAAGGCCAGCACGGCCACGCCCTGCTGGGTAAAGGAGAGTCCGGCCTGCGCCAGGAGGGCGATCCCCACCAGCGCCCGGACCCGGGTCTGTGGCCGCGCGCCCTCCGGGAGGGCCGGGTTCGGGAGCAAGCGCCGGGTCAGGCCGGCCAGGCGGTGCGCCACGGAGCACCCCCGCGAACGAACTCGGGCGGCGGCGCCCGCCGGCCCGGACCGGGATCGATCCCGGCGGCGCGGCGTCTGCCCTGCCGGCATGATACCACGGGGCGCGATGACGTCCTCGCTCGCCCCGACGCCTGTATGGAGGAAATTTCCTTAATGCAATATTCCGTGTATCGACACACACTTCCATAAACTTCTCTGGCATTGTATGATTGTGTCGAATTGGGACATCCGGGCACGGCTTCCACACGTGCGAGGGTCGCCGCAACCCGTTGCGGCCGGCGGCGATCTCATCCGCAGCACCGGAAAGGGATGGTCGGTTGTGCTCCAGCGGCGGCGCCCGTCACCCGTCGACCCACCCGAGATCCCGCCCCCCGGCCCGCTTCCCGCCCGACTGCTGCGCCTGGCGGTGGAACGCGCCCTCGATGCCGTCCTCGTCACGTCGGCGGACCTGACGCGGCCGGGCCCCACGATCCTCTACGCCAACGACGCCTTCTGCGCCATGACCGGCTACAGCCGGGACGAACTCGTCGGGCACTCCCTGCGCATGCTCCAGGGACCCGCCACCGAGGCGCAGGCGTTCCGGCGGATGCGCCGGGCCGTCGCCCGGGGCAAGCCCTTCCAGGACGAGGTCGTCAGCTACCGCAAGGACGGATCCCCCTGCCGCGTCCAGTGGCAGGTTTGGCCGCTCGGGGGCCCCGAGGGGGTCACCCACCTCGTGTCGGTGCACCGCGACGTGACCGGGCTGCGCCAGCAGGAGGCCGCGCTGCGGCGCAACGAGCATCACCTCAGGCTGGTCACCCAGGCCCTCCCCCTCGTCATGTGGACCACCGACGCCGAGCTCAGGGTCACCTGGGCCACCACGTCGCCGTCTCCGGCCCTGCGCAATCTCCTCGACCCGGACATCCAGCTGGGGCGGCCCGTCGGGGCGTACCTGGGCGTCGCCGACGACGACCATCCGGTCGTCTCGACCCACCGCCGGGCCCTGGGCGGGACGTCGGAACGCTGCGAGCTGCTCTTTCGGGGACGGGTGTTCGAGATCCACGTGGAGCCGGTCTCGGACGGCGGGGACCGGGTGCTGGGCACCATCGGCGTGGCGGTCGACCTCACGGAGCACCGGTCGGTGGAGCACCGGCTCCGGGAGCAGGAGGCCTTCCTGAGGGTCGTCAGCGAGAACCTCAGCGAAGTGGTGCTGCTGCACGCCCTGGACGGGCGGATCCTCTACGCCACCCCCTCGTGCACCAGCATTCTGGGCACCCGCCCCGAGGCGCTGGTGGGCCGTTCGATCGCCGACTTCCTCTCG
>JAJZYS010000076.1 GCA_021797925.1 Bacillota bacterium
CGGCGCCCCTCGTCCTTGCCGGTGATCACCGTCACCAGGTCGCCCTTCTTGACCGTCATTGCCCCTTGCCTCCGCTCACAGGACCTCGGGCGCCAGCGAGATGATCTTCATGAACTCCCGCTCCCGCAGCTCCCGGGCCACGGGGCCGAAGATCCGCGTCCCCCGGGGCTCCTTCTCGTCGCGCAGGATCACCGCCGCATTGTCGTCGAACCGGATCGTGGAGCCGTCCTCGCGCCGCTGATCCCGGCGGGTGCGCACCACCACCGCGTGCACCACGTCGCCCTTGCGCACCACCCCGCCGGGAGAGGCCTCCTTGACCGCCGCCACGATGACGTCGCCGACCCGGGCGTAGCGGTGGAACGAGCCTCCCAGCACCCGGATGCACATGAGCTCCTTGGCGCCGGTGTTGTCGGCCACCTGCAGGCGCGTCTGGGTCTGGATCACCCGATCATCTCCTCATCCCCTGGCGCGCTCGAGGACCTCGAGGAGGCGCCAGTGCTTGTCATGGGAAAGGGGCCGGGTCTCCTCCACCCGCACGGTGTCGCCCACGTGCGCCGCCGACGCCTCGTCGTGCACCTTGAGGCGCTTGGTGCGCCGAAGCCTCCGCCCGTAGAGCGGGTGGGCGGAGATGTCCTCGACGACGACCACCACCGTCTTTTGCATCTTGTCGGAGACCACGCGCCCCGTGCGCACCTTGCGGCCACCCTTTTCCGTCGCCAAACGCCTTCCTCCCTTCACGCCTCGATCCCGAGCTCCCGCTCGCGGATCACGGTCTGCACCCGCGCGATGTCGTGGCGGACCTGGCGGATGCGCATGGGGTTCTCCAGCTGCCCCGTCACCGACTGGAAGCGCAGCCGGAACAGCTCCGTCCTCAGGTCCTTCAGCTTCTGCACAAGCTCGGGGTCGCTGAGCTTGTGCGCGTCCGCCGCCTTCACTCGGCCACCTCCCCCGCGGTCTCGGGCCGCATGACGAAGCGGGTGGGGATCGGCAGCTTGCGGGCCGCGAGGAGCATCGCCTCCTTGGCCACCTCCGGGGAGACCCCGGCCAGCTCGAAGAGGATGCGCCCCGGCTTGACCACCGCCACCCAGTACTCGGGCGAGCCCTTGCCCGAGCCCATCCGGGTCTCGGCGGGCTTCTTGGTCACCGGGTGGTCGGGGAAGATCGTGATCCAGACCTTGCCGCCGCGCTTGATGTGCCGGGTCAGGGCGACGCGCGCCGCCTCGATCTGGCGGTCGGTGATCCACGCGGCGGCCATGGCCTTGAGCCCGTACTCGCCGAAGCTGAGCTCGGCGCCCCGGAACGCCTTGCCGGCCCGGCGGCCCCGCTGCAGCTTGCGGAACTTGGTGCGCTTGGGCTGTAGCATGCTATCCCCCCTGCTGAACGACGGCGGGGCGCCGACGGGGCGCGGTGTCGAACACCTCGCCCTTGTAGATCCAGACCTTGACCCCGATCTGGCCGTAGGTGGTCTTGGCCTCCGCGAGCCCGTAGTCCACGTCGGCCCGCAGGGTGTGCAGCGGGACGGTGCCCTCGGCGTACCACTCCCGGCGGTGCATCTCCGCGCCGCCGAGGCGCCCCGAGGTCATGACCCGGACGCCCTTGGCGCCCTGGCGCATGGAGCGGCTCACCGCCTGCTTCATGGCGCGTTTGAAGGAGATCCGCTTCTCGAGGGAGCTGGCCACGGACTCGGCCACGAGCTGCGCGTCGAGGTCGGGGTTCTTGACCTCGACGATGTTCACCGCCACCTGCTTGCCGGTGAGCGTCTCGAGCTTTTTGCGCAGCTGGTCGACGCCGGTGCCGCCCTTGCCGATCACCACGCCCGGCTTGGCCGCGTGGATGTACACCCTCACCCGGTTCGAGGCCCGCTCGATCTCCACCCGGGAGACCCCGGCGGTGCGCAGGGTCGTCTTGATGAGGTTGCGGATCGCGATGTCGCTCATCAACTGGTCGGAGAACACCTGCTTGCGCGCGTACCACCGGGCGTCCCAGCCCCGGATCACGCCCAGCCGGAATCCCCGGGGATGAACCTTCTGCCCCATGTTACTCCGGCCTCTCTTTCACGATCACGGTGATGTGCGAGGAGCGCTTGAGAATGGGAAAGGCCTGGCCGCGCTGGCGGGGATGGATCCGCTTGAGGGTGGGGCCCTGGTCCACGAACGCCTGGGCCACGTACAGCCGGTCGCGGTGCAGCGAGAGGTTCTGCTCGGCGTTGGCCGCGGCCGAGCGCACCACCTTGGCCACGACCGGAGATGCCCGGCGGGGGATGAACTGCAGGAGGCTCAGCGCCTCGCTCACGCTCTTGCCGCGGATGACGTCCGCCACCGCCCGGGCCTTGCGCGGCGCGATCCGCACGTAGCGGGCCACCGCCCGGGCGGCGTCGATGTCGCGGACCTTGCTCTTGGACCTTGCCATCACTTCAGCGCCGTGGAGCGTTCCGTGTGGGCCCCGTGCCCACGGAACGTGCGGGTGGGCGAGAACTCGCCCAGCCGGTGCCCCACCATCTCCTCGGTGATGTAGACGGGGACGTGCTTGCGGCCGTCGTGCACCGCCAGGGTGTGCCCCACCATCTCCGGGACGATGGTGCAGGCCCGGGCCCAGGTCTTGATGATGCGCTTCTCGCCGCTCCGATTCAGCTGCTCCACCTTGGCCAGCAGCCGAGGCACGACGTACGGACCTTTCTTGACCGATCGACCCATGGGCTCTCCCTCACTTCCTGCCCTTCACGATATACCGGCTCGAGGGCTTGCGCCGCTTGCGCGTCTTCTTCCCCAGGGTCGGCTGACCCCAGGGGGTCACGGGCGAGGGCCGGCCGATGGGCGACTTGCCCTCGCCGCCGCCGTGGGGGTGGTCCACCGGGTTCATGGCCACGCCGCGCACGTGGGGCCGGCGGCCCAGCCAGCGGCTGCGGCCCGCCTTGCCCAGCGAGATGTTCTCGTGGTCGAGGTTGCCCACCTGACCCACGGTGGCGCGGCAGTTGAGGCGCACCAGCCGCTGCTCGCCGCTGGGCAGCCTCAGGAGCGCCATGCCGTTCTCCTTGGCCATGAGCTGGGCGGAGCTGCCGGCGGAGCGGGCCATCTGGGCGCCCTTGCCCGGCACCAGCTCGATGCAGTGCACCTGGGTGCCGACGGGCATCTGCCCGAGCTCCATGGCGTTGCCGGGACGGATGTCGCTGCCCGGGCCCGACTCCACGCGGTCGCCGGGCTGAAGGCCCGCCGGCGCCAGAATGTAGCTCTTCTTGCCGTCGAGGTAGGCGAGGAGCGCGATGCGGGCGCTGCGGTTGGGGTCGTACTGGATCGAGACCACCCGGGCCGGGACGCCGTCGTGCGACCGCTTGAAGTCCACGACCCGCAGCTGGCGCTTGTGGGCGCCGCCGCGATGGCGGGAGGTCATGCGGCCCTGGCGGTTGCGTCCCCCGGACTGGGGATTGGGCCCCGTCAGCGCCTTCATGGGCTTCTTCTCGGTGATCTCGTCGAAGGTGGAGACCGTCATCTGCCGGATCCCCGGCGAGGTCGGCTTGAAGCGCTTGACCGGCACGGCTACACCCCCTCGTACAGCTGGATCGAGGAGCCGGGCTTGAGCTGGACGATGGCCTTCTTCCAGTCGGAACGGTAGCCGCCGGTCTTGCCCTGGCGGCGGTACTTCCCCTTGATGCGCATCGTGGTCACCCGGTCGACCTTGACGTCGAACAGGGTCTCCACCGCCCGGCGGATCTCCGGCTTGGTGGCCCGCACCGCCACCTGAAAGGTGTACTTGCCCTCGATCATGAGGCGGTTGGATTTCTCGGTCACGATGGGGCGCACCAGCACCTGGGTGATCTCCACTAGCCCAGCACCTCCTCGATGGCCGCCACCGCGTCCCGGGTGAGCACCACCCGGGGATGGGCCACGAGCTCGTACACGCCCAGGTCCCGGGCCACGCGCACGTCGGCGCCGGGGAGGTTGCGGATGGCGCGCTGCACGTCGGGCGCCCGCTCGGCCACCACAAGGAGGGCGCGGGGCGCGCCCAGGCGCTCCAGGCCCTCGCGCATGAGCTTGGTCCGGGGGGCCTCGAGCTCCACGCGCTCGAGGACCACGAGCTCGCCGTCGCGCAGCTTGGCCGAGAGCGCCGAGCGCAGGGCCGCCCGGCGCGCCTTCTTCTGCACCGCCTGGCGGTAGCTGCGCGGGTGCGGGCCGAAGACCACGCCGCCCTTGCGCCAGAGGGGAGAGCGGATGCTCCCCTGGCGGGCGCGCCCGGTTCCCTTCTGCCGCCACGGCTTCTTGCCGCCCCCGGCCACCTCGGCGCGGGTCAGCGTGTCGGAGGTCCCCTGCCGGCGGTTCGCCAGGTGCGCCACCACCATCTGGTGCAGCAGGCCCTCGTTGACCGGCTGGTTGAAGACCGCGTCGGAGAGCTCCAGCTCGCCCACGGTCTCCCCCGCGAAGTTGACGACGCTGACGATCATGACCGCCCGCCTCCCGCCTTGACGGCCGAGCGGATGAGGACGATGCCCCCCCGGGGCCCGGGAACCGCCCCGCGCACCAGGAGCAGGTTGCGCGGTTCGTCCACGCGCTCCACCACCAGCGACTGGACGGTGACGCGCCGGTGGCCCATGCGTCCCGGCAGCTTGCGGCCGGGGTGGACCCGGCCGCCGCCGCCGGAGGTCCGCGAGGAGAGGGATCCCGGCCCGCGGTGGTACTTCGAGCCGTGGGTCATGGGGCCGCGGCCGAAACCGTGGCGCTTGACCCCGCCCTGAAAGCCCTTGCCCTTGGAGGTGGCGGTGACGTCCACGCGCTCGCCGGGGGAGAACAGCGCCACGGTCAGGTCCTGCCCCACCTGGACCTCGACGCCGTCGGGCATGGGCACCTCCCGCAGGACCTTCACCGGGCCCGCGCTCGCGGCCTTGAGGTGTCCCGCCTCGGGCTGGTTGACCCGGCGGCGCCGGCCGAATCCCACCTGGACGGCCTCGTAGCCGTCGCGGGGCACGGTCCGGATCTGGGTGACGCGGCAGGGGCCGGCCTCGAGCACCGTGACGGACACCGCCCGGCCGCTCTCGTCGAACACCTGGGTCATCCCGAGCTTGGTGCCAAGGATTCCCTTACCCATGACTGCCTCCCGTCCACGCACACTGGCCTTTCACAGCTTGATCTCGATGTCGACGCCGGCGGGCAGGTCCAGGCGCATCAGGGCGTCCACCGTCTTGCTGGTGGGATCCATGATGTCGATGAGCCGCTTGTGCGTGCGCATCTCGAACTGCTCCCGGATGTCTTTTTCGCCATTGGGGGCGGTGAGGATGGTGAACAGGCTCCGCTCGGTGGGAAGCGGGATCGGCCCGGTGATCGCGGCGCCCGTGCGCCGGGCGGTGTCACAGATCCGCTCGGCCGACTGGTCGACGAGCTTGTGATCAAACCCCCTCAGGCGGATGCGGATCTTCTGGGCACTTTTCTGCAAAGCTTCCGCCACGTCATCTACTCCTTGATCTGCGTGACCACGCCCGCGCCCACGGTGCGGCCACCCTCGCGGATGGCGAAGCGCAGCCCGTCCTCCATCGCGATGGGGGTGATGAGGTCAATGTCCATCTGCACGTTGTCGCCGGGCATCACCATCTCCACGCCCTCGGGGAGGTTCACCACGCCGGTCACGTCGGTGGTCCGGAAGTAGAACTGCGGACGGTAGCCGTTGAAGAAGGGGGTGTGGCGGCCGCCCTCCTCCTTGGAGAGCACGTACACCTCGGCCTTGAACTTGGTGTGGGGGGAGATGGATCCCGGCTTGGCCAGCACCTGGCCCCGCTCCACCTGGTCCTTGTCGACGCCGCGCAGGAGGCAGCCGATGTTGTCGCCGGCCACCCCGGCGTCCAGCAGCTTGCGGAACATCTCCACCCCGGTGACGACGGTGCGCCGGGGCTTCTCCTGCAGGCCGATGAGCTCCACCTCTTCGCCCACCTTCACCTGGCCCCGCTCCACCCGGCCGGTGGCCACGGTGCCGCGGCCGGTGATGGAGAAGACGTCCTCCACCGGCATCAGGAAGGGCTTGTCGACGTCGCGGACCGGGGTGGGGATGTAGCGGTCCACCTCGTCCATGAGCTTCCAGATGACCCCGCAGTTGGGGCAGTCGCGCTTGCCGCAGCCGCACTCGAGCGCCTTGAGCGCCGACCCGATCACCACCGGGATCTCGTCGCCCGGGAACTCGTAGGAGCTGAGCAGTTCCCGCACCTCGAGCTCCACCAGCTCCAGCAGCTCGGGGTCGTCGACCATGTCGGCCTTGTTGAGGAACACGACGATGCTGGGCACCCCCACCTGCCGGGCCAGGAGGATGTGCTCGCGGGTCTGGGGCATGGGCCCGTCGGCCGCGGAGACCACGAGGATCGCACCGTCCATCTGGGCGGCGCCCGTGATCATGTTCTTGACGTAGTCGGCGTGGCCGGGGCAGTCCACGTGCGCGTAGTGGCGGGCGTCGGTCTCGTACTCCACGTGCATCGTGGAGATGGTGATGCCCCGCTCACGCTCCTCCGGCGCCTTGTCGATGGCGTCGTAGGCCATGAACTCCGCCTTCCCGGCGGTGGCCAGCACCTTGGTGATGGCGGACGTGAGGGTGGTCTTGCCGTGGTCCACGTGGCCGATGGTGCCCACGTTGACATGCGGCTTGGTGCGCTCGAACTTCTTCTTTCCCAATCTCGATGCCTCCCCGTCGACGATCTGATTCCCGGACCAGAGGAAGGGCGGGTCAGCTGTGCACGCCGACCCGCGCCTTCATGACCGCCTCGGCCACGCTGTGCGGAACCTCCTGGTAGTGGTCGAACTGCATGGAGTAGGTGCCCCGTCCCTGGGTGGACGACCTGAGATCCGTGGCGTACCCGAACATCTCGGCCAGGGGGACGAATCCCCGGATCACCTGGACTCCCGAGCGCGGCTCCATCCCTTCGATGCGTCCCCGGCGAGCGTTCAGGTCGCCGATGACATCCCCCATGTACTCCTCCGGAACCACCACCTCCACCGACATCACCGGCTCGAGAAGCACGGGCTGGGCCCGCCGGGCACCCTCCTTGAACGCCATGGACCCGGCGATCTTGAACGCCATCTCGCTGGAGTCCACGTCGTGGTAGGATCCGTCCACGAGCTGCACCTTCACGTCGATGACCGGATACCCGGCCACCACCCCGGTCTCCATGGCCTCCTTCACGCCGGCCTCCACGGCCGGGATGTACTCGCGGGGCACCACGCCGCCGACGATGCGGTTCTCGAAGACGAAGCCCGCCCCGCTCTCCAGCGGCTCCAGCTCCAGCCACACGTGCCCGTACTGGCCGCGGCCGCCGGTCTGGCGGATGTAGCGCCCCTCCGCGCGGACCTTCTGCCGGATCGTCTCCTTGTACGCCACCTGGGGACGGCCCACGTTGGCCGACACCTTGAACTCCCGCAGCAGCCGGTCGACGATGATCTCAAGGTGCAGCTCGCCCATCCCCGAGATGATGGTCTGGCCGGTCTCGGGGTCGGTGTGCATCTTGAAGGTGGGGTCCTCCTCGGCCAGGCGGAGCAGGGAGACGCCCATCTTGTCCTGGTCGGCCTTGGTCTTGGGTTCGATGGCCACCGAGATGACGGGGGTGGGAAACTGCATGGCCTCGAGCACCACCGGGTGCTGTTCGTCGCAGAGCGTGTCGCCGGTCACGGTGTCCTTGAGCCCCACCGCCGCCGCGATGTCGCCCGCGAGGACCTCGGCGATCTCCTCGCGGTGGTTGGCGTGCATCTGCAGAAGCCGCCCCACCCGCTCCTTGCGGCCCTTGGTGGCGTTGTACACGTAGGAGCCCGCCTCGAGCCGTCCGGAGTAGACGCGGAAGAAGCACAGCTTCCCCACGAAGGGGTCGGCCATGATCTTGAACGCGAGCGCGGAGAGCGGCGCGTCGTCGGCGGTGGGGAAGCTCACGACGCTCTCGCCGGTCAGCGACTGCCCCTCCACCGGCGGCACGTCCAGCGGCGAGGGCAGGTAGTCCACCACCGCGTCGAGCAGCAGCTGCACGCCCTTGTTCTTGTACGAGGATCCGCACAGCACCGGGCAGATCCGAGCGGACACGGTGCCCTGGCGCAGCGCCCGCTTGATCTCCTCGGGCGTGGGCACCTGGCCCCCCAGGTACTTCTCCATCACCGTCTCGTCCATGTCGGCGGCCGCCTCGAGCAGCTTCTCCCGGTAGTGCGCCACCTGCTCGGCGTACTCCTCGGGGATGTCGATCTCCTCGCGCCGCGTGCCGAGGTCGTCGAGGTACAGGATCGCCTTCTCCGTCACGAGGTCGATGATGCCGCGGAAGCTGTCCTCGACCCCCACCGGGATCTGCACCGCCACCGCCCGCGTGTGCAGCCGCTCCTCCATCATCTCCACGACGTGGAAGAAGTCGGCGCCCAGGGTGTCCATCTTGTTCACGTAGGCGATGCGGGGCACGCGGTAGCGGTCGGCCTGGCGCCAGACGGTCTCGGACTGGGGCTCGACGCCGTTCTTCGCGCAGAAGACCGCGATGGCCCCGTCGAGGATCCGCAGGGAGCGCTCCACCTCGGCGGTGAAGTCCACGTGGCCGGGTGTGTCGATGATGTTGATCCGGTGACCGTTCCACGAGGCCGTGGTCGCAGCGGAGGTAATGGTGATGCCCCGCTCCTGCTCCTGCACCATCCAGTCCATGGTCGCGGACCCCTCGTGCACCTCGCCGATCCGGTGGACGCGGCCGGTGTAGAAGAGGATCCGCTCGGTCGTGGTCGTCTTGCCGGCATCGATGTGCGCCATGATCCCGATGTTGCGCGTTCGTTCCAGAGGTACGCTGCGTGGCATCGTCATCGCCTCCTTTTCACCGAGATGAGAACGCTCGTTGCTCCCCTACCAGCGGTAGTGGGCAAAGGGTTTGTTGGCCTCGGCCATCCGGTGCACCTCGTCGCGGCGGCGCACGGCGTTGCCGGTTCCGTTGGCCGCATCCAGGAGTTCCCCCCCCAGCCGGGCCACCATGCTCCGCTCCGAGCGCTGGCGGGCGTAGGTGACCAGCCACCGCATCGCCAGGCTGACCCGCCGCTCGGGCCGCACCTCCACCGGGACCTGGTAGGTGGAGCCGCCCACGCGGCGGGGCTTGACCTCGAGCACCGGCATGATGTTCTTCAGCGCCGTCTCGAAGACCTCGAGCGCGGGCTTGCCGGTCTTGGCCTCGATCTCCTTCATCGCGCTGTAGACGATCCGCTGGGCGAGGCCCTTCTTGCCGTCCATCATCACCTTGTTGGTGAGCCTGGCCACCATCTCGCTCTGGTACACGGGGTCCGGCGCGATCTCGCGCCTCGGCACGTGACCCTTGCGCGGCATCCTGATCCTCCCCTACTTCTTGCCCGGGCGCTTGGCCCCGTACTTGGAGCGCCCCTGCATGCGCTTCTGGACCGCGGCCGTGTCCAGCGTCCCGCGGACGATGTGGTAGCGCACGGCCGGCAGGTCCTTCACCCGTCCGCCCCGGACCAGGACCACGGAGTGCTCCTGGAGGTTGTGCCCGATCCCCGGGATGTACGCGGTCACCTCGCGGCCGTTGGTCAGGCGCACCCGCGCGATCTTGCGCAGCGCGGAGTTGGGCTTCTTGGGGGTGGTGGTCTTCACCTGGGTGCAGACCCCGCGGCGCTGGGGAGCGCCCATCAGGGCCGGCGCCGAGGACTTCTTCGCGGGCAGCTTGCGCCCGTGGCGCACCAGCTGGCTGATCGTCGGCATGCTACTCCTCCTCCACGTTCGTGTCCGCGCCGCTCGAAGCTCGCGGCAGCCCCGCCACCGAGGCGCCCACGTCGATGCCGCAGGCACGGCCGAGCTCCCGCATGGTGTCCGCCCACACGATCTCGACGCCGGCGTCGGTGGCGAGCCGGATCACGTCGGCGACCACGCGCGGGTCCGCGTCACGCGCCACGTACACGCGCTCGCACTCGCCCCGCGCCAGTCGCTTCTCCGTTTCCCGCCGGCCCACGAACCGCCGCCGGGCCGTCTTCAGCCGTTCCAGATGGGAAGCCTCCTCAGACGGGCGACAAACACTCGAATTCTACCACCACCGCTAGGGTGTGTCAACGGAACCGTCGGCGGCGGCCATGGCGTAGGTGCCGTTCTCGTGCTCCTGGGGCCAGTCGACGGTCACGGGCTGGGGCGGCCGGTAGCGCACCATGCCGGTGCCCGCCGGGACCAGCTTGCCGATCATCACGTTCTCCTTCAGCCCCAGCAGGGGATCCGACTTGCCCTTGATCGCGGCCTCGGTGAGCACCCGGGTCGTCTCCTGGAAGGACGCCGCCGAGAGGAAGGACTCGGTGGCCAGGGAGGCCTTGGTGATGCCCAGGAGCACCGGCACGCCCACGGCCGGTTCGCCCCCGGCCGCCAGCGCCTGCGCGTTGGCGTCCTCGAACTCGAACACGTCCACGAGCCCGCCGGGAAGGAGCTCCGCGTCGCCCGCCTCCTCGATCCGGACCTTGCGCATCATCTGCCGGACCATGACCTCGATGTGCTTGTCGTTGATGTCCACCCCCTGGAGGCGGTAGACCCGCTGCACCTCGTGGATCAGGTAGCGCTGCACGCCGCGCACGCCCTGGTAGCGCAGCAGCTCGTGGGGGTTGATGGACCCCTCGGTGATGGGGTCGCCCGCCTGCACCCGGTCGCCCTCGTGCACCCGGACCCGCGAGCCGTACGCCAGGGGGTAGGTGTCCACCTCGCCGTCGGCGCTCGTGATCGTGAGCTCGCGCTGGCCGCCCGTCTCCCCCAGGTGCACGACGCCGTCGATGCGGGCCACCTGCGCCAGCCCCTTGGGCTTTCTGGCCTCGAAGAGCTCCTCCACCCGCGGCAGGCCCTGGGTGATGTCGTCCCCGGCGACCCCGCCGGTGTGGAAGGTGCGCATCGTCAGCTGGGTGCCCGGCTCGCCGATGGACTGGGCGGCGATGATCCCCACGGCCTCGCCCACCTCCACCAGCTGGCCGGTGGCGAGGTTGCGGCCGTAGCACAGCTGGCAGACGCCGAAGCGCGAGCGGCAGGTGAGCACCGAGCGGATCCAGACCCGCTCCACGCCCCATTCCCGGAGCTTCGCCCCGTCCGTCTCGTCGAGCATGGCCCCGGCCGGCAGCATCACCTCGCCCGTGTCCGCCCGCACGATGGGGGCGGTGAGGACGCGGCCCACCACGCGATCCTCCAGGGTCTCGATGATCTCGCCGCCGTCGCGGATCTCCTCGACCTCGATCCCCAGCGACGTGCCGCAGTCGTGCTCGCGGACGATGACCTCCTGCGCCACGTCCACCAGCCGCCGGGTCAGGTAGCCCGAGTCGGCCGTGCGCAGCGCCGTGTCCGCCAGGCCCTTGCGGGCGCCGTGGGTGGACGTGAAGTACTCGAGCACCGTGAGCCCCTCGCGGAAGTTGGCCCGGATGGGCACCTCGATGATCCGGCCCGAGGGGTCGGCCATCAGCCCCCGCATGCCCGCCAGCTGGGAGATCTGCTGGGTGTTGCCCCGCGCGCCCGAGTCCATCATCATGAACACCGGGTTGAAGCGGTCCATGTGGTCCTGCACCGCGCGGCTGACGTCCTCCTTGGCCTGATTCCAGACGTCGATGACCCGCTGGTAGCGCTCGTCGTTGGTGATGAGCCCGCGCCGGTACTGCCCCTCGACCTTCTCCACCTTGGCCTCGGCGTCGGCCAGGATCTCCGCCTTGGCCACGGGGACCTCGATGTCGGAGATGGCGATGGTGGTGCCGGAACGGGTCGCGTACTTGAAGCCGATCTCCTTGATGCCGTCGAGGAACTCGGCGGTGGCCGCCGTGCCGAACCGGCGGTAGACCTCGGCCACGAGGGCGGAGAGCTCCTTGCGCTTGATCACCTGGTTGTGGAAGCCCAGCTCCTTGGGGATGCGCTCGTTGAAGAGCAGCCGGCCCACGGTGGTCTCCATCCGCTGCCCGTCGACGCGGATGGTGACCCGGGCCTGCAGCTCCACCTCGTTGAGCTGGTAGGCCAGGATGGCCTCGTCCCCGTCGCGGAAGACCCGGTTTTCCCCGCGGGCGCCGGGCCGCACCAGCGTCATGTAGTAGCAGCCCAGGACCATGTCCTTGGTGGGGGTGACCACCGGCCGCCCGTCCTTGGGGTCGAGGATGTTGTTGGCCGAGAGCATGAGGATGCGCGCCTCGGCCTGCGCCTCGGCGGAGAGCGGGACGTGCACGGCCATCTGGTCGCCGTCGAAGTCCGCGTTGTAGGCGGTGCACACCAGCGGGTGGATCTGGATGGCGCGCCCCTCCACGAGCACGGGCTCGAACGCCTGGATGCCCAGCCGGTGCAGGGTCGGGGCGCGGTTGAGCAGCACGGGGTGCTCGCGGATGACCCCCTCGAGCACGTCCCACACCTCCGCCCGGGCCCGCTCCACGGCCCGCTTGGCGGACTTGATGTTGTGGGCGTGCCCTTCCTCCACCAGCTTCTTCATGACGAACGGCTTGAACAGCTCGATCGCCATCTCCTTGGGCAGACCGCACTGGTGCAGGTGCAGCTGCGGTCCCACGACGATCACCGAGCGGCCGGAGTAGTCCACGCGCTTGCCCAGCAGATTCTGGCGGAAGCGTCCCTGCTTGCCCTTGAGCATGTCGGAGAGGGACTTGAGCGGCCGGTTGCCCGGGCCGGTGACCGGACGGCCCCGGCGGCCGTTGTCGATCAGGGCGTCCACGGCCTCC
>JAJZYS010000077.1 GCA_021797925.1 Bacillota bacterium
GGACCGCCCCCTCCCGCCAGACCTTGACGCTCCGCGCGCGCAAGATGCGCAGGCCGCCGACAAGGCCGATCACGGTGAGGACGACGGCGATCCAGGCGTCGACGCTCACCGGGTTCCCGGCGGCGAACGACGCAAGGCTCGAAAGGCCCGTGGCCACGAGGATCACGGGCGGGAGCGCAAAGCGGCGCTCGCGCAGCGGCCGCCGGCGCAGCTGGTCGAAACAGGGCCACGGCGATGGACCCGAGAAGGGTCGTCACGAAGCTGGGCGTCCTCCTGCCTCCTTCGCGCATCGTTCCCCCGGGACGGCACACCCGCAGGCTCGGGGCCGGGCGCACGGGGACCCATCGCCCCGATCGCGCGGGGACGCGCCGGCGCCGAGCGCCATGGGTCGGATCGTCCCCCGGGGAGAAACCGCCCGGCTCGGGCAGGAGCTTGTTCCCGCTCCGGGGCGGCGCGGTCGCCTCCGTTGTGGTATGCTGGGATCAATCGCTAGCTAGGCTAGCATCGGAGGAGGCCGGAGCGTGGACCACGCCCAGCTCATCGCGATCGACACGGAGTTCGACAGGTTCCGCCAGGCGCTGAGCACGCGGCTGCGGCGCCGGGCCAGAGAGCTTTTGGGGGATGCGGCGGGAGGGGCGTCGTTTCACGTGCTCGACGTCCTGGCGCGGGGCCAGGCGCTCTCCCCGTCGGAGCTCGCGGCGCTGCGGGAGGTGCGCACGAGCACCATGACGGTGCAGCTCGACCGGCTCGAGGCGGCCGGCTGGGTGCAGCGCGAGCCCGGCTGCGCGGGGGGGACGGGAAGGGTGGGCGTGACGATCACCCCCGCGGGGAGAGCGGTGCTCGAGCGCTACCGGGTGCTGCGGCGCGAGGTGCTCGAGGAGCTCCTCTCCCCGCTGGCGCCCGAGCAGGTGGTCCACCTTGGCGAGGCGCTCGCGCGGGCGACGGCGGCGCTGCGCTGCGAGCGGCCCGCCGGCCCGGGAGGCGCCTGAGATGGGGATGTCCGGCGGCTTCGGGGGCGGGCTGGGCGGAGGAGGCCCCCTGGGCGCGGTGTGGCAGCAGCGGCGCTCGCTGGGCTACCTCGAGAGCGGGCGACGGCCCACCCGCAAGACCCTGGCCCGCTTCCTGCGGGTGCTGCGCCCCCACCGGTGGCAGCTGGGCCTGGCCCTGGGCCTGGCCCTGGTGGGGGTGCTGGTGGGGCTGGTCCCGCCGCTCTTGATGCGGGCGATCATCGACCAGGCGGTCGCCCGGCGCGACCTGCACCTGCTCCTGGTCCTGGCCGCCGGGCTCCTGCTGTTCCCGGTGGGCGGCGCCATCGTCTCGACGGGGCAGAACTACATCAACGCCGTCGTCTCCCAAGGCATCATCCACGACCTGCGCACCGCGCTCTACGCCCACGGCCAGGAGCTCGGGATCGACTTCTTCACCCTCACCCCGGCCGGGGAGATCCACTCGCGGCTGGTGAACGACCTCAACGCCGTGCAGCGGGTGCTGAACCAGAGCCTGAGCGGGCTGCTCGTCAACGTGCTCACGGTGGCGCTGACGCTCGCCACCATGTTCGCGCTCAACTGGCAGCTCGCCATCGTGTCGGCCTTCGTGCTGCCGGCGTTCGCGCTGCCGGTGCTGAGCTTCGGCCGCCGCGGCTACCGGGCCGTCACCCAGGCCCAGGAGGCCCTGGCGCGGATGACGGCGCACCTGGAGGAGACGCTCACCCTCTCGGGCGTCGTCGTCGTGCGCAGCTTCGGCACGACGCGCCGGGAGGCCCAGCACTTTTGGAGCCTGAGCGACGCGGTGCGCCACCGGCAGGTGCGCACCATCATGGTGGGCCAGTGGCTCTCGGTGGTGGTGCAGGTGCTCTCGGCCCTGGGGCCGGCGCTGGTGTACGGGTACGGGGGCTACCTGGTCATGACCGGGCACATCCGCCTGGGCACGGTGGTGGCCTTCGCCACGTACCTGGTGCGCCTGTACAGCCCGGCTTCGGCCCTGGCGGGGGCGAACACGACCCTGATCGGCGGGCTGGCCCTGATGGACCGGCTGTTCTCCTTCCTCGACCTGCCGGTGGATCTGCCCGAGCCCGCGCGCCCGCTTCCCCTGGAGGAGGGATGCCCCCTGGGCATGGGGTTCGAGGACGTGCGCTTCACCTACCGGCAGGGTCCCGAGGTGCTCCACGGCGTCAGCTTCGAGGCGCGGGCGGGCGAGCTGACGGCGATCGTGGGACCCAGCGGCGCCGGCAAGAGCACGATCCTCTCCCTGGCGGCGCGCTTCCACGATCCCGTGGCGGGTCGGGTCACCCTGGGCGGCGTCGACCTCCGGGATCTCGACGAGGCCACGCTGCGGCGCAACCTCGCGGTGGTGACCCAGGACCTGTTCCTCTTCCACGCCTCGTTGGCGGAGAACATCCGCTACGGCCGGCCCGACGCCGCGCAGGCCGACGTGCTCCGGGCGGTGGAGATGGCCCAGCTGCAGGACCTCGTGGCCCGGCTCCCCGACGGCCTTGAGACCGTGGTGGGCGAGCGCGGCTACCGCCTGTCCGGAGGGGAGAAGCAGCGCGTGGCCATCGCCCGCGCGGTGCTCGTGCGCCCCCGGGTGCTGCTGCTCGACGAGGCCACAAGCTCCCTCGACAGCCGGGCGGAGCGGCTCATCCAGGAGGCGCTGGCGCGCGTGTTCGCTGGCCGCACGGTGATCGCCATCGCCCACCGGCTCTCCACCATCCTCGCCGCGGACCGGATCCTGGTGGTGGAGGGCGGCCGCATCGTCGAGTCGGGACGGCACGCCCCCCTGCTGGCCCAGGGGGGGCTCTACGCGCGGCTCTACCACGAGCAGTTCGATCCCGGGACCCAGGGCACTCCGCTGGCCGCGGGGGCCCCCGCGTGAGCGCGGGAGCGGCGGCGTCCCAGCCCGACGGGCGCAACCTCACGTGGCTGTACCTGGGCCGTGCCCTGAGAAGCGTCTCGACGGCCTTTCTCACGGTGATCTTCCCGCTCTACCTGGCCCGGCAGGGATACGGGGCGGTGCAGCTGGGCGTGGTGCTGAGCCTCAGCGGCGTCATCACCATGGCGCTGGTGGCCGCGGTGGGCCTGGGCAGCGACCACTACGGGCGGCGCACCATGATCCTGGTGTTAGCCGCGCTCTCGGCGCTGGGAGGGTTCGCCCTCGCCTTCTTCCCGCCGGGACTCGTGGCGGTGGTGCTGGCCAGCGGCCTGGGCGGCGTGGGCCGAGGGGGCGGGGCGGGCAGCGGGGGGTCGTGGGGCCCGGTGTTCCCCGCCGAGCAGCCCCTCGTGGCCGCCTCCACCTCGCCGCGGCGGCGGGTCGAGGCGTTCGGGCGGCTCTCCTTCGTCGGCGTCATCGCCGGGGCGGCGGGATCGCTCGTGGCGGCGGTGCCGGCGCTCCTTCAGGCCCACGGCGTCGCGCTGGTGGAGGGCTACCGGCTGCTCTTCGGCCTGGGGGGCGCCCTGGGCGTGGCCATGGTGTTCGCCACCCTGCCCATCGTCGAGCCGCCCCCCCAGGACCCCCCGCCCGAGGGCGACGGGGCCTCCGCGACCATGCCGTTCCGCCAGCTCATCAGCCGCCTCGGGCTCACCAACGCCCTCAACGGCTTCGGCTTCGGGTTCCTGGGCCCGCTGCTCACGTACTGGTTCTACCGGCGGTTCGGGGTGGGGCCCGGGGAGATCGGGGTGATGTACACCGTGGTCAACCTGGCGGCGGCGCTTCCCTACCTGGGGTCGGCGGCGCTCACCCGCCGCCTCGGCGAGGTGCGCACCGTCGTGTGGACCCGGGCCCTGAGCTCGCTGACGCTCCTCGCCATGCCGTTTCTGCCCTCGTTCACCCTGGCGGGGGCCATGTTCACCCTGCGCATGGTGCTCAACTCCCTGGGCATGCCCGCGCGCCAGTCGTTCACCATGGGCGTGGCCGACGAGCGGCACCGCAGCCGGGTGGCCGCCTTCGGATCCCTGCCGTCCCAGCTCACCTCCACGATCAGCCCCGCCATCGGCGGGGCGCTCATGGAGATCTCCCTCAGCCTGCCGCTATTCGGCGCGGCGTTCTTCATGCTCGCCAACGTGGTCACCTACGGGCTGGCGTTTCGCCACGTCCCGAGCACCATCGACGACGACTGACGGTGAGGGTCACTCGGGGCCCAGGGCGGCGCGGTCGGCGATGATCCACGCGTCCCGATGGGTCGCGAGGTAGGACGCGGGCAGCCACGGGGTGGGGGGCCCGTCGAGCACCCTGCGCAGGATCGCCCGCTTGCGCTCGCCCGAGACGAGGAGCAGGATGCGGCGGGCCCCGAGGATAAGGCGCATGCCGGCGGTCATGGCCCGCTCGGGAACCGGGTACGCGGGGGGGAAGTACGCGCGGTTGCTCCGCAGCGACTCCGGCGAGAGCGTCACCACCCGGGTCGGGGCGTCGGGGGGCGAGGGAGGCTCGTTGAACCCCAGGTGCCCGTTGGGCCCGAGCCCCAGCACCGCGAGATCCCACCCGCCCGCCTGCGCCGCCGCCGCCTCGTAGCGCGCGCACTCGGCCTCGGGCTCGGGGGTGTCCTCGCGCAGCCGCACCACCTGTCCGGGCGCGATGCCGAGGGGAGCCAGGAGCGCCCGGTCGAGCCACCCGTAGAGCGAGCGGGGGTCGTCGTCGGCGACCCCGAGGTAGCCGTCGAGCTGGAACACCCGGGCCCGGCCGGGATCGAGGCGGCGGCGCGCGAGCTCGGCGTAGGCGCCCAGGGGCGTGCGGCCCGTGGCGCACACCAGGGCCGCGTCGGGCCGCCGGCGCAGGGCCTGCGCCACGAGATCGGCGGCCTCGCGGGCGAGCTCGCCCTCCGTGGCGACCGGAAGGAGCCTCACAGGGCATCCCCGGGCCGGGGGGGCCCGGCGGCGAGGGGCGCCTCGGGCCGCCCGCTCGCGGCCGAGCGCGCCATGGCCGCAAGCACGCGCACGTCGGCGAGGGCGTCCTCGAGGGAGGTGTCCGGGGCCCGCCCGTCGGCGAGCATGCGGTGGAACGCGAAGAGCTCCTCCTCGAACGCCTCCTGGTAACCCACCTCGAACCGGCTCTCGCTCCACGCGCCGCCTTCCATGCGCTCGTGGGTCACCGCCGTGGGGAAGTTCCTGAGGTAGGGCGAGGGAAAGTGCAGTCCGATCCGCTCCGCGTCCGCGTAAAGGTCGATGCGCTCCACGTAGTGGCGCAGCTCGGGCAGGAAGAACCAGCCGGTGCGGCCCACCGCCCCTCCGGTGAAGGTCCAGGCGGCGAAGACGCTGCGGCCGTCGGCTCCGATGTGGCAGGAGCGCACGGTCTCGATCTCGCCGACGAGGTGGCGCACCGCGTTGACGTCGTGGACCATGGAGCCGAGGAGCACCCCGATGTACGCGTCGAGCACGAGGTCGTCGGCCTCGCCCACCGCCTCGCGCGCGGCGGACCGCTGCCGGGCCAGGGCGCCGGGGTCCGGCGCGGGGGCCGAGATCTCGACGAGGTGGTGGTGCTCCTGGTAGAGCGCCTCCTCGGGGTGCAGCACCAGCACGTCCGCCGCCCGCAGCCCGCCGCCGACGGCGCGGGCGAGCGCCAGGGCCTTGAGGTAGCCGGGGTCGTGGCGCTTCATGTACCCGACCATGATCTGATCCGGATACCGCCGGGCGGCGATGAGGCGCTCGCCCTCCTGCGGGGTGTAGCAGAGCGGCTTTTCCACGAAGACGCGCTTGCCCGCGTGGAGCAGGTCCAGGCAGATCCCCGCGTGCGAGCCGCTGGTAAGGACGAGGAAGGCGTCCACCGGCTGCGTCAGCAGCGTCCGGTAGTCGGTGGTCCACTCGGGGACGTGGAACCGCTCGGCCACCCGGCGGGCCAAAGGCCCGTTGAGGTCGCAGACGGCGGCGACCTCGAAGCGATCGCCCATGGCCGTGAGGTGGGGCAGGTGCATCATCTGGGCGATGGGCCCGCAGCCGATCACGCCCACCCGGATCTTCGTCACGGCGATCCCCTCCCCACAGGGCTCGGCCCGGTGTCGGCCAGCATCGACCGCAGCCGCTCGGCCACGGGCGCGCTGGCGGCGATGAGGCTGCCCCGGGGCATGGGCGCCCTCACACCGTCCCTCCCCATCGTGACGGCTCCGGCCTCGTGGAGCAGGCACAGCCCGGCGGCGGAGTCGAGGGGGTCGAACGCGCCGAACACCGCCGCCACCGCGGCGCCGCGGGCCACGTGGGCCATGCTCATGGCGGTCGAGCCCATGATCCGGGTGATGCTGCCCGCCTGGCCCGATCCCGCGACGAGGCGGGTCAGCCCGTCCCAGGGGGTCTGCCCGTCGAGCTCGGTGAGCACGATCTCTCCCCGCAGGTCCCCGGGCGCGCGCACCCGGATGGGCCGGTCGTCGGCGAAGGCGCCGTGCCCCCGCCGGGCGTGGTAGGCGACCTGGCGGAAGGGATCCTCGATCACCCCCAGGACCGGCTCGCCCTCGATGACGAGGCCCAGGCTGAAGGCGCACCAGCCCACCCCGTGGGCGAAGTTGTTCGTGCCGTCCACCGGGTCGATGGCCCAGACGGCGCTCGCCCCGTCGGGCCCCGAGGAGCCGTCCTCCTCGCCCGCGACCCGGTGGTCGGGGAACGCCGCCCGAAGGCGCTGGCGCACGTGCCGCTCGATGGCCACGTCCGCCTCGGTCACCCACTCGACGCCGGCGCCCTTGAGCCACCCGCGCGCGTCGGCCATGGACCCCGCGATCACGCCGCTCGCCCACTCCCCCAGCTCGCGGGCCAGCGCGTACGCGCGCCCGATCTCGGACTCTCCCGCCCGCTCCACGCCACCGCCTCCTTAAACGCCCATCCGGCGCAGGAATTCCCGCCCCGACCCGGCCCACGCGGCCGGATCGTCCCAGGGCCTGAGGATCACGTCCTGCTCCACGATCAGCCAGCCGTCGTAGCCCGTCGCCTCGAGCCGGCGCACCACGGCCGCCAGGGGGACGTCGCCGGTCCCCAGGGGCACGAACACCCCGCGGGCCACGGCGCCCGTGAAATCGAGCCCGTGGGCCCGGACGAAGTCGAGCACGTCTCGGCTCACGTCCTTGAGGTGGACGTGTCGAACCCTGGGGCCCCACGCGACGAGCGCCTCGAGGGGGTCCTCACCGGCGTACGCGAGGTGTCCCGTGTCCAGGCACAGCCCCAGCCGCTCCGGCGCCACCCCGTCGAGGACCCGCTGAATGTCCTCGCGCGTGGCGACGGCCGAGCCCACCTCGGGGTGCAGGTCGGCCGCGAGCCCGTGGCGCGCGCAGACCTCGGCGGCCGCCGCGAGGCCTTGGACCACGCTGGCGCCGTGGGCCCCGGGGCTGGGGCCCGAGCTCTCGTCGCCGCTGTCGGCGAGGAGGATGCGCTCCCCGCCGGTCGCGGCAAGGAGCGCGGCCACCCGCTCCAGCGCGTCGAGGTCCCGGCGCCAGGCGTCGGGCTCCGCGAGGTCCAGGGCCACGAAGGCGGCGGTCAGCGCCAGCCCGAAGCGGCGCAGCAGCGCCGACAGCGCGTCCGGCTCGCGGGGCAGATAGCCCCATGGCCCGAGCTCGGTGCCGGCGTACCCGGCGCGGGCGATGTCGTGGAGCACCTTCTCGGCGGGAGGCTCCGGCCCCCAGCCGGGCACGCCCTCCACGCCGAAGGTCACGGGCGCACAGCCGACTCGCGTACGCGGTTCCTCCCTTCCCGCCGGGCCGCGGCCACGGCGCGGCGCACCGCCGTGTCCAGCGCCTGCCTTCCGCCCACGAGCCCCGCCCCGTACAGGGCCGCCAGCTCGCCGTACACCGGGGCGCGCACCGGCGGCGGGTCGGGGGCGTGCCGGCGGAGGATGTCCTCGAGGACCGGGAACAGAAAGCGCGCGCTCCGGCTCCCGGCCCCGCCCACCAGGAGCACCTCGGGGTTGAGGACGGCCACCACCGCCAGGGCGGCGTGGCCCACCGCCGTCCCCCACCTCCGGAACGCCTCCAGCGCCCGCTCGTCGCCGTCCTCCGCGCGCCGGAGCAGCCGGGCGGGGTCCTCGCCCCCGGCCCAGTGCCCACCCAGGGCGGACGCGGAGGCGATGGCCTCGAGGCAGCCGTTGGCGGGCGGGGTCGACTGCGCCATGTCGAGGCTGGGCAGGAGGTACGCCACCTCCCCCGCCGCGCCCCGGGCGCCGGACCAGAGCTTGCCGTTGAGCACGATGCCGCAGCCGATGCCCGTGCCCAGCGCGCAGAAGACCAGAGAGCGCACCGGTTCGTGGCGCCGCAGCGCCGCGTCGTACTCGGCCAGCGCCGCCAGGTTCACGTCGTTCTCGACCACCGTGGGGTGGGGCCAGCGCTGGCGGAGCGCCTCGAGCACCGGGATGTCGCGCACGCCCAGGTTGGGCGCGTCCACGAGCACCCCGCGCTCGACGACGCTGGGCACGCCGACCCCCACGCCCAGGGGCCGGCAGCCCGCCCGGCGCGTGAGCCGCTCCACCGAGTCCGTCAGGCGGTCGAGCAGCTGCGCCCAGTCCCGGGGCGTGGCCCAGCGCTCGTCCTCCACCAGCTCCAGGTGGCTGTTGAAGAGCCCCACGGCCACCTTGGTCCCGCCGATGTCCGCCCCCACGGAGTACCATGCGTCCGCCGCCACGTGGATCGGCGGGGCGGGGCGGCCCCGGCGGTATGTGGCCACCCCGACGGTGACCACGCCGAAGGAGCGCAGGGTCGTGACCAGGTCCATGACCGTGGGAATGCTCAGACCCAGCCGCTGGGCGATGGAACTGCGCGGCAGCGGACCCTCCACGAGCAGCATCCGCACCATGGTTTCGCTGTTGCGAACGGTTGCCTCACCGGGGATCTTGGCCCCCATGCCCACATGACCACCTTTTCTGAGGCGATACGCCATCCGTGCGGGTCGCCCGGCGCCTCCCGCCCGCTCGAGGCGGAGAGGGCCGGCACGGGGCGGGTCAGCCGTCCCGGCCCGCCGCCCGATCGCGCCGGGCGCACGCCACGTCGGGGTAGTCGGTGATCATGAGGTCCACGCCCAGCCCGAGGACCCGGTCCATGTCCGCCGGCCCGTCGACGGTCCACGTGGAGATCGACAGACCCGCGGCGCGCGAGCGCGCCACCCACTCGGCGGTGAGGGCGGGATAGGGCGGATTGATGTAGCGGGCTCCGACGGACCGGGCGCGATCCAGCGCGTCCGCGCCCACGGGCCAGTCCACGGTGAGTCCCACGACGAGGTCGGGGTAGCGCGCGCAAAGGGCGCGGTGGCCCTCGGCGTTGCCGCCCACCATCACGACCCGCCGGCGGACCTCCTCGTCCGCGAGCACGCGCAGCAGCGGCTCGATCACCGCCTGCGCCTCGTAGTCCAGCATGAGGGGGACCGCGACGGCGTCGAGGGCTTGGACCAGGGACGGGATCCGCCCGCCGCCGGCGTCGAGCTCCTGCAGCTCGCGCCACGTGTGAGCGTCGACGCGGCCCGAGCCGTCCGTCGTGCGCTCTAACGTCTCGTCGTGCACGAGGACGATCACCCCGTCGCGCGTCACCCTCAGGTCGGTCTCCACCATCTGCGCCCCGGCCTCCACCGCGCACCCGAACGACGCCAGGGTGTTCTCCGGGGCTCGGGCCGGGTACCCCCGGTGCCCCACGACGACGGTGCTCACGCGCCCACGCTCCTCTCCCCCGGCCGGGGCGGCGGGCCCCCGGCCCGCGACGGATCCGCCCCGGCCTCGCCCTGCAGCGCCCGGTCGACGCGCAGCACGTGGGTCGCCGCGTCGTACAGGCGCACCCGGCGCAGCACGAAGCGCGCGGCGGTGCCGGCGAGGGGCACGCGGTTCGACGGCACGGCGGCCCTGAGCCGGCCGAACTCCCCCTCCAGCGTGAGCTCCGAGACCCCGCCCCGCATGGAGAGCTGGGTCACCCGGGCCTGGGTCCCCGGCGCCCCGTCGGGACACAGCTCCACCTCCTCGGGCCGGAAGCCGACGATCCCCTCCACGGGCCGCTCCACCACTCCCCCGGGGGGCAGGGTGACCCCGCCCAGCACGACGCCCTGCGCCGTCATGGCGCCCGGGAGGAGGTTCATGCGGCCCACGAAGTCGGCGACGAAGAGGTGGCGCGGGTTCCAGTAGATGTCGAACGGCGTGCCGAACTGGATGAGCCCGCCCTGGTTCATCACGGCGACCTTGTCGGCGATGGCGGTCGCCTCCTCCTGGTCGTGGGTCACAAACAGCGTGGTGATCTTCAGCCGCTGCTGGATGGACCGGACCTCGTCGCGCACCCGGACCCGCATGTGGGCGTCGAGGTTGCTCAAGGGCTCGTCGAGGAGGAGCACCTCGGGCTCCAGCAGGAGCGCGCGCGCCAGGGCCACGCGTTGCTGCTCCCCGCCCGACAGCTGGGCGGGATAGCGGTGCTCGAGCCCGGTGAGCCCCACCATGGCCAGCATGGCCTCCACGGCCGACCGGATGGCCTTGGGGTTCTTGCGCCGCACCTCGAGCCCGAACGTGAGGTTGTGCCACACGTCCATGTGCGGCCACAGCGCGTAGTTCTGGAACACCATGGCCGTCGGCCGGTGCTCCGGCCTGAGGTGGGTGATGTCCCGCCCGTCGACGAGGATGCGTCCCCGTGTCGGCTCGGCGAAACCCGCCACCATGCGCAGCGTGGTGCTCTTCCCGCAGCCCGACGGTCCCAGGAGCGTGACCAGGGAGCCGTCCTCGACCTCCATGGAGATCTGCGCCGCGGGCTTCTGGGCGCCGGGATAGACTTTCACGAGGTCCACGAGCCGGCAGCTGGGAATGGGGACCGACCTCCTCTCACAGCAGCGAGAATCCGGCGGCGATGCTGCCGCCGATGATGTAGCGGCGCACCAGGAGCAGGAGGATGAACGACGGCGTGGCCAGCACCATCGAGAAGACCGCCGCCGCCGGCTCCGGGTAGCCCGCGACGATGGAGTACATCATGATCGGCATCGTCTGGTACCGGGGCATGCCCACGAGGAACGTCCCCTGCGCCTCGTCGAAGGCGGCCAGGAAGGCCAGGATCACGGCCACGAGCACCCCCGGCGCCGCCACGGGCAGGGTGATGCGCGCAAACGTGCGCATGGGACCGGCCCCGGCGTCGCGCGCCGCCTGCTCCAGCTCGCGGGGCACGCCCCCGAACGCCGCGGCGGCGATCCACGTCATGGGCACCAGCGTTCCCAGTAGCTGCACGATCACGACCCCGAGCGCGGTGTCGACGAGGTTCAGGCCGTAAAGGATCGTGGCCAGGCCGATGTAGAGCCCGAAGCGGGGGAAGGCGTTGGTGGCCAGGATCCCGATCATGAGCGAGCGCCGGGCGAAGAAGTCGAACCGTCCGAACGCGTACGCCGCGGGCAGGCACACGAAGCAGGCCACCAGCGTCACGATCGGGGCGAAGGTGAGGCTCAGGACGATGGCGTGGGTCAGGTGGCCCTGGGAGAACACGTACCGGAACCACTGCAGCGACCACGCCTGGGGCAGGAGCGAGGGATAGAACCACCGGCCCGCGAACGCCCACAGGACGAGGTTCAGCAGCGGCAGCAAGAGGAACGCCCCGATCCCGAGCATCACCACGCCGAGGAGCCGGCTGCCCGGGGCCCGCCGCACGGCCGCCTGCCCGGTCACGCCGCACCCCCCCGGGCGCTGCGGGCGCGGGCCGTCGCCCACAGGTACGGCACGCCCGCCACGGCGGCCAGAAGGAAGGTGATGACCGCCATGGCCTCGGCCTGCTGCGGCTCGGCGTACGTGGCGTAGTAGCTGTCCATGGCCACCCCCAGCATCTGCGGCGCGTTGGGACCGATCAGGTACGGGATGGTGAAGCTGCCGAAGATGCCGATGGCCGTGAACGTGGCCACGATGGTCCCCTGCAGCGTCGTCATGGGCAGGATCACCCGCCAGAACACCGTCCAGGCGCCCGCGCCCACGTCCCGCGCCGCCTCGATGAGCGACGGGCTGATCGTCCCCAGGCTCGAGCCCAGGAGCAGGACCGCGAAGGGGATGTTGACCCAGATCTGCGCCAGGATGATGCCCAGGTTCGTGAAGGACGGCGCGGGCGGGTTCGCCACGCCCAGGTGGAACAATCCGGCATCGAACCAGCCGCCGGCGTTGAAGAAGCTCGCCATCGCGTAGGACGCGATGACCACCGGGATGAACATGGGCACGAGGAAGAAGACCGAGGTCCAGGGCCGCCGGGCCCCGCGGCCAAACCTGTAGTAGAAGGCCACCGTGTAGCCGATGAGGAGCACCGCGAAGACGCTCCACAGGGTGACCGAGAGCGACACCGCGACGTCGGCGCGAAACTGCGGGTTCATGAACAGCCGCCGGTACACCTCCAGCGTCAGCCCGTGGCGCGCCGCGATCTGGCGGTGGGCGATGTCGGTGATGGCCGGACTCACCGCGTGCACGTCACCCAGGCTGTAGAGCGCGGCGGTCAGGGCCGGGTACGCCACGAACAGGGCCGTCAGCACGATCGGCGGAAGCGCCATCATCAGCGGCACCCATGAGCGGGTACGCATGCGCGTGTCCCCTTTGCGCGGGTTCGTGGACCCGGCTCCGGCCGCCCCCGGGTGCGGGCCG
>JAJZYS010000078.1 GCA_021797925.1 Bacillota bacterium
CGCCCGGGCGATGACGAGGCGGGTGGAGAGGATCGGCACCAGCCCGAGTGCGTATGCCAGGGCCCCGGTGGCGATCCGCCGCGGGTCGCGGGTGCTGGCCAGGGCCATGACGGCCACCACGAGGCCCAGCGGGATGAAGAAGAGCCCTTGGGGCTTGAGGAGAATGCCCACCCCGGTCAAGAGACCCAAGAGAAGCGAGCGCCCCGGCCTCGGATCCCGTCCCGACCGCCACAGCAGGTAGAGGATCACCAGGGACAGCGGATAGAAGAGATTCTCGGCCATAATGGTGCTGGCGTAGTCGGCGCCCGACACGAGTCCGGACATGAGGGCCGCCCACAGCGCCCGGCGCTCTCCAAGCCCCAGGTCGACCCCGAACCGGTACACGGGGAACACCACGGTGGAGATGACGAAGGCGTCCACCGTCCGCACCAGGAGGTACTGGGTGTGCAGGCTGGAGCTCAGGCGCAGGACCAACGACACGAAGAGCGGGTAGACGTAGGCCGGGTAATGGGTGATGGCGCCGGCGTAATGGAAGACCCACTGGCCGGAGAGGAGTTGATGCGCGTACAGCCAGTACTCGAGTTCGTCGTCGAAGATGAACGGGAATCCCAGCAGTCCGTTCAGCGCCACCCGAAAGAGCCCCAGGCCCAGCCAGATGGCGGCGAGCCACCACAGCGGCCGGCTCGGACCCGTCTGCGTCCCGGAGTCATTCATGTGCAGGGGTGACCCCCCACAGAAGCGGAGTGTGATGGGATGCGCATCGTCGTGACCGGAGCCGCCGGTTTCATCGGCACCACCCTGACCCGGATTCTCGCCGACGCCGGCCACGAGGTCGTGGGCGTGGACCTCGGGGAGCGTCCCGCAGGCTTTGCCGGCACCCGCTACCACCGGATGGACGTGACGGACGAGGTCGCGGCCCGCGAGGCTGTTCGCGGCGCCCAGGGCATCTGTCACCTGGCCGCGGAATCAGGGATCATCCCCTCCATCGAGGAGCCGCTGGTCACGGCTCGGACCAACGTCATGGGCACGATCACCATGCTGTGGGCCGCGTGGAAGGAGTCGGTCCCCTCCCTGGCCCTGGCCTCCTCCTGCGCCACCCAGACGCACCTGCGCACCGGCTCCCTGTCGCCGTACGCCGCCTCGAAGCAGAGCGGCGAGACCTACCTGACGGCCTTCCGGGAAACGTACGGTCTCAAGACCGCCGCCCTGCGGTTGAGCAACGTCTACGGGCCCGGATCCGCGCACAAGTCCAGCGCGGTGGCGCGGATGCTGCGCATGGGGCTTGAGTCCGGGCGGCTCGAGGTCACCGGGGACGGAGGACAGCGCCGCGACTTCCTCTTCGTGGAGGACGCGGCCCACGCCTTCCGGCAGGTGATGGAACAGGGGGCCCAAGGGGAGTTCACGGTCTCGACCGGGGTGAACACCAGCGTCCTGGAACTCGCCGAGATCATCCGCTCCCGCCTGGGGCTCGGACCCGACGCCATCGTCCACACCGCCGCCGTTCCCGGAGACACACGGGACCTGCACCTGGACCCCGCTGAGACCGCCCGGACCCTGGGCTGGCATCCCAGGGTGTCCCTGGCCCAAGGGCTGGAGATCACGCTGGAGTGGTTTCGCGGTCGGGTCGCAGGATCCCCCCGCTTCCCCGCAGGATGAGCACGAGGCCCGCCACGACCCCCGGCAGCAGCGCGAAGACCAGGAGCCACACGTGGATGGCCACCGCGGAAGCGGTGGCCATCCGCGCCGCGACGCCCAGGGCCGAGAGCGCCAGCACCCACCACAGATCCACGCTCCCCGCGCCCAGCACTCCCTGGACCGGGATGGCCAGGCAAAGGTTCACGAACGCGTAGGCCGCCGCCGCTTCCCAGAGGTTCAGGGGTAGCGACAGCGCCTGGAACAGGCCCCAGTAGCCCACGATCCCGATGATCCGGTTGACGAGGGTCACCACGAGGCTCGGCGTGAGCACCCGGGCCTGCATCCCCTCCCGGGCGCGCTCGACGCCTTCGACCATGCGGCGGGGCAGGCGCAGACCGCGCCCGGGCCTGCCTCCCCGCCAGATGAGCCCGAGCAGCCCCAGCGCGACGAGGAGCATGGCCCACAGCCCCACTCCCAGCACCGGGGGAATGCGCGCCCACAGGTGCGCGCCGGGGACCAGGCCACTGAGGGCCAGGATGCCCATGAGCGTGACGAGGTCCATGAGCCGCGTCACCAGCAGCCGACCCCCGATGTCGATGAGACCCCGCCCGATGCGCCGGCGCAGGTACAGGGCGAAGAACGCCTCGCCGAGGCCACCGGGCAGCACCACGGCGAGGGCGTTGTACAGGGCCGTGACCGGAAGGAACGCCGCAAACGTCACCTCGGGGAAGAACACGTGAAAGCGGAAGCTGCGGGTCGCCAGAGTGCCGAGGGATCCCGCGAACGCCAGCAGCACCCACCCGGTGGCCGCATGGGTCACGGCGGCCAGCACCCCGGCGGGGCTCAGGTGCACGCGCCGCAGCAGCAGGAGCAGGATCACAAGGCCCAGGGCGGTCAGGGCGGCGACCCTCACGCCCTGGGCGCGGCGGGTCAACCCTGGGCGATCGGGGCCGGGTCCGCGCGGACCCAGCGGACCGTGGGGACGAGGACCGACGTGTCGATGTGCTGGCGGTGCTCATGGAAGTCGCGGAGCATCGCCCCCACGGTCTCGGCCGTGAGATGGTGCGGCACCAGGCCGAGTTCCAGGAGCTTCTCGTGCTTGGCGTTGTAATAATGCTGCTGAAGCTCGTTGCGAGGGTTCTCCAGATGCGCGATCTCCACCTCGAGGCCCAGCTGCTGCCGCGCGGTGTGCTGGACCAGCTGCGCGAGTTCGAGGATCGTGAAGGCCTCGGTGAACTGGTTCATCACCCGGAACTCCCCGGGGCGCGCAGGATTGAGGCTCACCAGCACCACGCACTGCATCGTGTCGCGGATGTTGAGAAATCCCCGCATCTGCTGACCCGTCCCGTACACGGTCAGCGGCCGCCCCGACACGGACTCCGCGCAGAAGCGGTTGAGCACGGTGCCGAAGACCTGATCGTAATGGACGCTGGTGCGAAGGCGCCGGTCGAGAAGCGTTTCCTCCGTCTGCGTCCCGTAGACGATGCCCTGGTTCAGGTCGGTTACCCGCAGGCCGAAGGTGCGCGCGGCAAACGTGAGGTTGTGGCTGTCGTGCACCTTGGAGAGATGGTAGAACGAGCCGGGTTGCTTGGGAAACGGGATCTCGTCCCGGCGCCCCTTCACCTCGATGGGCAGGGGCCCCTCCTCGATGTCGATGTTCGGGGTGCCATACTCCCCCATGGACCCGAGCTTCACCAGGTGCGCGTCGGGCGCGTGCTCGCGCATCGCCCAGATGAGGTTCAGCGTCCCGGTGACGTTGTTGACCTGCGTGCGCACGCACTGCTCCCGCCCCATCATGGAGAAGGGGGCCGAGGGCTGCTCGGCATAGTGGATGATCGTGTCCGGCCGGAATTCCCGCACCACCTGGGAGACGAATGCGTAGTCGGTGAGGTCGCCCACGAAGACGTCCATGGTCCCGTGTCCCAGGGCGGCGAAGGCGTTGACCCGCGACTGCAGGGGCTCCACGGGCCACAGGGGCCGGGCCCCCACCTCGAGTTCCCAGGCTCGCTTGGCCATGTTGTCCAGGACGCCCACCTCGTGCCCCAGCCGAGCAAACCGCATGGCGGTGGGCCAGCCCAGATACCCGTCGGCTCCCAGTACGAGGACTCTCATCCCTTGCCTCCCTCGCTCTCCAGCGACGCTCCGCTCTCGCGAACCGGTATCTGCAGCGGCAGCGGCCGCAAGGCGGCGCGGATCATGGCCAGCGTGAAGCCCAGGGCAAAGCGCAGGTCGGTGCCCTTCTTGCTCTGGCCGGCAGTGCGCCGCCGGATGACGATGCCGACCTCGTGGATGCGCAGCTGCGCCCTCGCCGCCAGTACCAGGATCTCGCCGCCGCTGTACTGGGGGTCCTTGGCCCTGAGCCAGGACAGCGTCGCCGGATGGTAGGCGCGGAACCCGCTGCTGCAGTCGCTCACGTTCACGCCCGTCGCCCGGAGCAGTGCGTTCAGGAAGATGATGCCCAATCGGCGCATGGAACTTGACGGCCGCGACGCTTCACGGTCGCGGGTGCCGATCACCATGTCGGCCTTGCCCGCCACCAGCGGTCGCACCAGTCGCCGGATATCCCTGGGGTCGTGCTGGCCGTCCGCGTCCATGGTCACCACCGCGCGGCAGCCCCAGGCCTCGGCAAAGTCGAACCCCAGCTGCAACGCCGCCCCCTGTCCCCGGTTGTACGGCGTGCGCACCACCCAGGCGCCGCGCTCGCGAGCCACCCGTTCGGTGCCGTCGGTCCCGCCGTCCACTACGACCAGCGGCCGCACCGGGACGCCGTGCACCTCGCGGGGGATGGTGGCCAGCACGGCTCCGATGGACCGGGCTTCGTTGTACGCGGGGATGACCACCAGGATGGGCGCGCGCCGGTCCATGTCGGCGGCGGCCTGCTGGCTGAGGCTCTCCAGCCCCTGCTGCGTGATGAGATCGTCCAGATCCCGGCGCGTGCGCCCGAGCTGCCGCTGGAGCCGGATCGCGTAGACGAGAGCCACGACGACCATGAGGGCCACGGCCGCCAGGATGATGACGTTGTCGATGATGGTCAATGTCTCCAACTCCTCATGTGGTTGCGCCTGCCGGGGCATCCATCGTGGAAATTCTTCGCATCCACGCCATCTGAACCGGGGGTGGCCACGAGATTGTTTCAACCATACACCAGTTTGATGGCAATTTCATTAAAGCCGGGCAGGTGCGAACAGGAAAACCGATCCGCATTCCCGACGCCCCATGGCGACCCAAAAGGTTCCTCGGGAACCGGATTCCGGGGTCCCCGGACGGCGCAAGCGTGCGCGCAAACATTGACCTCGCCGCCCGGGCCGATTATGTTCAAAGGCTATCCCCAGGGAGGTGACGGCGCGACACCGAGCGGGACCGCACCATGCGGCAGGATGGCTCCCGCAACCAAGCAGGCGTCCTTGGACGCATCCGGGAGGGAAGGACGCTCGGCTCCGGTCGGGCGTCGCCAGTAGATGCATCGATCGTTTCGCACGGCCGTGCCCCTGGCCATGGGGCTCGTGCTCCTCGCCGCCGCCGCCGCACCCAGCGCCGCGGCGGCCGGTGCGGGGCCTGTGCTGCTCACCGAGCCCGAAGCCGGCGCCTCCGCCGTTGTCAGCGCCATCGAGGCCGCCAAGACCAGCATCGACGTGGAGATGTACGTGATCACCGACCATTCGGTGGAGGACGCCCTGGCGGCGGCGGCCCGGCGAGGCGTCAAGGTGCGGGTCATCCTGGACCGGACCCCGCTCGGCCTGGGCTCCGACGCCATCCTGGCCCGCCAGTTCCTCAGCGCGGCGGGCGCCGCCGTGCGCTGGGCTCCGAGCCGCTTCGTCTTCGATCACGCCAAGACCATGGTGGTGGACCACCGACTGGCGTTTTTCGGGTCGGCGAACTTCACCTACGACGGCCTGCACAAGAACCGCGAATACGACATCGAGACCCGCGATCCCGCGGTCGTGAACGCCGTGGCCCAGGTGTTCCAGGACGACTGGAAGGGCCTGCGCGCCGGAGCGGGACCCCGGCGGTACCTGGTGCTCAGCCCCCACTCGCAGTCGGCGCTGCTGGGCCTCATCGCCAGCGCCAGGCACCGCCTCTACCTTGAGGAAGAGGAGACACCGGAGCAGGCCGTGGCCGACGCGCTCATGGCGGCAGCCCGGCGCGGCGTCAAGGTGGTGCTGCTCGAGGCCTCCACCAGCAGCAACCGTTCCGGTCCCGGCGCGTACCAGCTGGGCCTTCTCGCGCGCGCCGGCGTGAAGGCGGCCATCCTCCCCCACCCGTACCTGCACGCCAAGCTGATCATCGCGGACAGCCGGGTCTTCGTGGGCTCCGAAAACGTCTCGAACACCTCGCTCGAGGACAACCGGGAAGTGGGGATCATCCTCAAGAACCCCCCATTCCTCCCGAGCGTGCTGAAGACCTTCCACGAGGACCAGGCGGCGAGCCGTCCGGTCTCGACGAACCTGCCCAAGCCCGTGCCCACGACGCTGCTGCACATCGTCGGTGATCCCTCGCGCTACATGGACAAGCTCGTTTCGGTCGCGGGAACCATCAACGGGCAGTTCGGGCCCACCGCCTTCTTCACCCAAGAGGTGAATGCGCTTGCCGGGGGCATCGAGCTGTGGCTGGGTGACGTCACGGCACCCCCGCTGCACCTGGGCGACAAGGTGTCCGTGCTCGGCTACGTCAACACCTACAACGGCCAGCTCGAAGTGGAGGCCGTGATCCCGCCCACGGTGACCGGTCGCGGCAACCTGCCCGCTCCGCCCCTCGCCTTCACCGGCCAGCTTGGGCGCGACAGCGGGCTGCTCGTGTGGATCAAGGGGATCGTGTCGAGCAAGGGCGGCCAGCTGTTCGTCAACGACGGATCCGGCCTCGCGCCCATCCGGTCCATGAGCGGCACCGCCGATCTCGGCGGCGCGTACCCTGGAGCCCACTGGACCGCGCTGGCGGTCGTCGTCAACGACAACGGCACCTTCGGCGTCGCGCCCGTGCTCTCCCTCTCGCCCGAACAGACCGTGGCGGTGGCTCCGCCCGCACAGGGCGAGGGGCAGCAGCTGGGGACCGTGACGCTGCGCAGCCTCGCCTCGAACCTGGGCAAGGACATGGGCGCCACGGTGACGGTCAAGGGCGCCACGGTGGACGCCGTCACCGGTAGCAACGCCTTCGTCATCCAGAACGGGGCGGGCATGCGCCTGTATCCCGCTCCGACGAATCCCGTGCTGGTACCGGGCGACGTCATCACCTTCACAGGTCGCGTCGCGCTCTACGACGGCGACTCCGAGATCGACGTCGCCGGTACGCCGAAGGTCACCGGCCACGTCGCCGCCCCCGCCCCGGTGCACATCCACACCGCCCAGATCGACGCCGCCAACAACTACGTCTACGCCCAGGTCACCGGAAAGGTGACCGCGGTCCACGGCCCGGTGGTGGACATCAACGACGGCTCCGGAACCGGGGAGCTCTACTTCCCCTCGCCAGCCATCCGCGTCCCGGCGGAGGGTTCTACCTTCACCGCCGTCGGTCCGGTCGACGGCTACAAGGGCACCTACCAGCTGGAGGTCGTGGCGACCGCGGGCAGCAGCGCTCCGGCCTCGGCCACCAGCGCCCCGGCTCCCACGGCGACGCTGAGCCTGGCGACCCTGGCCGGCTCCCTCGCCGCGCACATGGGTCAGAGCGTTTCCCTCAAGGACCTCACGGTGACCGCCGTGCTGTCCTCGGGCTCCAACCTCTACGTGACGCAGGATGGCCACTGGATGCGGATCTATCTGAAGAAGGGCACGCGCGTCCAGGCGGCGCCGGGTGATGTCCTCGACGTGACCGGCACCGTCGCCACCTACCAGGGGACTCCCGAGATCGACGCCACGAGCGCGCCCACGGTGGTGAGGTCGGGCCCCGCGCCGTCGCCCCAGGTCATCACGGCGGCGTCGGTCAACACCGCCCACCTGGAGGACTTCGTCCGTATGACCGGCAAGGTCGTCTCCACCACGTCCGCCACGTTCCAGCTCGCCAGCGGCGGCAACGTCACGGTCTACGTCCCCAAGGGCGGACCGGCGATGCCGAAGGTCGGCGCCCACGTGACCGTCGTGGGAATCATCAACCTCTACAAGGGCCACTTCCAACTCGAGGCCAGCAGCATTCACTGACCCTTGCCCGTCGCGCCCGGTGCCCGGCTCATGCCGGCACCGGGCTTTTTCCTGTCGGCCCGGGGTTCGGCGGCGGACACACTATCGGCGCGCCGGTCGAGGTAGGGACCCAGGCCGCCGGTGCCGAAGGGAGAGCACCACGCCCCCGGACCGATCTCGCCGAAGGAGTCGATCATCACGCTACGCACCGTCCGAGACGAGCCGCTGCCACGCTGGTGGCTGTGGGCGCTCTTCGCGGGGGTCGCTCTCCTGCACGTCCTCATGGCACGCATCGCCCCCTACCCCTTCATCTTCATGGACGAGCTCGAGTACTGGCGCTACGCCCACCAGATCCAGGCCGGCCGCTTCGTCTTCACCTTCGCGGGCATGGCCAAGCATTACCCCGCGTACGTCTTCCCGCTCTTTCTGGCCATCGTCACCGCACCGTTCCACGCGGTCCCCACGCAGTACCAGGTGGCCCGCGTCGCCGACGTCCTGGCCATCACCACGGTGATCTTCCCCACGTACGCCCTGGGACGCGAACTCCGCCTGGCGCCGCGCGCCGCGTTCACCGCGAGCGCGCTCACCGCCCTGGTGTCGGGGACGGGCTTCGGCACGGACATCATGGCCGAGACCCTCTTCTACCCGCTCGTGGTCCTCGCGGTCCTGCTCCTTTTGCGCTGGCATCGCGCTCCCACCCCGGGATCGGCCGTCGGGGCGGGCCTCATCATCGGGATCGCGGCGCTGACCAAGCCCCAGGGGCTCATGCTGCTGCCGGTGGCGGCCGTCCTGTGGCTCGGAGGACTCGACCGCGGTCCGCGGCGGCGGACCCTGAGCCTGCTCACGCTGCTGGCGGCGACCGGGGCGGTGTTTTTGACCCGGGTCGACATCGCGGCCCACAGCGGCTACCGGGATCCGTGGACCGTCAAGGCGTTCCTCGGCTACTACGCGCTGCAGGCCCCCGGCAGCACCATGCCGCCGCTCCACCTCCTGCTGCCGGTGCTCGGCCAGTACACGGCCATCCTGCTTTTCGCGGGGATCGGCGCCCCGCTGGGAGCGCTCGTCCTTGCCCGGCAGCGACGGCTGCCGCCGGCCTTCTGGGCGGTCACGGCGCTGATCACCGCCACCCTGCTCTTCGTCTTCGCCCGCAACACCGTGCTCTTCGACGTGCTGCACTACCGCAACGCCATCGATGAACCCTACGTCCGCCTCGAGGAGCGCTACCTCTTCCCCGCGCTCCCGTTCTGGTTTCTTGCGCTGGCCGGCACCCGGCCGCCCTCCTGGCGGCGCGAGCGCGGGCGCGTGCTTCTCCTCATCGCCCTGGTGCTCGGGGTCGCGGTGGCCATCCGGTTCTGGGTACTGCCCCTGGCCCAGTATCTCGTGACCTTCGACTCGCCCGCGCTGACGGGGCTGTGGAGCATCGTGACCAACCACGACGACGGCGCCCCCGTGCTCGTGGCGGCGGTGACGGCGGCATGGGCGGCCTTGGCCCTGGTGGGCCTCATGAGCCGCCACCGGATCCTTCTGGCCATCCCCATGACCCTGCTCCTCGCGGGCTGGTACGTCGGGGTCAGCCAGAGCTTCATCGCCGGCCAGAATCAGGCCGCCGTGCCCGTCGTCGCCTGGGTGGCGCGCACGGTCCCCCGGGGGGCGACACTGGCCTTCGACGAGGCCACGGTCCCCAGCTACATCTTCACCCGGGTCGAGTTCATGACCATGCACCCGTGGCGGATGGTGCCCGCGTCGGGCATCACGGCCCAGGTGCGCTGCCGCGACTGGGTGATGACCTCCGCCACCGCCCGGGCTCCTTCCGGCGTGGTCGGCGACGGCTACGCCCTCAACCCGCCGACCTGTTCCCACCGCCCCTGATCCGCGGTACCATGGCCCCGACAGGGCGAGCGACGCTCGAGTTCTTCAGCGGCGAGACCGCCGACGCCCCCATGGTCCACCGTCCGGCTTCCACTCACGAGGTCTCAGGACCCGTCTGCGGCCCCGACGTCCCCCCGGATCCCCGACATCGAAGCCGGCACAGGCACACACGCATGGGTGAAGGGCGGTTGGGATCAATGATGGACAGAGAGCGGCTGCGCATCGTCCGGGTCGTGGAGGAGCTCGAGGCGCTGAGGCTGCGCGGCGCCAGGCCGGTGCTGGACCTGCAGGCCGGGCCCGGCCGGTCGGGTCCGCTGCGGGCCTTTCAGGTGGGCGGATCCTGGGGCGGGCCCGACGAGACGGTCTGGTTCCGGGCGCGACTGGATCTCGGGCCCGCGGTGCCCGACGCCTGGCCCGTGATCGTGGTCGACCCGGGGTGGGTCGGCGAGGGCTTCACGGAAGGCGCCGAGTGCCTCTTGTTCGCGGACGGCAAGCCCCTGCAGGCGGTGGACCGCCACCACGGGGAGGTGCGGCTCGACCCCGCAGGGCTCGGCGACGACTCCGTGGTGGAGATCGAGGCGTACAGCGGCCTCGCCTCGGGGCCTCACCGCCTGGCGCGGTTCGAGACCGCCTGGGTCCACATCCCCACCGACGACCTGGCCCGGCGCCTGTCGCTCATCCTCGAGGCGATGGACCTTGTGCCTCAGGGGCCCGCTCTCCGGGAACTCGCGCTGGCGGCGATCGGTGAGCTGGGTCTCGCCATCGGGTCCTCGGACCCCTCCCTGCTCGACCCCGCCCTCGCCGCCGCGCGCGCATGCCTCGATGCGGGCCTCAGGCGCATCCCCAGCGTCCACCCCGGCCGCGTCATCGGCATCGGCCACGCGCACATCGACGTGGCCTGGCTGTGGCAGCTTCGTCACACCCGGCGCAAGGCGGTGCGCACCGCCGCCACCGCCCTCAAGCTCATGACCGAGGACCCCACGTTCCACTTCACCCAGAGCCAGGCCGAGCTCTACGCCATGGTGCGCGAGGAGGACCCGGAGCTCTTCCAGCGCATCCAGGCCGCGGTGCGCCGGGGCTCGTGGGAGCCGGTGGGCGGGATGTGGGTCGAGAGCGACACCCAGCTTTTGACCGGGGAGTCGCTGGTGCGCCAGATCCTCCTCGGCAGCCGCTTCATGCGCGAGGAGCTGGGCGGGTTCACGCCGGTGATGTGGCTGCCCGACACCTTCGGCTACGCCGCCAGCCTGCCGCAGATCATCCGCAAATCAGGGCTCAGGGGCCTTGTCACCTCGAAGATCAGCTGGAACGACACCACCCGCTTCCCCGCGGACTCGTTCCTCTGGCAGGGCATCGACGGCACCTGGGTTCCCGTCCACTTTCTCTCCGCCATGCCCCCCACGGGCGAGTGGGCCACCTACAACGCCGAGATGGGGCCGCGCTCGGTCCTCAGTGCCCTGGCCCGCCACCGTCAGCAGTCGCTGCTCCCGGCGGTGGCCATCGCGTACGGGTACGGCGACGGCGGCGGCGGGCCCACGCGGGAGATGGTGGCCCGCGGTCGCGAGCTCAACACCCTGCCGTCCCTGCCGGTGTACACGCCCGGTACGGTGCGCGAGCTGTGGGAGGGGGTGGAGGCGAGTGCGGCGAGGCTGCCCCGCCATGTGGGCGAGCTCTACCTCGAATACCACCGGGGCGTGTACACCACCCAGGGCAGGACCAAGGCGCGCAACACCTGGGCCGAGCAGGCCCTGCGCCGCGCGGAGTTTCTGCTGGCCCTGGCGCGCTCGCTGGGATGCGCCGCCTCCCCTTCGGACCACGACGCGCTCCAGTCGGCGTGGCGCCTGCTGCTGCGGGGCCAGTTCCACGACGTCCTGCCTGGCTCGGGGATCGGGCCCGTCTACGCGGACCACGCCCGGGACATGGAGGAGCTTCACCGCGTGGCCGAGGATCTCTCCCGGCAAGCGCTCACTGCCCTGGAGCCGGGGCCGGGGGTGCTGCTGGCGGTCAATCTCGAGTCGGCGCCGCGGTGTGAGCTGGTGGCGCTGCCGCCGGGCTACGACGGGCTCGTGGACCCCGCCGGGACGCCCGTGGACACCCAGCTGCTCCCGGACGGCCGGACCCTCGCGGCGCTGCACCTGCCCGGCGCGAGCGCGGTGGGCTTCACCCGTGCCCAGGCCCATCCCGCTCCGCCAGGGCCGCTTCAGGTATCCCCGTCCCGGCTCGCCAACGCCCACGTCGAGGTGGAGCTCGACGCCGGCCGTGTGGTGGGGCTGCTCGACCG
>JAJZYS010000079.1 GCA_021797925.1 Bacillota bacterium
CGAGGTCACAGGGCCGAGGCAGCCGGATGGAGCGCGGCTCCCTCCGTCGCTCAAGGCGCGAAAGGCTCGGACCGGATTTGTACCCTGCCGTTGCACCGCATTCGTAGCCCCGCCCTCGGCCGCGGCACTGAGAACCCGGCGGGGCCGGGGCGTCTTCCCCGTTTTCAGGAGGACGCCCCCGGTCCCAACGCCCCGCGGCCGTGGTCATCTTAAACAAACCGGAGTCCGCCCGCCGACGGCGTCTGTCGTGGAAAGTCTCCGTAGTTGGCCAGGATCGGCCCGTCGGTTCTCCGACTTGGTGACAGGGCGAGAGGACCGGTGCTGGTGCATCGCGAAGATCGACCCGTTATACTCGAGGGTGTGAACAGCGTGAACCGGGAATTTTTGCAGGGCTGCTTTCGGGCACACGGATCCCAGCGGTCGCGGGTCCGGGGATCGCCGCCGGGGCGCCGGGGCCTGTGCGCCGGCTTACCCGGCGCGAACCGGCTGGCGTGGCACCGCGCCTGATCCGGCCACCTTTTCGGAAGAGTCAAGCGTTGAGGACGCCAAAATCGGAGCGGCCTGGGTCCGGTGGCTGTGCGCCTCTGGCATCCTCGAAAACCCGGAGTCAAACGGCATCCAGCACTGAGAGTCACCCGTGAGGAGGCAGGGCCCGGCCGGATCCCGCCGCCGCGGCCAGAACCCATGAGCACCACGGTCGTGATCGTCGACGACCACGAGGTCGTGCGCATCGGACTGTCCCACGTGCTCGACAGCGCGCTGGGCTTCGAGGTGGTGGCCGTCGCCGGGTCCGCGGCCGAGGGCCTCGAGGCGGTGGAGCGCTGCCGGCCCGACGTGCTGGTCCTGGACGTGCGCCTCCCCGACCGCCCGGGGATCGCCATCGTGGACGACGTGCGCAGGCTCTCCCCCGCCACCCGGATCCTGGTCCTCACCTCGTACGGCGAGGACCGGGCGGTCGTCGAGGCCGTGGCCGCGGGCGTGGACGGGTTTCTGGTCAAGACCACCGACAGCGCCGCGCTCATCGACGCGGTCCGAGCCCTAGCCGACGGCCGGCCGCTGCTGCGGGAGCAGGTGGCCGACGCGCTGGTGCGCTACGTGCAGGGAGGCGCCCCGGGCGCCCGGGAGGAGAGCGAGCCGCTGACCCAGCGAGAACGGGAGATCGCGGCGGCGGCGGCCGGCGGCCGCTCCAACCGGGAGATCGCCGCCATGCTGGGCCTGTCGGAGAAGACCGTGCGCAACCACGTGAGCGAGATCCTCTCCAAGCTCGGCCTGGACCGCCGCTCCCAGATCGCCCTGGCGCTCTTCTCCTGGCCCGACCCCGCCCGCTCGCCCACGGCACCTGCCCGCCCCGACGGCGAGCGGGCTCCGGGCGCCGGCGACCGGTAGGCGCCGCGGCGGCTACCGGCGCTCGTCCCGCAGGTGCAGCGGCATCATGCCCACCACCACGTTCTCCCGGTTGCGCAGGGCGGCGGCCAGGATGATGCTCATCTGGTTGTGCAAGAACCCCTGGAACCAGTGCGCTGGAACGATCTCGGGGATGAGGATCATCACCCGGTCGTGGCCGCTCACCTCGATGCTGTTGACAAACCGCAGAATCGGCCGCACCACGGACCGGTACTGGGAGCGCAGCGTCACCAGCCGGACCCCGGGCTGCCAGCGCTCCCAGTCGGCCTCGAGCCGGGCCACCGACGCGTCGTCGAAGAGCACGCTCACCGCCACGACGTTCTGGCCGAAGGAGACCGCGTCGCTCAGCGCCAGGGACGTCAGGCGCGAGAGCCCGCGGATGGGCACGATCACCAGGGTGGAGCGGGGCACGAGCGGCCCGGGCAGCTCTCCCAGCGCCAGCTCCTCGCGCACGAAGTCGTAGTACCGGCGCACGCGGGTGAACAGCAGGATCAGGAGCGGGATGACCGCGACCACCACCCAGGCGCCGGAGGTGAACTTGCTCAGCACAAAGACCACCGTGGAGACGCCGGTGGCCACCGCCCCCAGCGCGTTGAGGCCCGTGCGCAGCCGCCAGCGCTTCGGCCGGGTGCGCCACCAGTGCACCACCATCCCCGACTGCGACAGGGTGAACCCCGTGAACACGCCGATGGCGTACATGGGGATGAGCGCGTCGGTGTTGCCGCCCACCGCGACGATGAGCGCGGCGGCGCCCAGGGCCAGGACCCAGATGCCGTACTGGAACACCTGCCGGTCGCCGCGCACCGCAAAGACGTGGGGCAGGTAGTTGTCGGACGCCAGGAGGCTCGCCAGGACGGGCAGGCCGCCGAAGGACGTGTTGGCCGCAAGCCCCAGCACCACGGTGATGCTCAGGGCCACCACGTAGTACACGGGGCCGCGGCCCACCGCCGCCGTCATGATCTGGCTGAGAACGGTCTGGGCGGCCTGCGGCGCCACGTGAAAGCGCGTCGCGAGCCCCGCCAGCCCCAGGAGCATGATCCCGAGGATCACGCCCAGCATCACCTCGGTCCACTTGGCCCGCACGGCGCTGGGCGCGCGAAAGAGCGGCACGCCGTTGGCGATGGCCTCCACCCCGGTCAGGGCGCTGCACCCCGCGGCGAACGCCCTGAGGAGGAGCAGGGCGCCGATGGGCTCGAGGACGTGAGGGACCGCGGGCGGGGGGATGGGAGCCGCGGGGACCGACGGCCTGAGCCAGCCCGCCGCGATCACGGCGAGGAGCCCGACGATGAAGAGGAACGTGGGCAGGAGGAACGCGCGGGCGCTCTCGCCCACCCCCCGCAGGTTCATGACCATGATGATCGCCAGCATCATGAGCCCGATCTCCACCGTGAAGGGGGCCAGCGCCGGCACCGCCGAGGTCAGGGCCGCGACGCCCGCGGCGATGGAGACGGCCACGGTGAGGGTGTAGTCGACGATCAGGGACGCGCCGGCCAGAAGGCTCGCCCGGACTCCCAGGTTCTCCCGCGACACGGCGTAGGCGCCGCCCCCGCCCGGGTAGGCGTCGATCACCTGGATGTAGGAGAGCACCAGCACCGCGAGGAGCGCCACGATGGCGACGGTCACGGGTACCACGTCGGGGAGCGCGGCGGCCCCGGCGGTCACCAGCACCACCAGGATGGCCTGGGGCCCGTAGGCCACCGACGTCAGGGCGTCCAGGGACAGGGCCGCAAGGCCCTCGGGGGCGGTGATGGCTTCACGCTCGGCCTCGCGCTGCTTCAGCGGCGGCCCCACCAGAAATCTCCAGACGCTCAAGGTCGCCCTGGTCAAGACCGTGCGGACCGCCCCGCGGGGGTCCGCACCGTCCGCCCGACCAGGACCTCGCTCCTTTCGGCTCCGGATTTGCCCGTCGAGAGCAGTGAGCCACAGGCGGACTCGGGTCGGGGGGACCGCCACCCCTGGCCGCCGCCCCGCCGGGGTCAGGAGGACCTGCCCGCGGCCGTGTGGCGGCGGCTCTCTTTTCTTTACAGCGCCCCCCATCCCCTGTAGACTCCGTAGAGACGGCCGGCGCCCGCGGATGGAGCGAGCGTCTGCCAGCCTACCGGTTGCGCGCGGCACGCGATCCTCCGGGTGCGGCGGCCGGCATCGGATCGGGGGGATCCCGGCGAGCGCACTCCACGGGACGAGGGCCCCTGTGGCGGTTTACGCCATGGGCGAGCCCGACGAGAACCGACGACACTGGCTCGAGGGGCCGTACTGGGCCGAGGCGGTGGACCGGTTCACGCCGGCGCACGCCCGCGGCGACCTGGGGCCGCAGGCCGTCACCCTCACGCGGCCGGGCCAGTGGCAGGTGGAGCCCCGACTGCCACGGGGCGCCACCCGCGTAGTCTACCGCCTCGACCTTGGCGCGCAGGACCTGCCGGCCGGCGCCCGCCGGTTCCTGGTGCTGCCGGGAACCTTCTACACCGTCGACGTCTACCTCGACGGGACGCACCTGGGCTCCCACAGCGGCTACTTCGGCCCGCTGCGGTTGGAGCTGCCGCCCCTCGACGGCGCGTCCCACCGGCTGGTCCTGGAGGTGGCCTGCCCGCTGGAGCCACGGGGTTCCGGCAAGACGATGATCACCGGGATCTTCTCCCACTGGGACTGCCTCGACCGAGACTTCCATCCGGGCGGGCCCTGGCTCCTCCCGTGGGTCGAGGCCACCGGCGCCACACGCATCCGGGGCCTCGGGATCCGGACCGTGGCCGTGGACCCCGACCCCGCGGTGGAGCTGGCGGTGGACCTCGAGGGGGACGCGCCCCGGGGATCCCTCCAGGTGACCGTGGAACCCCTGGATCCCGCTCACGCGGGGTTTTCCTTCGGACTGGACCCCCGCACGGGCCTGAGCGTGCTGAAGCTGCCCGGCGCGGCGCGCTGGTGGCCGTGGGTTCTCGGCAGCCCCGCCCGCTACCGGGTCAAGGTGGCGCTCCCCGGGTCGGACCGGCGCAGCCTCGTCACCGGATTTCGCACCCTGGAGCGCACGGCGACGGCCTTTCGGGTCAACGGCGTGCCGCTCTTTCTCATGGGCGCCAATTACGGGCCCTCGAGCCGCTACCTGGGCCAGACGACCATGGCCCAGGTGCGCCGGGACATGGAACTCGCCCGCGCGGCGGGGCTCAACGCCCTGCGGGTCCACGCCCACGTGGACCATCCGGACCTCTACGCGGCGGCGGACGAGGCGGGGATGCTCCTGTGGCAGGACATGCCCCTGCAGTGGGGATACCGGGACGAGGTCGAGCCCCAGGCCCGCTCCCAGGTGCATGAGATGGTGAGCCTGCTCCACCACCATCCCGCGATCTTTCTGTGGTGCATGCACAACGAGCCGATCCACATGGACGAGACCCTTAGCCCCTCGCTGGGCTCCAAGCTCAGGACCCTGTGGTCGGTGGCCGTGTTCTCCCGCAACCGCGAGCGCCTCGACCGCCGTCTCGCCGCCGTGGCCCGGCGGCTCGACCCCGGGCGGGCGGTGCTCGCGAGCTCCAACGTGCTGACCCCGTGGGACCGCCGGGGCGACGCGCATCTCTACTGCGGGTGGTACCGGGAGTTCGGGCCGTGGCAGCTGGCGGACCTTTTGTTCCGGCGGGCCCCCCGGATGGTGGGTCTCCTCTCCGAGTTCGGGGCCCAGAGCTTCCCCGACCCCGTCTCCTGCCGCCGCTTCCTGCCCGGCACCGTCGCCCCCGACGCGTGGGAGCATCTGGCGATCCATCACGCCGCGCAGCCGGAGAACCTCGCCCGGATCGTGGACCTGGCCCGGCCCGTGGCGGAGCTCGCCGCGGTCACCCAGCGCCACCAGCGGGACCTCCACCGCTTCTACATCGAGCGCTGCCGCTGGCGCACCTTCCGGCCCGGCAGCGGGTTCTTCCTCTTCTTCTTCCGCGACTGCCAGCCGGCCGTCACCTGGTCGATCCTGGACGCGTGGGGCCGGCCCAAGCTCGCGTACGACGATTTGACCCGGCTGCTCTCCCCGCTCCACGCGGGGGCCATCGTGCCCCTGGGACCGCTGCGGCCCGGGCGACGCCTCAGGGTCCCCCTGTACGCCGTCAACGGCACGGACCGCGACGAGCGCGGGGCGCGGCTCACCGCCCGGCTCCTCGACGCAAAGGACCACGTGCGGTGCGCCCATCGCGCGGCCGGCACCCTGCCCGCGCGCGGAGCCGCCGTGGACATGGGGACCCTGGTGATCCCGCCGCTCGACCCAGGCACCTACCGGCTCCAGGTGGTCCTGGACCGGGTGGGCGGCCCGGCGCCGCCCATGGACTACGAGCTCGTCGTCGCGAGATGAGCCGGCGCCGGACGCCTGCAGCCGCCTGGGGAAATGTCGGGGCGCGGCGGATCAGAAGCCCACGCCGCGGCCCAGGTAGGTATGGCCCGCCACCCAGCCCAGCGCGAGCGCCGCCAGCCAGATCGCCACGGCGATGAGCGGCTTCACCCGGCGACGGCGGCGAGCGGTCCTCGGCATCTGCACATCGTTCCATCCTTTCGCGCTCACAGGTTCGCGGATCGGAGCCGGGCGCGGATCGCGCCCACGAGGTAGAGCGAGCCCGTGACCAGGACGAGCCCGTCCCCGGGCGTCAGCTCCCGGGCCCGGGTCAGCGCGTCCCAGGGATCGGCCTCCACCCGGAGGGCGACCCCCGGCAGCCGGCCGACCATCGATTCCGGGTCCCGGGCCCGGGCGGAGGGGGGACGGGTGAGGATCACGCGCTCGGCGATGGGCAGCAGCGGGGAGATGACCCGCACGCTGTCGCGGTCCTCGAGCATGCCGAAGACCAGCGTCGCCCGCCGCCCGGGCCAGATCTCGCCCACGGCCCGGGCGAGGGTGCGCGTGGCGTGGGGGTTGTGGGCGCCGTCGAGGACCACCGGAGGCGAGTCGGCCACCACCTCGAGCCGTCCCGGCCAGACGGTGGCGTCCAGCGCACCCGCCGCGAGCGCCCGCTCCAGCCGCTCGGGGTCCACGGCGTCGAGCGCCGCCGCGGCCACGGCGGCGTTGTGGGCCTGATGGCGGCCCAGGAGAGGGGTGCGAAGGTCTCGAAACCGCCTCTGGCCCACGACCAGGTCAAAGCGGGTGCCATGCTCTGTGACCCGGATCCGGCGCGCGCCGAAGTCCCGGCCCTCGAGGCGGGGGACGACCCCGGCCCGGCTCGCCGCGGCGGCGATCACCCGCGCCGCCGGGTCGGGCTGGCGCGCCACCACCAGGGCGCCGCCGGTCTTGATGATGCCCGCCTTCTCGCCGGCGATCGCCGCGAGCGTAGGCCCCAGCCGGTCCATGTGGTCGAGGCCGATGGGCGTGATCACCGCCACGGCCGGGGGCGGCAGCACGTTGGTGGCGTCGAGCCGCCCGCCCAGACCCACCTCCACCACCGCGTCGGTGACACCCGCGGCGCGGAAGGCGTCAAACGCCCACGCGGTCAGGGCCTCGAACTCCGTGACCGCCTCGCCGCCGGGATCGCAGAGCGCCCCTTCGTTGACCTCGAGCCAGCGGGCCAGCGCCCCGGGATCCGCCGGTCGCCCGTCCACGCGCACCCGCTCCCCCACCTCGGCCAGATGGGGGGAGCTGGTGAACCCCACCCGCCCGCCCGGGCGCAGCAGCGCCTCGAGGTGGGCGCCCACGCTGCCCTTGCCGTTGGTGCCGGCCACGTGAAAGGCCCGGAAGGCGCGCTCGGGGTGGTGAAGGCGCGCCATGAGCCGCTCCATGCGCTCGAGCCCCAGCTCGCCGAAGCGGCCCAGGGCGTGGATGCGCGCCAGCGCCGCCTCGGGGGTCATGTGAAGCGGGCGAGCCGCGCACGCGCGGCCTCGAGCTCCGCCTCGGCCACGGCCCGGCGGGCCCGGTCCCGCTCCACCACCTGGGCCGGGGCCCGGGCCAGGAACGCGGGATTGGCCAGCCGCTCGGCGAGGCGCTCGCATTCGCTCTCGAGGGACGCCACGCGGCTGAGGATGCGCTCGCGCTCGCGATCGAGGTCCACCAGTCCCTCGAGCGGCAGGTAGACCCGCCAGCCTTCGGCCAGCCCGAACAGGGCGTTGCGGGGCTCGGGGTCGCCGGCGGCGCCGACCCGGATCTCCCCGGCGCGCAGCAGCCTGGCCACCTGGGACATGATCGCGCTGAGGTCCCCGGTGCGCACGCTGGCCGTGGGCACCAGGACCAGGGGGACCGCGACGCCCGGACCGATCCCCACCTCGGCCCGCAGGTTCCGGCCCGTGCGCACCAGGGCGATGAGGGTCTCGAGCACGTCCTCGGCCCCGTGGTCGACCTGGGGCGAGACGGGCCACGACGAGCGGGCCAGGAGCTCCTCTCCCCAGCCCAGCCGCTGCCAGACGCCCTCGGTCACGAACGGGACGAAGGGGTGGAGCATCACCAGCGCGGCGGTGAGCACCTCCCGGAGGGTCGCCCGCGCGGCGCCGTCGGAACGCGTCTTGGTCAGCTCGATGTACCAGTCGCACAGCCGGTCCCAGAAGAAGTCCTCGGCGATCCGGGCCGCCTCGCCGAGATCGTAGGCGGACATCGCCGCCTCGTAGGCGCTGAGCGCGCGGGCCAGCGCGGAGCGGATCCAGCGGTCCTCGACGGCCGGCTCCCCCGCGCCGGAGGCGCTGCCCTCCGCGAGCCGGCTCGCGTAGCGCGCCGCGTTCCACAGCTTGTTGGCGAGGTTGCGCCCCTCCACCACCCGCTCCTCCCGGTACCTGAGGTCCGCGCCGGGGGTCGTGCCCATCACCAGGCTCAGCCGGAGCGCGTCGGCGCCGTACCGGGCGATGACCTCCAGCGGGTCGACGCCGTTGCCCAGGGACTTGGACATCTTGCGCCCCTGGGCGTCGCGGACGATGCCGTGGAGATAGACCGTCTCGAAGGGGATCCGGCCGGTGAAGTGGATCCCCTGCATCACCATGCGCGCCACCCAGAAGAAGAGGATCTCCCAGCCGGTCACCAGCGCCTGCGTGGGGTAGTACCGGGCGAGGTCCGCCGTCGCGTCGGGCCAGCCCAGGGTCGCAAACGGCCAGAGCGCCGAGGAGAACCAGGTGTCCAGCACGTCCTCGTCCTGGACCACCGGCCGCCCGCAGACGGGACAGGCCGGCGGGTCCTCGCGGGCCACGGTGAGGTGCCCCGACTCGCAGGTGAACGCGGGAATGCGGTGGCCCCACCAGATCTGGCGGGAGACGCACCAGTCGTGGATCCCGTCGAGCCAGTCCAGGTACACCTTGGCGAAGCGATCGGGGACGATGCGAAGCCCCTGTCCCAGGGCCGCGCGCGCCGGCTCGGCCAGGGGCGCCATGCGCACGAACCACTGGGTGGAGAGCATGGGTTCCACCACGGTCCCGCAGCGCTCGCAGTGGCCCACGGCGTGCACGATGGCCTCGCGGGCCACGATCAGGCCCGCGGCGTCGAGGTCCGCAAGCACCCGGTCACGGGCCTCTTCCCGGGTGAGGCCCGCGTAGGGTCCCCCGAGCGCGGTGATCCGCCCGTCCTCGTCGATGACGGGATCGAGGGGCAGGCCGTGGCGGGTGGCGATGGCGAAGTCGGCGGGGTCGTGGGCCGGGGTGACCTTGACGGCGCCGGTCCCGAACTGCGGATCCACCGCCTCGTCGGCCACCACGGGCAGCCGCCGGTCCAGAAGGGGCAGGAGGACCTGGGTCCCCACGCGCGCCCGGTAGCGGGGATCGGCGGGGTGCACCGCCACCGCCCAATCGCCCAGGAGGGTCTCGGGCCGGGTGGTGGCCACGTCGATGCCCTCCCCCCCGTCGAGGCCGGGATAGTGGATGGTCGTGAGCTGGCCCTCGAGCTCGCGGTGCTCCACCTCGATGTCCGACAGGGCGGTGCGGCAGCGGGGGCAGAAGGCGATCATGGCCTTGGCCCGGTACATGAGCCCCTCCTCGTAGAGGCGCACGAACACCTCCCGCACCGCCCGCGCAAAACCCGGGTCCATGGTGAACCTGAGCCGGGCGAAGTCCGCCGACGCGCCCATCCGCCGCGCCTGCTGCAGGATCGTGTCCCCGTTCTTTTCCTTGAAGGCCCACACCCGCGCCAGAAACGCCTCGCGGCCGAGATCGTGGCGGGTGAGCCCCTCCCGGGCCAGCTCCTCCTCCACCCGGGCCTGGGTCGCGATCCCCGCGTGGTCGACGCCCGGAAGCCACAGGGTCTCGCGCCCCCGAAGCCGGTGGTAGCGCACCAGCGCGTCCTGCACCGTCAGGTCCAGGGCGTGCCCCACGTGCAGCACGCCGGTGACGTTGGGCGGGGGCATCATGACCACCCAGGCGGGCCCCGGCGCGCTCCGGGGCGCGCCCACCCCGGCCGCCTCCCACCGCGCGAGCACCTCGGGCTCCACGCTGGCGAAGTCGTAGGTCGCAGCGAACTCGCCCATGGCCCCTCCTTTCGGTGCCGCAAAAGGCCCCCGCCCCTCAAGGGCGGAGGCCTCTCCGCGGTACCACCTTGCTTTCGGTCTCAGACCGACACTCTCGCGCCGCTATCGGTGCGCCGCCGACCGGACTCCAGGCCGACGTTCACGGACCTCGGCGCCTCTCAGCCCAGGGCGCCTCTCTGTGCGCTGTCCGCTACTCCTGCCCTTCCCCGTCCGGAAATCCCCTCCATTGTAGCCCACCGCCCGCGCCGGTGCAACGGTCGGTCTCGCGCCGCCCAGACGGGCATATCCTCGCATGCCAGGGAGGAGGCGGCCATGCCCAGCTCGATCGTCCACGGAAGCCTCACGCTCTTCGGAGCCGGGCTGTTCACCCGGTCCCTGGGATTCATCTACCGGATCTACCTCTCGCGGAGCATCGGCTCCCAGGGCATGGGCATCCTCTCCATGATCGGCCCGGTGCTGGGGTTCGCCGTCACCGTGGCCATGGCCGGACTGCCCGTGGCCATCGCCAAGGTGGTCGCGGAGCAGGCGGAGCTCAACCCCCGCGCGGTTCGGACCGTCCTCAAGGTGTCCCTGGTCACCGTGGGGCTTCTGGGCACGGCCATGCTGGCGGCGGTCACGATCCTGGCGCCGGTCCTCACCGGCTCGGTGCTGCCCGACGCGCGCACCCGGGTCCCCCTCATGGCCATGAGTCCCCTGCTCGTGATCATTCCCTTCTCGGCGGTGCTGCGCGGCTACTTCCAGGGGCTCCGCCAGATGGCGGCGCCCGCCGTCGCCCAGGTGCTGGAACAGGTGGTGCGCACCGGAGCGGTGGTCTTCCTGGTGGCGCTCGCCCTGCCGCACGGGCTCGTGGCCGCGGTGGTGGCGGCCGCCGCCGGGAGCGTCATCGGCGAGGCGTCGGGGCTGGGCATCCTCGTCGTCGAGTACCTGCGCCAGCCCCGGCCGGAGCCGGAGCCGGTCGACGGCCTGCCCCCGCCCTCGGCCCGGGCGCTGCTAAGGGAGATGCTGGTCATCGCCGTGCCCGTCACGGTGACCCGCCTCGTGGCGTCGGCCACCGAGGTGGCCGACGCCACCCTGATCCCGCGACGGCTCCGGGTGGCCGGCTTCTCCCAGGCCGCCGCCACCGGTTTTCTCGGCAACCTCACCGGCATGGCCATCCCCCTTCTCTTCTTCCCCACCATCATCACCCTGGCCCTGGCCGAGAACCTGATCCCCGCCGTCTCCCAGGCGGCGGCGCTGGGCCAGGTGGACCGCGTGCGCACCCGCGCCCGCAAGGCGCTGCAGGTGGCGTTTCTGGTCAGCCTGCCCACCTCGGTGGTCTTCCTCGTCTTTGGCCACACCCTGGCCGCCCTCTTCTATCAGCGGCCCGAGGTGGGCGACCTCATCGTCCCCCTGGCGTTCACCGGCCCCTTCCTGTACCTGGAGATGACCTTGACCGCGATCCTGCGCGGGCTGGGGCACGCCACCGTCCCCACGCTCAACGGGCTCGCGGGCGCGGCGGTGCGGCTCACGGTGATCTACTTCCTCGCCGCGCTCCCCCAGGTGGGGATCCGGGCGGTGATCTGGGGGGTGGCGGCCGACCTGGCCCTGAGCTTCCTGCTCAACTACCTGGCCCTGACGCGCTACCTGCCCCTGCGGTTCGACCTCGCCAACTGGGTCGTCAAGCCGGTGGCCGCCGCCGCGCTCATGGCGCTGGCGCTGCGGCTGGGGGCGCGCTCCTTCCTGGCCTGGGGGTTCGGGCCGTGGGTCGCGACCCTGGTGACCCTCGCCGGCGGGTCGCTCGTGTACCTGGCCATGCTCCTCATCACCGGCAGCATCACCGGCGAGCAGGCGCTCCTGTGAGGGGCCGGGGATGCTGAGCCCGCTGTGGTTCCTTCACGTCCTCGTGTGGCTCGTGCAGATGGTCCGGCCCGCGCCGCCGGCGCCGCCGCCGGTCGTCCTCGTGCCGGTGAGCGTCGCGTCCCGGCCCGTGGACGCCCTAGTGCTCCTCGAGGCCAACCGCTAC
>JAJZYS010000080.1 GCA_021797925.1 Bacillota bacterium
GGCACAGGTCTCAAGGTCCATGGGCACGACGCACCTCAGGTCCACCACCTCCGCACGGACGCCCTGCTGCTCCAGCTGCACGGCGGCCTCCAGGGCATAGCCCACCATCCGCGACAGGGAGACCAGAGTGACGTCGCTGCCCTCCCGCACGATCCGAGCCTTGCCGAGGGGCACCCGGTGGCGTCCCGCCGGCACGTCCCCGCGCGTGGGATACAGGAGCTTGTGTTCGAGGAAGATGACCGGGCGCTGCGCCTCGATCGCCGAGGTCAGAAGGCCCTTGGCGTCCGCGGGGTCGGAGGGGGCGACCACGGCGAGGCCTGGCACCTGGGCGAACATGGCCTCGAGGCTCTGGGAGTGCTGCGCCCCGTTGCCGCGCCCCGCGCCTTGCTGAGTGCGGATGACCACCGGAGCTTTGAGCGTGCCGCCGGACATATACGACATCTTGGCCAGCTGGTTCACGATCTGGTCCATGGCCACCATGGCGAAGTCGACCCACATGATCTCCACGACCGGCCTGAGACCTCCGAGCGCCGCGCCGACGGCCGCGCCCACGAAGCCCGCCTCGGAGATGGGCGTGTCCATGACCCTGTCGCGCCCGTGGCGCTCCATGAGCCCCCGGGTGACCCCGAACACGCCACCGTACGCTCCGATGTCCTCCCCCATGAGGAAAACCCGGGAGTCGTCGGTCAGCGCCTCGTCGAGCGCCTCGCCCAGGGCCTGGGCAAACGTGAGTTCCCTCATGACCGCCCTCCTCAGTAAAGGTCCGTGGTGGCTTCGGCCAGCGGGGGCATGGGACCGGACTCGGCCTCCTGGGCCGCGTGGTCCATCTCCGCGCGCACCTCGGCGTCGATCCCGTCGAGCCGGTCGGCGGTGAGAAGCTGCGACGCCACGAGCGCGGCTCCAAGGCGCGTCACCGGATCGCGCTCGCGCCACTGGGCGACCTCCTCGCGGCTGCGATACGTCTCGGGATCGCCCACCATGTGACCGGCGAGCCGGTAGGTCCGGGCTTCGAGAAACGTCGGGCCGGCGCCGGTCCGAGCTCGTTCCACCGCCGCCTGGGCGGCCTCGCGGACCGCGGCGACGTCGTTCCCGTCCACGGTGGCGCACGGGACCCGGTAGGCTCGCGCCCGGTCCGCGACGTCGTCGCCGGCCACGTTCTCGTGGATGGGGGTCATCTCCGCGTACAGGTTGTTCTCACACACGAGCACCAGGGGAAGCGACCACAGCGCGGCCAGGTTCAGGGTCTCGTACACGACGCCCTGGTGCAGGGCCCCGTCGCCGAAGAAGGTCATCACCACCCGCCGGGAACCTGTCTTGCGGGCGGCGAGCGCCAGGCCGGCGGCGATGGGGATGCCGGCCGCCACGATGGCGTTGGCGCCCATGACTCCGTGCTGCGGGTCCGCGATGTGCATGGGACCGCCCTTGCCCTTGTTGGTCCCGTCCAGGTGGCCCAAGAGTTCCGCGAAGAGTCGTCGGGGCGCGATGCCCTTGGCCAGAGCGTGGGCCCGACCGCGATAGGTCATGGTGATCTGGTCCTGGGGATCCAGGGCGCCGATCGCCCCCACGGCGACGGCCTCCTGTCCGACGTACAGGTGCAGCGAACCGCCGATGAGCCCGCGCATATAAAGCTCTGCGGACTTCTCCTCGAAGCGCCGGACCCTCAGCATCTGCCGCCAGGCGGCGACGCGCCAGTCTTCAGGTTCCATGGTCCGCCTCCTCTCGCCTGTGGCGGGGCTCAAGCGGGATCGCTCCGGACGCCGAGCCGCTCGACGGCTTTCCAGTCCACCTCGACGCCCAGCCCGGGTGCCGGACCCAGTGTCAGCCGCCCGGCCCGAGGCACGCCGCCCGCCCGGACGATCGCCTCGAGCCGCATCACCTGGGCGTCGGGGGCGATCCACTCCACGGCCATGGCGTTGGGGATCGCCGCCAGGAGGTGGCCGTGCACCTCGGGGAACCAGTGCGGCAGCACCGGGATGTCCCACGCGCTGGCCATGGCCGCCACGCGCATCCACTCGGTCACGCCGCCGACCAGGGTGGCGTCGTGGCGCAGGATGTCCGCCCGGCCCCCCGCCAGGAGATCCCGGAACGGCCAGCGGCCCGATTCGGTCTCGCCCACCGCCACCGGTACCGGGCTCACCCGGGAAAACCGCTCCAGCGCCAGGGTGTTCTCCGGAGCGAACGGCTCCTCCACGAAGGCCAGGGGCGTGTCGCCCAAGGCCCCGATGAAGGCCATGGCCTCTCGCCAGTCCCGCCACACGCCGTTGGCGTCGACGGCGATCCTGACCCCTGGGCCGAGGGCCTGGTGGACCCGGATGACCCGCTCGGCGTCCTCGTGCGGCGCCAGCGCGCCGACCATGACCTTGACCAGGGTGAACCCATCGCCCGCGTACCGCTCCATCTCCCGGATCGTCTCATCTGGCCCCTCGCCCTGATGCAGGTACCCGCCGCTGGCGATCGCGGGGACGGCGTCGGCGTGACCGCCCAGCAGCTGGTAGAGGGGCAGGCCGGCGACCTGGGCCTTGAGGTCCCACAGAGCGATGTCCACCGCGCTGACGGCCCGCATCATGAGCCCCGCGCGCCCGTTGAGCCGGGTCGCCGCGACCATCCGGTCCCACAGGGCCGAGGTCAGCAGCGCGTCGGCGCCCACCAGGAGCGGGGCGAGGATCCGCGCCACCACCTCGGCCACGGGCCCCCCGCGGGTGAATCCGAAACCCACGCCACAGGGGCCCTCGCGAGCCTCGACGCGGACGAGGACGTACTCGCGCTCGCCGATGACCATTCCGCCCAGCGCGACGGGCCTCGGCAGCGGGATGCGGACCGTGTAGGCCGCGACGGACTGGATCTTCACCTGCGCTCCGCCTCCTCAGTCCATGTAGAGGCCGCCGTTGACGTCGATGTGGGTCCCGTGCAGGAACCCGGCGTGGTCCGAACAGAGGAAGGCCACCACCCAGCCGACCTCCTCGGCGCTCGCGATCCGGTGCAGGGGCGTGTCCTCGCGGACCTTCGCCACAGCCTCGGGGGTCCACTGCTCGGTCATGGGCGTGTCCACGACCCCGGGGTTGACCACGTTCACCCGGATCCCATGGGGCCCGGCGTACCGGGCCAGGGACTTGGTGAAGCCGATGAGCCCCGCCTTGGAGGCGGCGTAGTCGGGGCCGGCCACGAGCCCGCCCACCTGGCCCGCGAGGGAGGCCACGTTCACGATCACGCCCCGGCGCCGGGGCAGCATGAGGCGCACCGCCTCCTGGCAGGCCACGAACGCGCCGGTGAGATTCACGGCCAGCACGCGCTGGAACTGGGCTACGTCAAGCTCAGGCAGGGGTGTGCGGCTGAACACGCCCGCCGCGTTGACGAGCATCTCGAGCGGCGAGCGCGCGTCGGCGGCCACGAGGGCGGCGCGCACCCCCGGCTCGTCCAGGAGGTCGAAGGGCTGCCGATCCCACCCTGGATCGAGGTCGCCGAGCTGCCCGGGCACGTCCGCCACCGTCACCCGCGCGCCCTCCTGAGCGAGGGCCCGCGCCACCGCCCGGCCGATCCCGCCGCCCCCGCCCAGCACGAGTGCGTGGCGGCCCTCAATCCCCAGGTTCACGCCGCACCTCCTCGCCGCTCACGCAAACGTCCACCCCTCGCCCCGGGCGCCCCAAGTCCGCAGCGCGAGCCCCCGGGCCGACAGGTCGTCGAGGTGTGCGCGGACCGGGCCCGCGAGCTCGTTGGCCATCGCCGTGAACGGCCCCAGCTCCTCGGCCAGCGCCAGGGTGAGATGCTGCAGCGTCAGCGGCGCGGTGGCCGCCTGGAGGGTTCGGGTCAGCGAGCGCTCGAGGGTGTCGACGAACTGCTCCGAGTCGTCGAGGAACCGGACCACGGCGTCGCCCGTCATGGCGGGATAGTGGCCGGTGAGCAGCGTCCGGGGCCGGTGCGCCCGGATGCGGGCGATGGCCCGCCGATAGGCGTCCACGGAGAAGTAGGGCGGCGGGCTGATGAGTCGCCCGTTGAGGTCCACGAGCCCCGCGCCCATCACCGCGTCGCTGACGATCATGACGCCGTTGCGGGCGTCATAGACCCCGAGGTGTCCTGCGGAGTGGCCCGGCAGGTGCACGATGCGCACTGGCCGGGCCGGACCCAGCCGCAGCACCTCGCCACCCTGGAGCATGAGGTCCACCGGGGTGTCTTCGCCGGCGGAGGCGTCGAGCCACCGGAAGGTCTCGTCGGGGTAGCCCAGGCCGTGGGCCGTGTACCACCCGTAGCGCTCCCGGAGGATCAGCGCCTTCGACTCGATCAGGGGGACGTCCAGCGCGTGCGCCATGAGGACTGCCCGGGGCGCCGCCCTGCGCATCGCGGCGTCCCCGCCGTAGTGGTCCACGTCGGCGTGGGTGACAAGGACGTAGTCAAGGTCGTGCGCCTGGATGCCATGCTGGCTCAGAGAGGGCAGGATGACGGCCTCCGGGGTGTCGGCGCAGCCCGTGTCCACGAGCAGGCAGCGCTCGTCGTGGAGCACGTACTGGTGCAGACGGCGCTCGCCGAGGACCGACTCGATCTCGAGGACGCCTTCGGGCAACGGGTCCATGGCCTCTCCCTCGCTTTCTCAAGGATCCGGGTCCCAGAGTGCGCCGTGCGGTCGCCCAGTCCGGCTACGGCGCCGGGCCCGGCCCGCCCGCTGGCCACGGCGAGGGCCGCGAACCGCGGGTGAGACTGTATCCCCCGTCAAGCCGCACGATCTCGCCGTTGAGGGAGCGCTGCGCCTGCGAGAGCAGGAACGCGCAGGCGTCGGCCACCTCCTCGACCCGGGTCACGTGCGCGGTGGGGATGTCCTCCGTCACCCACTCCCGCGTGCCGGGCCGCTCCAGGACCCGGCTCTGGGGTCCGTCCTCGCACCAGCCCAGCGCGAGCGTGTTCACCTGCACGGCGCGGCCCTGCTCCAGCGCCGCGACCCGCGCGATCGTCTGCACGGCGGCCTGGGTCACCGCGAAGAGCAACCCGTCGCGCGACGGCGCGATCCCGCCCACCGAGGAGAGCACCACGATCCGCCCGGTGGCGCGGCGGCGCTCCACGGCCAGGATGACCGACTGGATCCACCACAGCGGCTCCTCGACGTTGGCCCGGATCTGACCGATGATCTCCTCGTCCGACGCCGCGAGGAGCCCCCCTGCTCCCTCGGCGCCCCAGCCCACGACCAGGGCGTTGACGCCTCCGAGCTCCTGGTCGGCCGCGTCGACCGCCCCGGCGATCGCCATCCTCGGGTCGGCCCCGGGCGCAACCGGCAGGTCCGACATCACCCTCGCTCCCGCCTCGCGCAGGCGCCGCGCGATGCCGGCGCCCATGATCCCCGGCGTGTGCGCGATGAGCGCGCGGGTCGTCGTGAGGTCCAGGGGATCGGCCGTCATGGCGCCACCTCCGCGATGCGCGTGTACTTGCCCACGACAAAGCCCCCGTCCACCCGGAGGAAGGCGCCGGTGACGTAGGCGGCGGCGTCCGACGCGAGAAAGCTCACCGCGGCGCCGATGTCCTCGGGCTCGGCGGGTCGGTGCAGGGGGATCGCGTCGAGCGTGCGTTGCCGGTCGGCCTGGGTCCTGAGGTCCGGGGACGCGAGGTTGATGTCCGAGTCGACCCACCCTGGTCCCACGTGGTTCACGGTGATGCCGTGGGGCGCCAGTTCCAGGGCCAGGTGATCGCTCAGGGCGCGCAGCGCGTTCTTGGTCGCGCCATAGACCGCCATCCGGGGGAAGGGCATCTGCGCGTGGACCGACGAGATGATGACGATCCGCCCCCCTCGTCCCCGGCGCACCATGCGTTGCGCCGCCTCCCGGCAGCACAGGAGCGCCCCGGCGAGATTGACCCCCATGATGAGGTCGAAGGCCTCGCGGTCCACCTCGCGCACGTTCTGCCAGACGCATACGCCGGCGTTGTTCACGAAGACGTCGACCGGGCCCAGCGCCTCCTCCGCGGTGTCGAACATCCGCCGCACCGCCTCGGGGTCCCTCACGTCGGCGTTGACGAACACGGCCCGGCGCCCCAGCGCCTCCACCTCGCGGACCCGCTCGGCGCCCTGCTCGTCCTCGGCGACGTCGTTGACGGCCACGTCGGCCCCCGAACGCGCCAGGACCAGCGCGATCCCCCGCCCGATTCCCCGCCGGCGCGCGGCCCCGGTGACAAGCGCCACCCTGCCCGCCAGCGGCGTTTCCTGGGTCATCCCTTCACCCCCGTGGTCAAGCTTCCATGGATCCAGGGTCACCGCCGATCCGGCGCCTTCTCCACCCCGTAGCCGCCGTCGACGGCAAGCACGGTCCCGGTGATGAAGCTCGCGCGGCTCGAACTCAGGTACACGACCGCGTCCGCCACCTCCTCAGGGCGGGCGAGGCGCCCCAGGGGCGTCATCTCCTCAATGCGCCGGCCGTCGATGTGCCCCTCGTCGATGGCGCGGCGGATCAGCTCCGTGTCCACGTATCCCGGAGCGACCGCATTGACGCGGATTCCGGCCGGCGCCCACTCCACGGCCAGCCCCCGGGTCATGGCCCGGATCCCCGCCTTGCTCACCCCGTAGGGGATCCGGCGGGGGAATCCGAACTCCGAAGCCACCGACGAGATCTGCACGATGCTTCCCGGAAGCTGGGCCGCCATCCAGCGCCGGGCCACCTCCTGGCAGCAGAAGAACGCGCCGCTCAGGTCCACGCCCAGCACCCGGTTCCACTGGTCTTCGCGCACCTCGGCGGAGGGGCAGTCGAGCTGGATCCCCGCGTTGTTGACGAGCACGCCGAGGTTCGGAAAGGCCGCGAAGGCCTCGCCCGCGGCCCGCTCGACGTCCTCGCGGCGAGCGACGTCGACCCGGAGGGCGAGGGCGCGCACGCCTCGGGTCTCCACCTCCGTGGCGACACGGCGGGCGAGCGAAAGGTCCACATCCGCCACCGCCACGTCGGCGCCCTCGGCGGCAAACCCCAGGGCCACCGCGCGGCCGATGCCTCGGCCCGCGCCGGTGACCAGGGCGCACGTTCCCGTTAGACCCAGCTGCACGCCATCACGCCTCCTCGCCCAGCCACCGGCCGCCGTCAGGCCCAGGCTGCAGCGGTCCGCCCCAGAAGGCGGCGTCCTCCCCCGGCGCCCGGGCCCCGGCGTGGACCACGACCACCATGTCCTCGCGCAGCGGGGCGTCCTCGCCGCCCGCGATCAGCCGGGGCCACTCCGGGCAGTCGCAGCCGACCCCGTGTCCGAAGTCGTACTCCACCCGAGATCCCGGCGCAAGCGCGGACGTGAGGTGCCGGCGCACCGCGCGCACCACGTCCTGGACCCCGCTGCCCGGCCTCGCGGCGCGCCGCCCCGCCTCCGCGGCCGCTTGGCAGATTCCCCGCAACACGCCCTTTCCGTGGAAGGTCCGGTTCACCTGCGTCCAGTACCCCTGCGCCGACAGCGTGATCTCGGTCTGGACGGGGTCGCCCTCGTTCCAGCGCGCGCCCCGGGGTTCGGTGACGACGCCGTCCGCGTCCACCGCGATGAGCACCAGGATGCGCTCCGCCCCCCGGCAGCGTGCGGCCGACTCCGCCGCGGCCACGAGTTCCCAGTCGCTGACGCCCGGTCTGATGCTGTGGAGCATGGCGCTGGCGGCGCACTGGGCGATCCGGGTGGCGCGATCGATGCGGGCGAGCTCGAACTCGCTCTTGCAAGACCTCAGATCCAGGACGAGATCCGACGCGTCGAGGAGCTCGGCGTCGGGGTAGCTGCGTCTCGCCATCGCCCAGACCTCGGGGGTGCCCTCGTCCACCGCGAGGTCCCGGGCCACGACCCCGACCCGGCGCGCTCCGGGGTCGACGACGAGAAGCTCGCTCGCGGGCCTCACCTGCGCGAACCCGACCATGGCCCGTGCGCGCTCCACGTCGAAGTCAAAGCGCACGAACAGGCTCGGATCCCCCCTTTGCGGCAGCGCGAGCACCGCCCAGTTGGTGAGGTAGCCCGGGAAGTACCCGCTCAGATAGCGCACGTGACCGCGGGTGCGCGAGTAGGCGAAGAGCGCGTCGAGGCCGCGGGCCCGCATGGCGGCCTGCGCCCTGCGGGTGCGTTCCGCGAACTCCTCGGCCGCCGCCCTGCCCGTTGCCGTGGCCCCGTTCATCGGTCGATGCGGTAGCGCTCGAGGACCTCGCCGTCGAGCTCGATGCCCCAGCCGGGGCCCGAGGGAACGCGGTACCGGCCTCCCTCCAGCGGCGAGCGGCTCGCCAGGAGCTCCCAGAACACCGGGTCGCGCTCGGGCAGGAAGCCCTCGAGGTAGGTCCCGTGGGGGATCGACGCCAAGAGGTGGGCGGCGATCTGGGGCTCCTCGTGGTGACCCATCCGCACCGCGTGGCACAGGGCCAAGGCCGCCACCCGGCGCCATTCCGTGGGTCCGGCGCCCCAGCTGGCGTCGAAGTTGCACTGGTCGACCGCTCCCGCCTCGAACAGGCCGCGGCATCCGGCCCGGCTGGTTTCGCTCTGACCGGCGACGACGGGCAGTCCGCTCATCATCCGCACGTCGCGCAGGGTGGTGTGGTCGTTCTCCCAGTGGCAGGGTTCCTCGAACCACGCGACGTCGAGGTCCCGGGTCCGGCGGGCGAACTCGAGCGCCTCCTCGCGGCTCCAGGCCTGGTTGGCGTCCACGGCGAGCACGAAGTCCCCACCGGCGGCCTCACGGGCGAGGCGCACCCGCCGGGCGTCCTCGGCCGCCGACAGCTTGCCGATCTTGAACTTCATGCCGGCGAACCCCAGGCTTCGCACCCTTTCCACCTCGACGGGGATGGCGGCCTCGGGCGTCTCCTGGGTGTAGTACCCCGCGATGGCCAGCATCGGCAGCGTGTCGCGGTAGCCGCCCCACAGCCGGAAGAGGGGCTGGCCCAGGATGCGCCCCACCAGGTCGTTGAGGGCGGCATCCACGCACGCGATGGCCTGAAGGACGAGGCCGCGATTGCGCAGGATGTCGCGGGTCAGGGCGAACATGCGCTCCCACAGGTACTCCACCCGCATGGGATCCTCTCCGACCACGATCGGCTGCAGCTCTTCGAGGACGATCCTGCGGATCTCGGCCTGCGCCTCGTCCTCGTCGCCCGTGTACACGGTGGACTGGGCCCCGTCGTCGGTGCGCACCCGGGTGACGAGGGTGCAACGGGAGCGCATCTGGTAGTGACTGCCGTGAAATGTCAGGGACAGGGGCATCTTGACGGGGATGCACTCGATGGAGTGGATGGTCACGCCGGTCGTCTCCTCCCTTGTCCCGGCTGTGGGTCCGGGCATGCCGGCTCGGTGAGTGAAATAACGTTTCTCGAAGCAAACCGGGAGGTTCGCTTGACACAAAGAGCATATTCGATGGCAACAACCAGGTATCCTCTCGGGAAAGGCCAATAAAATCGTTTTTTCCGGTCGAACGGTCCTGGTGGGGGGCGGCACGCCCTGCGTGCCGGCAGTCAGCGGTCCGGGCCCGAGGCGGCGTACATGGCCTCGAGGCTGCGCACCAGGGCGTCGGGGTCGCCGCCGCGGACCAGAAAGTCGTGCAGGGCGCGGCCGGCGGTGTCCTGGAAGGCGAGAAAGCCCGGATGTCGCGGGCGCGTGAAGCTCGACTCCAGCGTGGCCAGCGTCGCGGCGAAGAAGCCGTCCGTGAGCGCGTTCACGGCCGGGTCGAGCCAGGCGTGAAGGTGTGCGGGCTGGCCCCCGGCCGAGGCGTAAAGGCCCCGCTGCACCGCCGGCGATGCGACCCAGGCCGCGTACCCCGCCGCCGCCTCGAGGTCCGCGCAGCGGCGCGAGATCGCGAGCCCCGCCCCGCCCAGGAGGGCGCCCACCGGGCCCCTTTCGTGTGAGGGGATGGCGGCGAACGCGATCCGGTGGGGCCGGTAGTGGGAGCGGGCGTAGTTGGCGTAACCGAAGATGAGGGGCACGTACGCGATCTCGTCGGTCCGGGCCATGAGTTCGAGGACGCCCGGGGGGTCCGCGGCGAGGGAGCACGGGTGCAGGTGGGGCACGAGGGCGCGCAGCCACGCAAGCGCCTTTACGCCCACGTCGTGGTCCCAGAGTCCTTCGCCCGCCATGGGCGCATCCCCCCGGTTGGCGGCGAGCGACAGGAAACTGCACAGGGCGTCCACGGGGATGAGGGGCATCGCCACGCGGGGGCCTTCGTGCCGCTCGCGGGCCAGATCCAGCACCTCGTCCCAGCTTGCGGGCAACCGGGACATGAGATCAGGCCGGTACGCGCTCACCTGGACCGCGGCGTCCACCGGCAACGCCCACAGATGTCCGCCGTACACGTAGCTCTCGTAGCTGGGACCGGTGTGGGTGGAAAGGTCGGCGAGGAGTTCGGCGGGCACGAGGTCCTCCAGGGGCACCAGCGCCCGGGTGGCGGCGGCGAGGCCCACGGCGGGATGGTCCATGACGACAAGGTCGAAGTCGCGCGCCAGACGATCCAGCGGATAGTCGGCGAACTCCTGCAGCGTGCGGCGTTGCCAGACGATCCTCACCTGTCCCCCCGCCAGGCGCGCCCACGCGCGGGCCGTGGCCGCAAGGGGCAGATAGCCCCGGTCGTGATCCCACGTGCTCCCGAGGAGCGTGAGCGGCACGGCGCTCATGGCTGAAAGGGCTCCGGCTCGGTGATCACCCCGCGCTCGAGCAGCGCGGTGACCTCCGCCGAGGAGAAGCCGTGTTCCTCGAGCACCTCCCGGCTGTGCTCCCCGGTCCGCGGTGGACGCCGGCGGTAGGACGGGGGCGTGCGCTCATAGCGCAGCGGCGTGCCCACCACCCTGAGCACGCCCCCGCTGGCGTCCTCGAAGCTGGGAAAGAGCTGGTTGTGGACCACCTGGGGGTCGCGGACGGCCTCGTCGAAGGAGTTCACCGGCCCGCACCACACGTCCGCGCCCAACAGGAGTTCCAGCCAGTGGGCCAGCGGAGCCTCCAGGATGCGCCGCTCGATGATGGGCTTGATGAGGTCGCGATGCTCGAACGCCGAGCGGTCGTCGGCGTAGCGCGAAAGCTCCGGCAGGTCGAGGAGGTCGGCGAGCTTGCCCAGCGGGTTCATGGCCAGCGCCAGGTAGCGTCCGTCCTGGGTGCGGTAGATGCCGTAGGGGGCGGCGGACCAGGGGGTGGCGACGCCCGTGGCGCTGCGCTCGAAGACGAGATCGGCACCGCGATTGAGATAGGCGGTGACCTCCTCGAGCTCCAGCGCGAGAAGGCTGCTCATGAGGTCCACGTCCACGTGCTGGCCCTCGCCCGTGCGCAGCCGGTGCACGATCGCGCCCAGGATGGCGATCGCGACGAAGAGCGCCGTCGCCCCGTCGGCGACGCTGGAGGCGGTGGGGGCGGGGTGGTCGCGGGTGCCGTTGGCCAGGATCATGCCGGCGACGCCCTGGGCCAGGAGGTCCTGGCCGGGCCGCGACGCGTAGGGGCCGGTGAGCCCGTATCCGCTCGAGGAGCAGTAGATGAGGTCAGGCCGGAGACGGCGCAGGTCCGCATACCCCAGGCCCAGGCGGTCGAGCACCCCGGGGCGGAAGTTCTGCACCACCACGTCCGAGGCGCTCGCCAGGCGGTACAGCACGGACCTGGCTTCAGGCGCCTTGAGGTCGATGGCCAGGCTGCGCTTGTTGCGGTTGAGCGCCAGGAAGAACGCGCTGTCGCCCGTGACCGAGAACTGGCCGCAGATGGGAAGGTGGCGCTCCCAGTCGCCGGTGCCCGCGCGCTCCACCTTGATGACGTCGGCGCCCAGGTCCGCCAGCAGCTGGGTTCCCATGGGGCCCGCCTTCATCTGCGTGAAGTCGAGGATGCGAATGCCGTCCAGGATGCCCGAC
>JAJZYS010000081.1 GCA_021797925.1 Bacillota bacterium
TGGCCGTGACCCACGAGGCGGTCATCGCCGCGGCGGCCGATCACCACATCGCCGTCCGCAAGCTCGAGGCGGCCGGGCGCACCGTGTCCGTCCCCGAGCCGCTCGCCCGCGAGCCGCGCGTGCGCGAGGTGGCCCGGATGCTCGCGGGCTCCCGGGAGACGGGGACCGAGCACGCCCGCACCCTGCTGCGCCGCTTCGGCAACGGCTGAAACGGCCCCGGACGGGGCGCGCGGGCGGAAAAAACTTCTGTCAACTGCCAGTATGTCGCTGTGGGCCGAAGGTTAACCTGTCGTCGAAATTCATTCTTCGGTGACAGGGGGCGAGCCGGTCGTGCGATGGCGCAAGCGCGTCTCCCTGGTCCTGGCGGTGGCGGTGGTCGGAGTGTCCCTGTCGGCGCCCTACCGGGCCGTCGTGGAGCTGGCGAATCCCTATTGGATCAACCGCGGCGACACCATGCGCATCATGGACCTGGGGACATGGGTTCGCCCGGGCGGGGTCGAGGCGGCGGCCCGCGCCGACGGCAGCTGGGATGTGGGGCCGGCGCGCTCGGGCGAGCGGGTCGTGCTCTCGCTCCTCGGACGGATGCCCATCAAGGTTCTCGAGGTTCACGCCGTCGCGTCCCGCTGGGTCGTGCCCTCGGGCCACTCCATCGGGATCCAGCTGCGGATGCGCGGAGCTGTGGTGGTGGGCGGCGGGGGATTCGAGACGCCCAGGGGATGGCGGGATCCGGGCGCCGAGGCGGGCCTCATGGTGGGGGATCGGATCGTGCGCCTCGACGGGGTGGCACTGGGCGCGGACGCCGGCCGCCGCGTGGCCGTGGCGGTGCGCCGCGGGCGCGCGCTGCGGCTGCGGGTCCTCAGAGGCGGCCGGACGTTGACGGTGCGCGTGCGACCCGCGGCCGACCTCGCGTGTGGGTGCTACCGGATCGGGCTCATGCTCCGCGACGGGGTGACGGGCGTGGGGACCCTGACGTTCATCGATCCCCGGCGGGGCAGGTTCATGGCCCTGGGACACGCGGTCGAGGACGCCGCTCACCGGCCCATGGCGCTCTCGGGCGGCCAGGTCCTCCTGGCCGGGGTGGTGGGGATCCTCCGGGCGCGGCGGGGCACGGCGGGAGCGAAGCTGGCGGCGGTGGACCCTCTCGCCCGCCCGTGGGGCGTGGTGACCGCGAACCGCCCCGAGGGAATCGAGGGCAGGCTGGCCTCGTGGCCGCGCGGGCCGCTCGTGGAGGTGGCCACCCCCGACGAGGTGCACGTGGGGCCCGCGGTGATGCTCACCGCTCTGTGCGGGCAGCGGGTGGAAGCGTTCCGGATCCGGATCGACGCCTCCGATCCCCAGCAGCGGGCCACGGGCCACGGCCTGGTGATCCGGGTGACCGACGAGCGGCTGGTGCGCCGCACCGGCGGCATCGTGCAGGGGATGAGCGGATCGCCGATCCTGCAGGACGGACGCATCGTGGGAGCCGTGACCCACGTGTGGGTCAACCGGCCGCTTCTGGGCTACGCCACGTTCGCCCAGTGGATGCTGCCCACGCGCGCGTGAGGCGTGGGGACGTGCCGCCGGTCGACGCCGGGGGGGATTTTTCGAACCGATTCTTGACTTTTGCGCCGAGTGTGGGCGACAATGCGGATGACAGCGTGTCGAACCGCGACGAGTGGTGCCGGATCGCCTGCGACCCGGGCCCGTGCGCCGGACCGGCGGTTCCAACGGGTGGAGACGGGTGTTCCGACCGACAGGCACGGCGCCCAAACGCCAATCCCCGGGGAGACGTCCCCGGACCGGGAACGAGGTGGTGGCCGTTCGGTGCGCAAGGTTCAGCGGCAACGGGCCCCGGGCGGAGGGGCCTCGAGGTCGGCGTAATTTGACCCCTGGTCTCGAACAGCCACGAATGGTTTTCCAGGCGCTGGGAAGGTAGAGATCGCTGCTCGTAGAAAGCATTGGCAAAGGGGTCGGGGAGCCGACCGAACGGGGGGAATTGTGGTGACGGACCGGATTCGAGTGGTCGTGGCCGACGATAACCGCGAGTTTTGCCAGCTGGTGAGCGACACGCTCGCTCAGGAGGCGGACATGGAGCTGGTCGGGGTGGCGACCAACGGCCAGGAGGCCATCTCCGCGGTGCTGGATACGCATCCCGATGTGCTGGTCCTGGACATCATCATGCCCAGGCTGGACGGGATCGGAGCCCTGGAGCAGCTCAACGCCCTGAATGTGCAGCCGCGGCCGAAGATCATCACCCTCACGGCGTTCGGCCAGGATGCCATCACCCAGCGCCTGGTGGAACTCGGGGCCGACTACTACATCCTCAAGCCGTTCGACCTCGACGTGCTGGTGCAGCGGGTGCGGCAGCTGGCCACGTCCTCCGCCCGCGCCCCTGTGGCGGTGCGCCCCCGACCCCACGCGCCCGCGCGCAACCTCGAGGTTGACGTGACCGAGATCATTCACAACATCGGCATTCCGGCCCACATCAAGGGATACCTGTATCTGCGCGAATCCATCATGATGGTGTTCGACCGGGTGGAGCTGCTGGGCGGGGTCACCAAGGAGCTTTACCCGTCGGTGGCGCAGAAGTACCGCACCACCCCCTCCCGTGTCGAGCGGGCGATCCGTCACGCCATCGAGGTGGCGTGGAGCCGGGGCAATCTCGAGGAGATCAACCGGATGTTCGGGCACACCGTCTCCCGCTCGCGGGGCAAGCCCACCAACTCCGAGTTCATCGCCATGGTGGCCGACCGGCTGCGGATGCAATCCAAGGCCAGCTGATCGGCTCCTACCCGCACGTGTACCGGTGCGCTACAATATGGCCGTGCGTCCGGTGGTCACGTGAGTGGGCGAGGTGGCTCGGTGGAGATTCGGGGAGTCGCCCGGGTTGACGGGCGGACGAAGGATCTCGTGCGCCGGCTGCGTGCGCACGAGATCGCGGTCATCAACCATCAGGACATCGATGAGGCCGCGGCGGACGCCCTGATCCGGGGACGGGTGCAGGCTGTCGTCAACGCGGCCCCTTCCATCAGCGGACGCTATCCCAATCCGGGACCCAAGCTCCTGATGGAGGCGGGGGTCCCGGTCATCGATCTCGAGGACCCCCGGCAGTGGGAGTCGTTTCACGAGGGCGACCTCGTGGAGATGCGGGGCGAGGAGCTCTATGTGCGCGGTCGGCCCGTGGGCCCGGCGCGGGTGCTCTCCATGGAGTTCGTCACCCGGCAGATGGAGTCCGCGCGGCGCAATCTCAGCGACGAGCTGGACCGCTTCTTCGCCAACACCCTGCACTTTGCCGCCGACGAGAAGGAGCTGGTGCTGGGGACCCTGCCCCTGCCGCCGCTGCGTACAAGCTTCAAGGGCCGCCACGCCCTGATCGTGGTGCGGGGAAAGAACTACCGCGCCGATCTCAAGGCGGTGCGGGCCTACGTGCGCGAGCGCCGGCCGGTGCTCGTGGGGGTGGACGGCGGCGCCGACGCCCTGCTGGAGGCCAACCTCCGGCCTGACGTGATCGTCGGCGACATGGACTCGGTGAGCGACGAGGCCCTCAGGTCGGGGGCGGAGCTTTTGGTGCACGCGTACCGCAACGGCAAGGCCCCGGGGCTGGAACGGGTGCGGCGGCTGGGGCTCGCGGCCGCGGTGGTGCCGGCGGTGGGCACCTCCGAGGACGTGGCCATGCTGGTGGCCTACGAGCAGGGGGCGGAGCTCATCGTGGCGGTGGGCGCGCACTCGAGCCTCATCGACTTCCTGGAGAAAAACCGCCCCGGCATGGCGTCCACCCTGCTCACGCGCATGAAGGTGGGCTCGCTGCTGGTGGACGCGCGGGGCGTGAGCCAGCTCTATCCCGGTGAGATCCACGCCCGCCATCTCCTGGGCATCCTGCTGGCGGCCCTGACGACCGCCATCATCGTGCTCTTGGCGGCCCCGTTCACCCGCACGCTGCTGCAGATCATCGTGCTCAAGTTCCGGGTGGCGACGGGCCTGTAAACTGTGGACCGGCGCCCGGGCGGGCCGCCTTCGGACGGGATCCGGGCGGCCCCGGCGTTGCCGCGCGCGGGCGCGACCCGCAGTTTGCCCGGCGGCGGCCGGCATGGTACCATCGGGGCTGCAGCGCGCGCGGCCCGCGGGACACGGGAGGCTGAGACGCCTTGGTCATCGATCTCAGGGCCCACATCGTGTCGCTGGTGGCGGTGTTTCTGGCGCTGGGACTGGGCATCCTCATCGGCATCTCCCTGATCGGCGGGCACGCCATCGCCCGACGGCAGGTGGTGGCGCTGCAGAAGGAGTTTCAGGCCCTCAAGCAGCAAAACGCCCTGAAATCCCAGCAGCTCGCCGCCCAGGCCGCCCAGATCGCTCAGGACCACACGTTCGCGGCGGCGGTGGTCCCGGCCCTGACGGCCGGGCACCTCACCGGCCAGACCGTGGCGGTGGTCGTCTCCGAGCCGGGGTACGATCCCTCCGCGCTCACGAGCCTCTTGTCCCAGGCTGGGGCCACGGTGGGCCCGGTGGTCGTGGTGGACGCTCCCACCGTGGCCCTGCGCTCCAGTGTCCTGGGCGAGGGCGAGGCGGCCCTGGGTGTCCACGGGTTCACGTCGTCGGCGCTGTGGGCCGCGCTGGCGGCGGACACGGCGCAGGAGCTCACCAACCCCACCGCGGCGCCGACGGTGCACTGGCATCAGCTGGAGAAGGACGGGCTCCTGAAGGTGACCGGGATGTCTTCGGGGCCGGTCCAGGACGTGGTGCTCGTGGGCGGCGACACCCAGGGCACCCAGGACCCATGGATCACCGCGTTCGACATTCCCCTGCTCGACGGACTCAAGCAGGCCAAGGTCACCATCGTGGCCGCGCAGACCACGCCGGTGACCGCCTCCGCCATGCCCGCCTACCAGGCGGCGGGGGTGAGCACCGTCGACGACCTGGACCAGCCGGCCGGCGAGGTGGCCCTCGTGTACGCCCTGGCGGGAGAGGCGGGCAACTACGGAGTCGGAGCCGACGCCCACGCGCTCCTGCCCGCGCTAGCGGGCCCGTGATCACGGTCCTCATCGCCGCCTACCGCGAGGCCGGTCGCATCGGCGCGACGGTGGCGGCGGCGCAGCAGGTGCAGGGGGTGGGCGAGGTCCTGGTGGTGGACGACGGCTCCCCCGACGCCACGGCCGAGGAGGCCCGGACCCACGGTGCCCGGGTGGTGCGCCTGCCGCGCAACCAGGGCAAGGGACGGGCTCTGACCGCCGGCATCGAGGCGGCGCGCGGCGACGTGGTGATCCTGGCGGACGCGGACCTGGGCCCCAGCGCCCGGTTCCTGGAACGGCTCGCGGCGCCGGTGCTGCGGGGCGAGGCGGACCTGACCATCGCCGTCCTGCCGTCGGGCGGCAGCGGAGGAGGCCGGGGGCTGGCCCGAGGGCTCGCCGCTCGGGGAATCTGGCGCCGCACCGGCTTTTTGCCCCGGGCGCCGCTGTCGGGGCAGCGCTGTGCCCGACGCGAGGTGTTTCGGCGCCTTCTGCCCTTTGCCCGGGGCTGGGGGGTGGAGACGGGCATGACCGTGGACGCCCTGAGGGCGGGGCTCGTGGTGCTCGAGGTGGACTGCCCCCTCACGCACCGGGTGACCCTGACCGGCGCGGGCGACACCTGGCATCGGGCGCGGCAGTTCTGGGACATCGCCTGGGCGCTGGTGCGGCGACGATGACGGCATCCTTGGCGTTCGCGGGGGCGGGCGTCGCGGTGCTGCTCCTGGCCCCGGCGCAGCAGCGGCTGCTGCGCAGCCGAGGGCTCGTGGCGCCCAACTACCGGGGCGAGGAGATCGCGTGTCCCACGGGCGGGCTCATGGTCCTGGTCGCGGCGCTGGGGTGGTGGATGGTGCGCCCGTCGCTTTTGCCCGCGGGGCTGTTGCTCTTCGCCGGGCTGGGGTTTCTCGACGACGTCCGGGGCAGTGGCGAGCGCCGGGGCCTTCTGGGCCACGTGCGGGCGCTGGGCGAGCGCAGGGTCACCACCGGCCTGATCAAGGCGGTGGGAGGACTGCTGGTGGCCGGGGCCGCCGCCGCCCTCGTCGGCGGCGGCCCCGCGCGGGTGGTCCTGGCGACGCTGGTGATGGCGCTGTCGGCCAACGCGATCAACCTCATCGACCTTCGACCCGGCCGGGCGCTCAAAGGGTTCATCCTGGCGGGAGTTCCCCTGGCGGGTTTCGGGGATGGGGCCCTGTGGCCGGTGCTGGGCGCGGGGCTGGGGCTCTTGCCCTCGGACCTCGGGGCGCGGGGCATGATGGGCGACACCGGCGCCAACGCCCTGGGATTCGCGCTGGGGCTGGCCCTGGTCCGGGCCGGCAGCGTGCCCGTCCTGGCGGTCGTGCTCGCTGGCCTGGTGCTCCTGCATGTTTATGCAGAGCGGGCTTCCATCTCCCGGTTTGTCGACGCCCACCCCCTGCTGGCCCGCTTTGACCGATGGGGACGAGGTTGACCGCCGTTGTCCCCATATGTCACCTTTGGGGCAGGGAACGGGCGGGCGAGGGCGAATGAATAATCATTCGGGACCATGCATAATGTCCCGCCGGGGCTGGCCGGCGTGTCGTCGAGGGACGTGAGGGAGGGGCATCGTTGGCCGGTGGGGCGCTCTATCTGGAGGACGGTTCGGTGTACGCGGGGTCGCTGGCGGGAGCCGGCCAGGCGGTCGAGGGCGAGGTGGTCTTCTGCACCGCCATGGCCGGCTACAGCGAGGCGCTTTCCGACCCGTCCTACGCGGGGCAGATCCTGGTGTTCACCTATCCCCAGATCGGCAACTACGGGGTGCGTCCCGAGCACCTGGAGTCGGGTCGCTTCTGGGCCCGGGCGCTGGTGGTGCGGGAGCTCTCGCCCATGGGGCCCGACGACCTGGGGGAGCGCTGCCGGCGCGAGGGGGTCACGGTGCTCACCGGTGTCGACACGCGGGCGCTGACGCGGCGCCTGCGCCAGGGCGGCACGGCATGGGGCCGGATCGACCGCCACGAGGCCCCGGTGGGCCCCCCCCAACCGCTCTCGCGCTGGGTGGAGCGGGTGGTCGCGGCGGCCGCGCCGCCCGCGCCGTCGGAGCAGGGCCGCCGGGTGACGGTGGTGGACTTCGGCCGCAAGGGTTCGATCCTCACCATCCTCAAGCGGGCCGGGGCGCGGGTGCGGGTGGTGCCCGCCGCGGTGGACCTGGACGCCCTGCTCGAGGACGGCACCGAGGGCGTGGTCGTCTCCAACGGCCCCGGCGATCCCATGGACCTCGACCGGTTTGCTCCGGGGATCCGGCGGATCGCCGAGCGGCTGCCGACCCTGGGCATCTGCCTGGGGCACCAGCTCCTGGGCATCGCCTTCGGTGCGAAGACCCGGCCCCTGCTCTTCGGCCATCACGGGGTGAACCACCCCGTGCGCGACCTCGGCACCGGCCTGAGCTACCTGACCACCCACAACCACGGCTACGCCGTCGCTCCCGAGTCCCTGCCGCCGGAACTCGTGGTCACCCACGAGGACCTGCATGACGGCACGATCGAGGGCATCGCGGTCCGGGGCCGGCGGGCGTGGGGCGTGCAGTTCCACCCCGAGGCCGGGCCGGGTCCGTGGGACGCGCACGGGATCCTGGAGCGGTTCGTGGCGGAGCTTGGCTCATGAGGGATCCCGGCATCCGCTCGGTCCTCGTCATCGGGTCCGGGCCCATCGTCATCGGCCAGGCGGCGGAGTTCGACTACTCGGGGACCCAGGCGGTCGAGGCCCTCAACGAGGAGGGGATCCGCACCCTGCTCGTCAACTCGAACCCGGCCACCATCATGACCGATCCGGCCCTGAGCGAGCGCGTGTACCTGGAGCCCCTGACCCTGGACTCGGTGCGCCGCATCCTGGAGCGCGAGCGTCCGGACGGCATCGTGGCCACGGTGGGCGGGCAGATGGGGCTGAACCTGGCGGTGGCGCTCTCGGACGCGGGCGTGCTCGACGCGCTGGGGGTCAGGATCCTGGGGACCGGGGTCGCCGCCATTCGCCGGGCCGAGGACCGCGAGGCCTTCCGCGCCCTGATGCTGGAGCTTCGGGAGCCCATCCCGCGCAGCGTCATCGTCACCGACGTCCAGGCCGGCATGACGTTCGCGGACCAGGTGGGACTGCCCCTGGTGGTACGGCCCGCGTACACCCTGGGGGGTTCGGGCGGGGGCGTGGCCCGCGACGCGGCCGCTCTGGAGCGGGTGCTGTCCCTGGGCCTGGAGGAAAGCCCGGTGCACCAGGTGCTCCTCGAGGAGAGCATCGCCGGGCAGATCGAGGTCGAGTTCGAGGTGGTGCGCGACGGCGCCGGCCAGATCGTGGCGGTCTGCCACATGGAGAACCTCGACCCCATGGGGATTCACACCGGCGACTCCATCGTCTGCGCGCCCTGTCAGACCCTGCCGGACCCGGTGATCCAGCGGCTGCGCAGCGCGGCCTTCCGCATCGTCGGGGCCCTGGGGGTCAAAGGGGCGTGCAACATCCAGTTCGGGGTGGACCTGAACGCCGGCAGCTACCGGGTGATCGAGGTGAACCCGCGGGTGAGCCGCTCCAGCGCCCTGGCCTCCAAGGCGACGGGCTACCCCATCGCCCGGGTCGCCGCCAAGATCGCCGTGGGGCTCAGGCTCGACGAGATTCCCAACCCCATCACCCAGACCACCACGGCGCTGTTCGAGCCGGCGCTCGACTACGTCGTGGTCAAGGTTCCCCGCTGGCCGTTCGACAAGTTCTCCGCGGCGGACCGGCAGCTGGGCACCCAGATGAAGTCCACCGGCGAGGTCATGGCCATCGAGCGCACCTTCCGGGCCGCCATCCAGAAGGCGTTCCGGTCGCTCGACACCGATGGCGACCTCGTGGACAGCGCCCTGGAGGCGGTGGAGGAACCGGTGCTCTGGGAGCGGGCGCGCTCGGCCGACGACCGGCGGCTGAGCGTCGTGATGGAACTTTTGCGCCGTGGCGCCCCCCTGGAGCGGATTCACCGCGAGACGAACATCAGCCGCTTCTTCCTCGCGGAGCTCTTGCGGATCGTCGAGTCCGAGGCCGCCGTGGCCCGGGCGGGAGCGGACCTCGACCCGGAGCTTTTGCGCTGGGCCAAGCGCGAGGGGCTTTCCGACGAACGGATCGCCCTGGCCACCGGACAGACCGAGGCCCAGGTGCGGGCGCTGCGCCAGCGGTGGGGCATCCGGCCGGTGTACAAGCTCGTGGACACGTGCGCCGGCGAGTTTGCGGCGGTGACCCCGTACTACTACGGCACCTACGAGCAAGAGGACGAGGTGGGACCCCTGGATCCGCCGGTGGTGGTGGTGCTGGGATCCGGGCCGATCCGCATCGGCCAGGGGATCGAGTTCGACGCCTGCGCGGTCGAGGCCATCGGGGCCCTGCGCCGCCGCGGCGTGCGGGCGGTGATGATCAACTCCAACCCCGAGACGGTCTCCACCGACTGGTCGCGCAGCGACCGGCTGTACTTCGAACCGCTCCGGGCCGAGGAGGTGCTGGAGATCCTGGACCGGGAGCGACCCGCGGGGGTGATGGTGGGCGTGGGCGGGCAGACCGCGCTGAACCTGGCCCGGGCCGTGGAGGCCGCCGGGTACCCTGTGCTGGGCACCAGCGCCCAGGTCATCGACCAGGCGGAGGACCGCGGCCGCTTCGACGCCCTGCTCCAGTCCATCGGCATCGACCGCCCCCGCGGGGTGGCGGCGATGACGCCGGCGGAGGCGATGGAGCGGGCGGGGGCGGTGGGCTATCCCCTGCTGGTGCGTCCCTCCTACGTCCTGGGCGGACGGGCGATGCGTATCGTGCAGGACCCGACGGAGCTCCTCGACGCGCTTAGCGCCGGCTCGCTGGGGAGCGGCGCCATCCTGCTCGACGCCTACGTGGAGGGAGCGGAGCTCGAGGTGGACGCGGTCGCGGACGGCGAGCGGGTGGTGGTGGCGGGCATCCTCCAGCACATCGAGCGCGCCGGCGTGCATTCCGGGGACTCCATCGCCGTGTATCCCCCCCGGCGGCTGGGGCCTCGGATCCGGGCCCGGATCGTGGAGATGACCCGGGCCATCAGCCTGGGGCTCGGGGTCCGGGGCCACATCAACATCCAGTACGTGCTCAAGGACGACCGGCTGCAGGTGATCGAGGCCAATCCCCGGGCGTCGCGGACGATCCCCTTTCTGGAGAAGGTGTCCGGCTGCCCCATCGTGGATCTCGCGACCCAGGTGGGGCTGGGCCGAGGGCTCGCCGAGCTGGGCGCGCCCGACGGGCTGTGGCCGGAACCGCCGTTCGTGGCGGTCAAGTGCCCCGTGTTCTCGTGGTCCAAGCTCAGCATCGACGCCCGGGTGGGCCCCGAGATGCAGTCCACGGGCGAGGTGATCGGGATCGACCCCATCTACCCGCGGGCGCTCAAGAAGGCGCTGGTGGCGGCTTCGCTGGCGCCCAAGCCGCGCGCGGGGGTGCTCGTCATGGCCTCGGAGCGCCAGATGGGCGAGGCTGTCGGCGTGGCCCGGGAACTGGAGATCCTGGGCTTTGGCCTGTACGCGACGGACGCGACCCACCGGGCCCTGCGGGCGCAGGGGATCCGCTCGGAGCGAGTGCCCGACGTGGGCGAGGCCTCCCCCGACGCGATCGACCTGGTGCGCGGGGGGCGGGTGGGACTGATCATCGACACGCGCCCGCCGGGCGAGCACGAGGGCAGGCTGCTGCGACGTGCGGCCACCGAGCGGCGCGTGCCCTGCCTCACCTCCATCGACACCGCCCGGGCCATGGCGGAGGCGCTCGACGAGGTGATGGAGGGGCCGTGCCTGTCGTTGCAGGAGTACCAGGCGGGTCGGACCCGGTGAGCCCGTGCCCCCGGGGGCTGCGCAGGAGGAGCGGGTGACGGGTCGGCTGGAATAGAAAACGTTACGGGACAGGTTGCCCGGCGAAATCTCCGGCGATGGGGACGATTCGCCGGGCAAAAGCTTGCGATCGGTCCCGATACGTTTGCGGTTTGTTGTCTGACCAGGACGATTCCGCTCATCGAGAAAAACTTTCAAGTTCACGTGTTCACGTCCCCGAGCACATCTGGAAGTCGGTGAAGCATCCGTCCAAGTGGCGCAACTCCCACCCCGTGGGCACGGGGCCGTTCCTGCTCAAGGACTTCAGCCCCGAGAACATCTCCTGCGTCCGCAGTCCCCGCTACGGGCAGACTGGCCTTCCCCGCGTGGCGGGGGTCAACTTGTTCGTCACCCACGACCTGTCCCTGCTCCTCGACATTGCGGACGCCATCGCCATCATGTATGCGGGGCGCCTCGTGGAGCCGGCTCCCGCCGGGGAGATCCTGCGCGGGCCGAGGCATCCGTATACCCAGGGGCTCACCCGCTCGTTCCCGGGCCTGACGGGCGAGAAGGTCCGCATGTCGGGCATCCCGGGCAGTCCGCCGGACCTCGCGGATCTGGCGACGGGCTGCCGGTTCCGCCCGCGCTGCCCCAAGGCGATGGCCCACTGCCGGACGGAGGACCCGGTGTGGCGGTCCGACGGCGTCCGCGGTGCCGCGTGCCATCTCGTCGAGGGAATGGGGAGGTGATGGCCACGGAGTCGTCGAGGGCGCCGCTACTCGACGTGCAAGCGCTCACCGTCCACTTCCTGGTGCCGCGCGCTCCCCTGCGTCGGCCTACCAGATCGAGGGCGCCGCCCGGGGGGACGGCCGGGGTCCGTCGATCTGGGGCACGTTCTGCGAGCTGCCCGGCAAGATCCGGGACGGAAACAGCGGCAGGGTGGCGTGCGACCACTACCACCGCTATCCCGAGGACGTGGCGCTCATGCGCCGGCTGGGGGTAAAAACTGCACACT
>JAJZYS010000082.1 GCA_021797925.1 Bacillota bacterium
CGAGGGCGGGCAGACCGGGCTTGAAGCCGACGTGCGCCGGCTCCTCGAGCAGGTGCGCCACAGCGACCAGCCGGTGCGCGCCATGGCCGGTCCCGCGCGCCCCGAGGCCGCCGGCTCCGGTCCGAGCCTGCCCGGGGTCCGGAGCTTCCTGGGTGTGCCGATCCATCACCTCACGCCCGCCCAGGGCGCCCTGATCTTCGTCAACCGGCGGTTCAGCCCCGGCTTCACCGTCCACGACGAGCAGCTGGGGCTCACCGTCGCCGCCCAGCTCGCCGCCACCCTCCAGGTGCCGCGCTTCGTGCGCGAGCAGTCGGCCCGGTCCGACGCCCTGCTGCATCTTCTGACCGAGATCACCGACGCCAGGGAGAAGGCGGTCTACGGCCACTCGACCAGGGTCTCCCAGTACGCCCGCACCCTGGGCGCGGGTCTGGGGCTTGACGCAGCGACCCTGGAGCGCACCGTCTACGGCGGGCTCCTGCACGATGTGGGCAAGATCGCCATCCCCGACGCGATCCTTTACAAGCCGGGCGCCCTCGACGACGCCGAGCGCGCACTGATGATGACCCACGCCGCCATCGGCGCGGACATCGTCGCCGAGGCCGGGGATCTCGCCAGCGTCGCCCCGGCGGTGCGCCACCACCACGAGTGGTGGGACGGTCACGGGTACCCGGACGGCCTCGCCGGCGTGCTGATCCCCGTTGAGGCCCGGATCATCACGGTGGCCGACGCCCTGGACGCCATGACGACCGACCGGCCGTACCGGCCCGCGTGCTCCCTGGAGGAGGCCGTGGCCCGGATCCGGGCGGCGGCGGGCACCCAATTCGACCCGGCGGTGGTCGACGTGCTGGAGCGGGATCTGGCAAGCGTGAAGAGCACCGCCCGCAGTGCGCCGGCCGCCGGAACGGGGCACTCCCTCGCCTCCCAGCAGGCCGACGCCCAAATCGCGGCCTGGCGGGTCTTCCGCAAGCTCGGGGAGCGCCTGCGCGCGGTGCTCGACGTCACCGCGCTGGGCCAGGTGGTCGACGGCCTCCTGGCCGAGGAGATGCACGCGGTGGCCCACAGCCTGCTGGTGCTTGACGCCGGCGGCGGCCTGCTCCGCGCCGCCTCGACCCACCGGGACGTGCTCGACTTCGGCCTGGGGTCCACCCTGCCCCGGGGCAGGGGGCTGGCGTGGGCGGCCCTGCAGTCCGACCGCCCGCTCGTGCTGGACGACGTGGAGAGCGACCCGCGCTACGCCTTGGCCCGGACGGGCGAACATCACGCCGGGGTGTTCCTGCCGCTCACTTCCCTGGGCGGACAGCCCCAGGGGGTGCTGGTCGTCTATCGCAGCCTCGACGAGCCGTTCAAGCCGGAGGACGTGGAGAAGCTCCAGGCGATCGGCGTGGCCATCGGCGAGGCGGTCGCCGTGGCCCAGCTGCACGAGCACACGCGCCGGCGGGGGTAGGATGCCCGCCGCCGTGGGCGTCAGCCCTCGAGCGCCGCCTGGGCCGCGGCCAGCCGCGCCAGGGGCACGCGGTAGGGCGAGCACGACACGTAGGTGAGACCGCGCTGGTGGCAGAAGGCGATGGAGCGCGGCTCCCCGCCGTGCTCACCGCAGACGCCCGCGCGAACCGCCGGTTTCACGGACCGGGCGCGGGCCACTCCCATCGCGACCAGCTGGCCTACTCCCTCCCGGTCGAGCACGGCAAACGGATTGTCGGCGAGGATCCCGTCCTGGAGGTAGCGGGTCAGGAACTTCCCCTCGGCGTCGTCGCGGCTGAAGCCGAACGTCGTCTGCGTGAGGTCGTTGGTGCCGAACGAGAGAAAGTCGACGTGCCGGGCGATCCGATCCGCCAAAAGGCACGCGCGCGGCACCTCCATCATGGTGCCCACGACCAGGGGGAGCGCGACGCCGCTCTCGCGGGCGACCTCCTCGTGCACCTGGGCCACGTCGCGGCGGATCGCCTCGATCTCCCGCGGTTCGCTCACAAGCGGGATCATCACCTCCGGACGCGCGTCCACGCCCTCGCGCACCAGCCGGGCGGCCGCGCGGAAGATGGCCCGCGCCTGCATCCGGTAAATCTCGGGGTGGATCAGGCCCAGGCGGCACCCGCGAAATCCCAGCATGGGGTTGAACTCCGCCAGCTGACGCGCCTTGTGGAGCACCGCGCTCTTGCGCTGGTACTCCTCGCTCCACTGCTCCCCGCGCTCATCCAGCAGCGCGACCTCGACGGCCAGCTCCTCGATGTCGGGCAAGAACTCGTGCAGCGGGGGGTCGAGCAGCCGGATCGCCACCGGCAGGCCCGCCATGGCCTTGAGGATGCCGTAGAAGTCCCCTTCCTGCATGGGCATGAGGCGATCGAGAGCGGCGCTGCGCTGCGCTTGGTCCTCGGCGAGGATCATGGCCTGCACCACCGGCAGCCTATCGCGCGCCATGAACATGTGCTCGGTCCGGCACAGGCCCACGCCCTCCGCCCCGAACCGGCGGGCGAGTTCGGCGTCCTCGGGGGTGTCCGCGTTGGCCATCACCCCCAGCCGTCGGATCCCGTCCGCCCACGCGAGCAGCTCCAGCGTCTCTTCGCCCATCCCGGGCTGGATCATCGGCACGCTCCCGCGAAACACCCGGCCGGTGGAGCCGTCGATGGAGATGACCTCGTCGTCGCCCAGGACGCCCCCTTGAACCCGGACCTCTCTGCCCTGCACGTCGACGCGCAGCGACTCGCACCCGACGACGCACGGTTTGCCCATGCCCCTCGCCACGATCGCGGCGTGGCAGGTCATGCCGCCGCGCGTGGTCAGCACGCCCTGGGCCGCGACGATGCCGTGGATGTCGTCGGGCGTGGTCTCGGGCCGCACCAGGATCACCCGCTCGCCTTGCCGCCCCAGGCGCTCCGCCGTGTCCGCGTCGAAGACGATCCGGCCCGTGGCCGCTCCGGGCGAAGCCGGGAGCCCCCGGGCCAGGACCTCGTTGGCGGCGTCGGGATGCACGCCCGGGTGCAGGAGCTGGTCCAGCTGCTCCGGCGTCACCCGGCGAACGGCCTCGGCCCGGTCGATCCAGCCCTGGTGCGCCAGGTCCACGGCCACCCTGACCGCGGCGGCCGCCGAGCGCTTGCCCGCCCGCGTCTGAAGGACGTACGGGCGGCCGTCCTCCACGGTGAATTCCACGTCCTGCATGTCCCGGTAGTGCTCCTCGAGGAGCCGGGCCACGCGCTCCAGCTCCCGGTGGACCTGGGGCATGTCCAGGGCCAGCTGGGCGATGGGCCGCGGCGTGCGAATCCCGGCGACGACGTCCTCCCCCTGGGCCTGCGCGAGATACTCGCCGTAAAGCTCCCGCGCCCCGGTGCTGGGGTCGCGGGAGAAGAGCACGCCCGTGCCCGACGACGGGCCGAGGTTGCCGAACACCATGGCCTGCACGGTGACCGCCGTGCCGAGATCGTCGGAGATGCCGTGGACGCGCCGGTACACCTTTGCCCTTGGGTTCTGCCAGGAGTCGAAGACCGCCCGCACCGCGAGCAGGAGCTGGCGCCGCGGGTCCTGGGGAAAGGCGCCGCCGCTGACGCGCTCGACGAGCTCGAGGTAGCGGTCGATGATCCGGCGCAGGTGCGCCTCGTCAAGCTCCGGGTCGCTCGCCACACCCTGGGCCGCGCGCTCCTCCCGCAGGATCGATTCGAAGGCGTCATGCTCCAGGTGCAGCACCACGTTGCCGAACATCTGGATGAACCGGCGATGGCAGTCGAGCGCGAATCGCTGGCCCGCCCGCCGGCCCAGCGCCTCGGCGGTCGCGGGGTTCAGGCCGAGGTTCAGCACCGTGTCCATCATGCCGGGCATGGAGACCTGGGCGCCCGAACGCACCGAGAGCAGCAGCGGACGCTCTTGGTCCCCGAGGCGCTTGCCGGTTTGACGCTCAAGCTCCCCGACGGCCTGCCAGACCTCTTCCTCGAGCCCCGCCGGGAACACTCCGCCCAGCTTCATGTACGCCCTGCAGGCGTCGGTGGTCACGACGAATCCGGGCGGGACCGGCAGCCCCAGGCGCGTCATCTCCGCCAGGCCGGCCCCCTTGCCGCCAAGGCGCGCCTGATCCTCCTTCGAACCTTCTTCGAAGCGAACCACGTACGGCTCCGCCACCTCGCAACCTCCCGACGCGTGGTGATCTGGTCCGCGGGCTCCACCGGGACCGTTGCGATTTTCCCGACTTGACCGACGCCTTTCGCAAAAGCGTAGGGGTAACCCGGGTGCGTGTCAAGGGTGCGTCCGGCGGGCGCGTCCCCGGTCAGGCGTTGAGCGCCCGCACGGCCTGCGCGTCGCCCACGTAGAGCGGCCGCAGGTGCAGCCCGCCGTCGACCGTCAGCTCGGCGCCCGTGATGAACGAAGCGAGCCGGTCGGACAGCAGCAGCAGCGCCGCCGGGCCGAGCTCCTCGAGTCGGCCCTCGCGCTGGCCCAGCGGAACCTCGCGGGCGGCGGCCGCCCGCGCCTCCGCCGGCAGGTCTCCCGCCAGGGCGGTCGGAAACGGTCCGGGGGTCAGCATGTTCACCCGGATGCCGAACGGCGCCAGCTCGATCGCCAGGGTCTCCATGTACGAGCGCAGCGCGGCCTTGGAGGCGCGGTACGCCGCCTGGCCGTAGGCCGGCGCGCAGGTCACCGTGGACCCGACGATCAGGATGCTGCCGGATCCCTGGCGGATCATGCGGCGGGCCACCGTGCGGCACGCCAGCGCGCACGCGGTGAGGTTCGTCGCGAGGATGTCGTTCCACGTCCCGCAGGTCAGCGCCGTCACCGGTTCAAAGGCCCAGCGGGCGGCCACGTTCACGTACAGGTCGATCCCGCCCATATCCTCGGCGGCGGCGGCGGCCATGCGGTCGACCGCCTCCTCCTCGCGCAGGTCGACGCGCACGGCGTCGGCCTGCCCGCCTCGCTCCGCGATCGCCGCCAGGGTGGCCGCCGCCGGCCGGATGTCGGCGATGCGCACCCGCGCCCCCTGCTCCGCGAGCGCTTCGGCCAGGGCCGCGCCGATGCCCGAGGCTCCCCCCGTCACCAGGGCGGCCTTGCCCTCGAGGCCCCACGGCGCCCCGGTCACGAGGAGGCCTCCTCCACCGCGAGGTCGCGGCGCGCGGCGGTCTTCACGATCTGGTCCCAGGTGCTGCCCGCCAGGCGGATGCGGGGCTCCTTGCGCCGCGCCGCCTCGGGCTCGCCGGGCAGCATCACCGGCCGCCGGGGGTCCGCGGGAGGAGAGCTGCGGAGGTACTCGGCAAGGCGCGCGGCGTGGACCGCGAAACTCCCCGGCGGGCGAAACGCGAGCAGGGTGACGTTGTTGCCCACCCGCCCGGGATCGGTGGCGTCCTCGCCCCCGTAGAGGGTGGCCAGCACCTCGACGAGGATCCCGAGGGCCATGCCCTTGTGGCCGAAGTGCCTCCCGCCCAGCGGCTGGATCGTCCCCGGGGGCGTGGCGTACAGCACGGCGGGATCGTCCGTCTCCCGGCCGGCCGCGTCGAGCAGCGAACCGGGGAGCGCCCGCTGCCCCAGCTGCGCGAGCAGCCGGACCTTGCCCTCGGGGATGGCGCTCGTGGAGAAGTCCGCCGACACCATCTCGCCGCCGGTGGCGAGGGCGTACGCGATGGGATTGGTGGCCAGCCGGCCCTGGGTGCCGCCGAAGGGGGCCACGCGATGCCCGGAGCGGGGCCCGCTGCACACCGCGAGTCCGAAGAGCCCCCGCCGGGCCAGGGCCTCGGGATAGGCGCCGATCCGGCCGGCGTGCCCGGCCTGCAGGACGGTGACGGCCGCCAGCCCCCGGGCCTCACACGCCTTCGCGGCCAGCTCGACGGCGAGGCCGCAGGCGACCGGCCCGAAGCAGCGGCGCGCCTCGATCACGATGTGGGCGTCTGCTGGGGACTCCCGCACGACGGGCTGCGCCCCGGTGTCGATCTCGCCGCGCTCGATCTCGGCGACGTACTGGGGAATGCGCATGAGCCCGTGCGAAGGGATGCCGCAGCGCTCGTTTTCCACGAGGTGCTCGGCGACGGTCCGGGCGTCCTGCGGCGGGGTCCCCCACGCCGTCAGGACCGCCTCGGCGACGTGGGTCGCGTGTGCCGGGTCCAGCACGATGTACTCCTTCATCTCGTCTCTCCTCGCGCGAGAGCATCGGCTCGGATCGCCTCGGCCCGGGCTCGCCGTCCGGCGCGTCCAGGGCTGGCGGGGATACGGCCTACGACCGGCGGCGTCAGCGGCTCCCGCGTGAACCCGCCCGGTCCAGCTGCTCAGCCATGGCGGCGCGCAGCACGGCGATGTCGCTGGAGACGACGACGTCGTCGAAACCGCCGGCCGTGAGCCGAGCGGCGTGGTCGCCATCGGACGCGAAGTTGCCCGCGCGCAGCCCGCGGCGGTGGCACGCGTCCCGGGTCGCCTCGACACTCGCCTGCCAGTCGCCGTCGGCCGGCGCCTCCGAATAGCGCAGCGACAGCGCCAGGGCCAGGTCCACCGGTCCCACGAAGAGGCCGGCCAGGCCCGCGGTGGCCGCGATCTCGTCCACCGAGCGCACCGCGGACGCGGTCTCGACCATGGCGAACACGTCCACGCGCAGATCGCGCGGGTCGGCGGGTTCGCTGCGAAGGCCGTAGCGCTGCCCGCCGTAGCTGCGCGTCCCCGCCGGCTGGTAGCGGGTGGCGGCGACGGCCCGCCGCGCGTCCTCGGGCCCCTCCACCATCGCCGCGATGACCCCGTCCGCCCCCGCGTCCAGCAGCCGCGGCACCCAGCCCAGCTGGTCCATGGCGATGCGCACGTAGGCGGTCAGAGAGCAGAGGTTCGCGATCTGGATCGCCCGCGCGGCCTTCTCGAAGGCGAAAAAGCCGTGCTGGCAGTCGATGCCGATGAAGTCTGCACCCGAACGGGCGAGCGCCTCCACGACGACGGGATCCGCGGTCATGGTCCACACGCCGAACCGGGTAGCTGAAGCTCTATGCAAGCCCTTGTCCTCCTCATATGCCCGGGTCCCCAGCTGCCGCGGGCTGCGGATGGGACGCCGCGACGACGGGCACGACGCGGGCTCAGGCCTCGGCGCGCCTTCGCAAAGCCCTGCGGGGCCGCCCTCAGAAGACGGCGAGCGGGTTGACCGCGCTGGCGGTCCCCCCCCCGATCCGCAGCGGGGCGACCACGAGCAGGAAGGCGGAGCTTTCATAGCGATCCGTCGCCGCGAGCAACCGCTCCATGTCGGGATTGTCCAGGATGGCGAGGCCCATGGCCACGAGGCCGATCTGGTGCAGGGGCATGGGCACGCGCGGGTAGCCGCTGGGCATCCGCTCGATGCAGTCGCCGCTGTACATCGCGATCTGGCGCTCGTGCAGCCAGAGGACGGACTCGGGCAAAAGTCCGGGCCGCGGGGCGTCATCCCCCGCCACCCCTTCGGCCGCCTCGCGCCGGTCCCGGCCCGTGTGCACGAAGATCGCGTCGCCCGGCTGGACCGCGACGCCGGCGATCCGCTGCGCCGCCTCGAGATCGCCCACGCCCACCCCCGCATCGGCGGGAAGGTACGCAACCCCGCTCGCCGCGGCCACGTCGAGGAGGACGCCCCGGGTGACGACGCCGTCCGCCATGGCCGCGATCGACGCGTGGGCGAGGCCCCCCGCCGTCACGGTCTCGGAGGCTTGGCGCCCACCGTACCCGCGGCCCTGGAACAGGCCGTGGCCCAGCGCGTCCACATGGGTGACGTCGAAACCGTGGGGGGCGACGGTCAGCACGTCGGCGGTGCTGATCGGGTCCGGGCCGACGTAGAGCATGGCGTGCCAGCTGGAGCGCGAGGCGCGCAGGTCCCTCCCCAGGGACACGGGCTCGCCGTGGCGCACCGAGCGCAGCGCGCGCAAACGGACCTGCGGCGTGATGTAGTTGAGCGTACCGCGATCGTCGCCGGGTCCCCAGCGCTCCCAGTTGCTGCACGTGTGAAAGAGCTCGAGGACCTGTTGTTCGTTCACACCCGGATCCCGACCGGCAGCCCGATGATCGCCCGGGCCTCGTCGGGCGAGGCGACCTCCCTGCCCGTCGCCCTGGCCATGGCCGTGACCACGTCGACCAGCTCCGCGTTGCTGCGCGCGTACGTTCCGTCGGGCAGGAAGGGGTTGTCTTCCCATCCCACGCGGACGTGCCCGCCCATCGCGATCGCGATCGCCAAGAGCCCCCACTGCAGCTGCGGGTTCATGACGCTGACGTTCCAGTTCGTCTGGGGCGGCAGGTGATGGACGAGGTACAGCAGCGCGTCCGGCGTCGGCGGAGTCCACGCGCCACCCTCCCAGCCCAGAAAGAGCGTGGCCCACACGGGATCGTCCAAGAGCCCCTTGCGCCGGATGAACTCGAGGTTCCAGAAGGCTCCCGTGTAGAAGCACTCGACCTCGGGCTTGACCCCGTTGGCCTGAGCGGCGCGGCAGAACTCCTCCAGCTCGTCCCGCGGGTGGAGCGCGTACATCTCGTTGGCCGGATAGTCGGGATCGGGACGGAAGTATTCGTCATGCACGTTGAAGGCATACGACATCATATCCGGCGCCAGTGTCATAAGCTTGATCTTCTCCGGAAGCCTGGCGCTCGCGATCCCGAACTGCACCACCGGCTTGCGCTCGCTGCGGATGCGCTCGGTCAGATCGCGCCAGCCGTCGAAGTCCACCTTGGAGAGCTTGCGCCCGTCGGCCTGGATCTCCGTTTCCAGGTGGTGCACGCCGTGGTGGTGCACGATCGACGCGCCGGCGTCGATGGCCCGGATGTACTCGGCGGCCACCGCCCGGGTGTCTTCGATGGGCGGCATGTTGGGGTTGCCGGGATATGACATGCTGGAATCGACGGTGACGGTGATGACGAGCTTATCCAACGAAGGTCTCCTCCTCTGCGCGGCTTCAGTCGAAAGGTCCGACGCGTCTATCCCACGGTGATCACGGCCTTGCCCGCCACACGCTGCTGACGCAGCTGCTCCAGCGCCTCGTTCACGCGCTCGAGCGGCCATACGGTCACGGGGGGTGTGTCGATCACCCCCTTCACCGCGAGCTGGAGCACCTGGACGAGATCCTCCCGGCGACCCGAGCGGATGCCCCGGATGGTGAGCTCCTTTCTGGAGACCACCGCCATGTCGAGGTCGGGCACACGGGTGTAGCCCACCGCCAGGAACAGGCCACGGGGGCGCAGTCGTTCGAGAGACCGGGGCAGGTTCTGCTCCGCAGCCGCGCAGTCGATCACGATGTCGGCGTCGGCCGCCTGGCGGTCCAGGGAGGCCAGGGTGGCATGGCCCCGCGCCGCGAGCAGTTCGCGGCGGGGCCCGCTGGGCTCGACCACCGCGCACTCGCGGCCCAGGGATCTCAGGATGGACGCGGTGAGGAACCCGACCGGACCGCCGCCGAGCACCAGCGTGCGGCCTTCACCGTGGGCGTGGGCGACGCGGGCCGCATTGTGGGCCGTGGCCCCGGCGTCCACCAGGGCGGCCGCCTCGGCCGGGGCGAGCCCGCCGGGCACCTCGACCGCCTGCGCCGGCGCCAGCGCCAGCCGCTCGGCGAAGCCGCCCCACAACCCCGCGACCCCCGTGATCCGCGCCCCGCGCTCGCACAGGCGCTCGTTGCCGATGAGGCACTGGGCACACGCCCCGCATCCGACGAAGATCGACGCGACGACGCGCTTGCCGAGCAGCTCGCCCGCACCACCGTCGCCGTATGCGCGCACGACCATGCCGCACGGTTCGTGCCCGAGGACGAAGGGCAGTTCGGGACGGTAGGACTCCCCCGCGAGGATGTGCAGGTCGGTGCCGCAGATGCCGCAGGCCTCCACGGCAACCTCGAGCCATCCGTCCGGGCCCCGGGGCGCCTCGACGGCTTCGACGCTGAGCTCGCGCGCCGGCAACGCGCGCAGCACGGCGGCCCTCATGCCGGGCCTGCCCCCGTGGAGCCCGTCGCGATGGCCCGCACGGCCGCGCGGTAACGCTCCATGCCCTTCGCCATGGCGGCGCGCGGGCCGGGCCACCCGAAGAGATCCCAGGCCACCGGCAGGCCCGTGCCGACGAGCGCCCCGGTGATCGCATCCAGGTCCAGCACACCTAGCCCCGGCGGGAAGTGCAGCTGTTCGCTGACGCAGTCGCTGTCGGCGTAGTGGATGTGGGTGACAGCCGCGAGCAGCCCGGGGCCGAGCCGGTCGAGGAAGTCCCGGCCGAAGGCGACGGCGGCATGGGCGAAGTCCAGGCAGACCCCGGCTCCGACCGAGCGCAGGCGCTCCGCCGTCTCCTCGTGCGCGGCGTGCCGGAACGCAAAGGTGTTGGGGTGAAGCTCCACCGCGACGTCGGGCGGATCCGCGAGGCCACACGCCTCACGCGCGCGTCCGATGCACGCCGCGAGCATGCGGGGCGCACGGGCGACGAGATCGGGCTCGTCGATCTCGCCGTCCCAGACCAGGATGCGCCGCGCCCCCGCGGCCGCGCCCAGGCGCAGGTACCCCGCCACCTGCTCCGCCGCGGCCGCGAGGGCCGCCTCGTCCCGGAAGGGATCGAGGGGGCGGTCGATGCAGTTCAGGGTCGCGACCATGAGGCCCGCGTCCTGCGCCGCGGCGGCGGCGGCCGCCGCGTGCGCCTCGAACAGCGGCACCTCGACGATGCCCGGGCCCAGCTGGCCGATGAACACCTCCACGGCCTGAAATCCCGCCGCCGCCAGGACGGAGAAAGCCGTCTCGAGATCGAGCCTCGGAAGGCCCACCGTCATGCCGATGGTGCGCCCGACGTCGTTGACGGCCACGCCCTCACCTACCTCTGCAGCGACTGCGGTCGGGGCTCGTCGGCCACTGTTGCGGCTCCGTACGCGGCCGCTCGCGTCCCGTATGCCCAGCTCTTCTCCCGGGGGATCTCCTGCAGGCGTCGGCCCCACCGGTCGATGAGGTCGGCGGGCAGCCGGTCGCGCGGTGCCGTGATCCCCACCGCACCGATGAGCAGCCCGCGCGCGAACAACGGTACGGCCACACAGGCCACCCCCGGGATCGTCTCGTTGTTGTCCACCGCGTAGCCTCGCTCCCGGGTCAGGGCGACCTCCCGGCGAAGATCCTCCAGCCTCGCGGCCGACAGCGAGCGTTCTCCCCTGCGGCCCAGACGCGTCAGGGCCTCTTCGAAGCTGGCCACCTCCAGGGCGGCGAGATACGCCCGCCCGACCGCGGACGTGCTCATGGGGCGAACCGACCCGCGGTCCTCCCGCACCGACACGGGAAAGAGCGCCGGCAAGAACTCCATGTAGACCATGGAGTCCTCGGCGGGAACCGCAAACATGGCCGCCTCCTTGGACTCGTCGCGAATCTGCAGGAGGATCTCGCGGATCTCGTCGCTCGCGTTCCTTCCGCTGGGCTCGCGCGGGAGGAGTGCATAGATCTTTTCCATGACCACTTCGTATCGACGCGAAGCCGGGTCTCGCCGAACATAGCCGAGGGACTCCAACTCCCGAAGCAGCCGCAACGCTGTACTGCGGTCCACCTGCAGTCCTCGGGCGACGTCACCGCCGGACATGGCTTCCCGGCTGAGCATGCGCAACGCCGTAAGTCCCTTGCTCAGTCGCGAAGCTCCCCTGGAACCCTCGCTACGACCTGAAGCCCCCGCTTTTGATCCCATGGGTATGGACAAGCCTCCCCGTTTGCGCTCGTCGGTCACCAGGTCGAATTCACGCACCAGTTTCCCATATCCTAGATTTCCTGCTCCACGGTCACGACCACGCGTTCGGTTCGCGCGCTCACCAGTTCCAGGAGCTCGGCGAGCGTGACTTCCTCGCGCCTGAGCACT
>JAJZYS010000083.1 GCA_021797925.1 Bacillota bacterium
TCTGTGAAGCGTTGGGATGGTACCAGCCCAACGGGCAGCCGCCATGAAGGCTTTGGGCAGGCGAGGGGACGTGAAAGGGAGGGGGAGGGGGCGCAGCGGGTCCGGGGAGGGCCATGTCACCTGGCCGCAGGTGGCTTAGGCCGGTTCCTCGTGGTGGCGCACCTGAGGCCGGTCCTCGACCTGCCAGCTCGTGTCCGGGGGGATGCGGAGGGGCTCCGCCCCCTTGCGGCGCCATTGCTGCAGAAGCGACGGGGGATAGTCCGCCATCAGGTGCGCGATGGCCACGCCCTTGGGTCCGGTCTGGACCCACGCGGGTTCCAGGAGGCGATTGCCCGCGTCTCCCACGGCCACCACCCACGGCGCGTCGGGACCGGACTCGTCCTGGCGGGCGATGACGCCGACGCGTCCGTCAGCCAGCCGCACGATGCTGCCCACGGGGAAGAAGGCCATCCGAGCGAGAAAAGTGCGCACCATGTCGGCCTCGAAGCGGATGCCCTCGTGCTTGCGCAGATACGCGGCCGCGGCGAGCGGGGGCACCGCGTCCTTGTAGACCCGCTCGGCGCACAGCGCGTCCCACACGTCGGCCACGGCCACGATCCGGCTGAACAGGGGGATGGACGTCCCCTTCCGACCCTCGGGATACCCGGAGCCATCCAGGCGTTCGTGGTGGCTCAGCGCCACGTGGATGGACCTGAGGTCCAGCTGCCAGAACACGTCGTGCATGAGCGCCTGATAGCCCAGGATCGTATGGGTCTTCATCACCTCGAACTCCTCCGGATCGAGCCGCGAGGGCTTGGTGAGGATTTCCCGGGGCACCAGGCACTTGCCCAAGTCGTGGAGCATGGCGCCCATCCCCAGCGGGAGGAGGTCGGACCGGCGGATGGGCAGGGCGCTGCCGAGCACCAGGGAGAGGAACGCCACGTTGACCGAGTGCTGGAACGTGCTGTCGTCCGTAGTGCGCAGAAGCGACATGCTCACCAAGAGTTCGGTGCTGGCGTTCACCTGGGCGATGAGCTGCTGCACCACTTCGGTCAGCGGTCCCAGGGGGATGGACCGGGACCCGCGGCGCGACTGCAGGGTGGTGGCCGCCTTTGACAGCAGCGTCACCGCCTGGGCGCGCGTGCGGTCGTCGACGTCCGCGTCGGCCTCAAGCCCCGGGACCATCCGGTTCTCGACGTAGACCACACGATGACCCCGGGCGATGAGCCCCTCGATGTACGCGCGGCTGAGGACGGCCCCGCGCTCCAGGAGCACCCGACCGTCCGGCAGGATGATGGGCTTGCCCAGGCGTTCGCCGACCAGGGCATCGGATAGGGGCGCGAGGCGCATGAGCGATGGCCTCCTCGGCAGGCAGATGCGACGGGCATCGGTCTGACGCCAACGTAGTCGCTCGGGCGCCATTTGTCAATCCGTGTCGAAGCTCGGAGCCAGGCGAGCCCCCCCGAGCGGTGGAAACATCATTGACAGAATCGGCGGCCGATCTTATCATAACCGTGGTAGGAAACCGTTCCACTATGGGAGGCGGGGCCATTGGGGTAGCGACGCTGCTGAGGATCGACAACCCTGCAACCGGAGCCACGGTGGGCGAGGTCGCCGTGGCCGGTCCCGACGAGATCGAAAAGGCGCTCGAGGTCGGCACCCGGGCCAAGCGCGTCTGGGCGCAGACCCCCGTTCACGCGCGCTACGACATCCTGGTCCGCTACAGCCAGCTTCTGACCCGGCATCGCCAGCGGCTGGCGGATCTGCTCACCGCCGAGAGCGGCAAGCTGACCGCCGAGACACTGGGGGAGGTGGACACGGGCACCCGCCTCTTCCAGGGGTACGCCGAACGCGCCAAGACCCTGCACGGGGACAGCTTCCCGCTGGACGTGCAGGCGGGGCTCGAGCACGATCTCCTGATCACCCGGCGCGAGCCTCTGGGCCTCATGTTGGCCATCATCCCGTTCAACTTCCCCGTGGACGTGTTCTCCCACAAGGTGGCCCCGGCGCTCGCCGCGGGCAACGCCGTCATCGTGTGCCCGCCGCCCGACGATCCCCTGGCCGTCAACGAGGCGGTGCGCCTCTTCGACGAGGCTGGACTGCCCCCCGGGGTCGTCCAGGTGCTCAACGGGCCGGGTCCCGACGTGGCGGGACGCATGACCGGCGACCCCAGGGTCGACGCCATCAGCCTCACCGGGAGCACCCGGACCGGCATCACCGTGGCCGAGTCGGGAGCCCGGCACCTGGCCCGCACGTTCCTGGAGCTGGGCGGCAACGACGCCCTGATCGTGTTCGCCGACGCCGACCTGGAGCTCGCGGCCCGGGAGGCGGTGGGGGGTCGGCTTCTGGCCAACGGCCAGTGCTGCTGCGCCAACAAGCGGCTCATCGTCGAGCGCAGCGTCGCCGCCGACTTCGGGGATCTTCTCGTCGAGGCGCTGCGTGGCGTCCGGATGGGCAATCCGGCCGAGACCGGGGTCAATCTGGGCCCGCTCATCAAGGGCGCCGCGGCCGAACGCGTGGAGGCCCAGGTGCAACAGACCCTGGCCCAGGGAGCGCGGCTGCGGCTGGGAGGCAGCCGGGGTGAGGGCAGCTACTTCCCGCCGACGTTGCTCGAGGGCGTCCCGGCCGAGGCGGACATCGCCGCGGACATGGAAGTGTTCGGGCCGGTCTTTCCGCTCATTCCCTTCGACACCGAGGCGGACGCGTTGGCGGTGGCCAACCGCAGCGTGTACGGCCTCAACGGCTCGGTCTTCACCCGGGACATGGCCCGGGCGGTGCGGGTCAGCTTTGCCCTGGAGTGCGGCCTCGTTTCCGTCAACCGCTCGGGTCTGTACCGTCCCGACCTGGCGGGCTTCGGCGGATACAAGCTCAGCGGGCTGGGACGCGAGGGGCTGGCGTACAGCCTGGAGCAGCTGACCCAGCTGAAGTCGGTCGCGCTGAGGGACGTGCTGTAGGCGTTGGCCGCCCCTCGCCCCACCATCAAGGACGTGGCGCTCCGGGCCGGCGTGTCCAAGTCCACCGTCTCCAAGTATCTCAACGGCGCTCCCTACGTCTCCGACGAGGCGGTGGTCAGGATCGAGGCGGCGATCCGGGAACTGCAGTTCGTCCCCAGCAGCCTGGCGCGCGGTCTGGTGACGCGCCAGAGCCGGACGATCGGGGTCGTCATCAACAACATCGCCAACCCGTTCTTCGCGGAACTGGTGGACGCCGTGGAGATCGTGGCGCAAGAGCACGGCTACGACGTGGTCACGATGTCGACCCGCAACGACCCCGAGCGCCGGGCGTGGGCCCTCAGGCGCATCCGTGCCCAGCGCGTGGACGCCATCATCGACGCCACCTCCCAGGAGGCGCCGGATCCGGGCAGCAGCGGTCAGCCCGTGGTGTGGGTGAACAGCACCGCCCTCAAGGGCGCCCAGTACGTGGTCGTGGACAACTTCCGCGGCGGGTGGCTCGCCGCGGAGCACCTTCTGGGGCTGGGTCACCGGGCCCTGGGCGTGATCCACGGTCCGCGGTACCGGCCGGTCTTCCGCGAGCGGGTGGAGGGGTTTCTCGCCTGCCTTGACGAGCAGGGCGTGCCCGTGAATCCCCGATGGCTCCGCGAGACCCACGGCGGCACCCAGGCCGAGGCGGCGCAGGCCATGGAGCATCTCCTCCTTTTGCCCGACACCCCCACCGCGGTCTTCGGCACCAGCGACTTCATCTGCCTGGGGGCCATGCAGACCGCCCTGGGCCGGGGGTGGAAGGTGCCCGAGGACCTCTCCCTGGTGGGGTTTGACAACATTCCCTTCGGCGCCTCGATGCCCGTGCCCCTGACCACCGTCGACGGTTGCACCCGCACGATGGGCGAGCTGGCGGCGCGCGCCCTCATCGAGCAGATGGGGGGCGGCGCGACGGCGGTCCACACGGTGCTTGCGCCCAGCCTCGTCGTGCGGGCGTCCACCGGCCGGCCCCGGGGGGCGGCGCTGTGAAGCGGGTCGCCGTCCTCACGCCCGACGAGGCAGCCAGCTGGATCCGTGACGGCGACACGATCACCGTCATGGCGTCCTCCGGAGTGGCCGAGCCCGAGGCCGTCCTGCGCGGCATCGGCGAGCGCTTCCGCGCGACGGGCCGGCCGCGCGGGCTCACGGTGGTGTTCCCCATCGCGGTGGGGGACACCCACGGACTTCTGGGGCTTGACCACCTGGCCGAACCGGGCCTTGTGCGCCGGCTCATCGGCGGGTCGTTCGCCATCGGGCGCCGCGACGACGGCTCGCGGCCGCGCATCACCGAGCTCATCGAAGCGGACGCGGTGGAGGCGTACAACCTGCCCCAGGGCGTGCTCATGCACCTCATGCGGGAGATCGCGGCCCACCGGCCCGGCGTCATCACCCGGGTGGGCCTGGGTTCGTTCGTGGACCCCCGGCACGGGGGCGGACGCATGAACGCCGCCACCCGGGAGGACATCGTCCAGCGCATCGACCTCATGGGCGAGGAGTGGCTCTTCTTCCCCGGCTTCCCCCTGCAGTTGGCCGTGCTGCGGGGCACCAGCGCCGACGAGCTGGGCAACGTGAGCATGGAGCACGAGGGTGCGGTGCTGGGTGCCCTGGCCCAGGCGACGGCGGTCCACAACCACGGGGGCCGGGTCATCGTCCAGGTCAAGCGCCTGGTGCGGGCGGGAAGCCTCGACCCGCACCGGGTGCGGCTGCCGGCCACGGTGGTCGACGCCGTGGTCCTCGATCCCGACCAGACCCAGGCGACGCGCGTCGCCTACGAGCCCGCCCTCAGCGGGGAAACGCGGGCGGCGGGGGACCTGGGCCGGCTGCGCTGGCCCGTGCGCGCCTGCGAGCGGATCATCGGACGGCGGGCGCTTGCGGAGGCGCCGGCGGGGGCCACGGTCAGCCTGGGTTTCGGCGTGCCGGGCGCCATCCCGACGCTGGTCCACGAGGGCGAGGGGCCGGGCGAGCTCACCTTTGTCATCGAGCAGGGGGCCGTGGGCGGGGAGCCCCTGGGCGGCCCTCGCTTCGGCGTGAGCATGAACCCCGAGGCGATCGTGGACTCGCCCGCGCACTTCGACTTCCTCGACGGCGGCGGATTCGACATCGCGTTCCTGGCCTTCGCCGAGGCGGACGCCCAGGGCAACGTCAACGTCCACCGTCTGCCCGGCTCCTTCCCCGGGGCCGGGGGGTTTCTCGACATCGTGAGCCGGGCGCCGGTCATCGTCTTCTGCGGCACCTTCACCACCGGCGGTCTGGAGGTGGCCGTGGAGGGAGGGCAGCTGAGAATCCTGCGCGAGGGCAGCATCGTCAAGTTCCGGCGGGAGCTTGTGCACCGGACGTTCGCGGCGGCGTACCGGCGGGCGCGGCGGGTCATGTACGTGACGGAGCGGGCGGTGCTGGAACTGGGAGATTCGGGACTGGAACTGGTCGAGGTGGCGCCGGGCGTGGACATCGAGCGCGACGTCCTCGCGCGGATGGAGTTTCGCCCCCGCGTGCGGGCAGCCGTCCGGCCCATGCGCCTGTGAGCCCCGGAAGACGCCGGTCGACATCACCACATCACTACGGAAGGGGTCCTCTGGGATGGATTTCGGCGAGGTGTTCACCTTCACCCATCGGACCAAGCTCATCACCGGTCAGCGGTCCACTGCCCGGCTGGGGCCGGAGCTCACCGGCCTCGGGCTGCGCAACGCGCTGATCGTCACCGACCCCGGCGTCGTCGCGGCCGGGCTCACCGAGCCCCTGGTGGCGTCCCTGGACGCGGCGGGGGTGGCCCACGTGCTCTATGACCGGATCGAGCCCAACCCCACCGCCGAGTCGGTGGACGAGGGCGCCCGCTGGGTGAAGGAGCACGGCTGCGACAACGTGGTGGCCCTGGGCGGCGGCAGTTCCATCGACGCCGCCAAGTGCATCGCCATGCTCACGACCAACGGCGGCGCCGTGCGCGACTACGAGGGCGCCGGAAAGTTCACCCGCCCGCTCATCCATCTCACCGCCATCCCCACGACCGTGGGCACCGGCAGCGAGGTGACCTTCGGGGCGGTCATCACCGACCCCATGCGCAAGAAGAAGATGGTCCTGGCCGGCGAGCTCTTCTGCCCACCGCTGGCCGTCATCGATCCCGAGATGGTTCGCGGCCTGCCGGCCTCGGTCACCGCCGCCACGGGGATGGACGCGCTCACCCAGGGGATCGAGGGCTACATCTCGTCCCGGGCCCAGGTCATCACCGACGCCCTCAACCTCGAGGCCGTGCGCATCATCGCGCGCAGCCTGAGGCCCGCCGTCCTCATGGGCGACTTCCTGTCCCTGGCCCGCATGCAGATCGCGGCCACCATGGCGGGGATGGGATTCATCAACGGCGGCCTGGGGGTGGTGCACGCCATGAGCAACACCGTGGGCGGCGTCTACGGCACACCCCACGGGGTCACCAACGCGGTGATCCTGCCCCACGGCATGCGCTACAACCTTCCCGCCCGGGTCGAGCGCATGGCCGACATCGCCCGGGCCATGGGCGAGAAGGTGGACCACCTTTCGGACCGCGACGCGGCGGAGGCCGCCATCCGGGCGGTGGAGCGCCTGGCCCGCGACGTGGGCATCCCCCCGCGGCTCTCGGACCTGGGCGTGACGGACGAGCACATCGAGGCCATGGCCGAGGAGGCCCTGCACACCTTCGACATCCAGACGAACCCGCGCCGCTACTCCCAGGCGAGCGTCGCGGCCCTGTACCGGGAAGCGCTCTGAGACCACGATCCAACGTCCCACCCTCCCCCATCGAGGTGAGCCGATGATCCACTACGAGGCGCCGGGGGACGACGGCGTGGCGGTGATCCGGATCGACCGGCCGCAGCGGCGCAACGCGCTCGACGGCGAGGCCCTCTCGGCCTTGGACGGGGCGCTGGAGCAGGCGCACCGGCACGCGCGGGCGGCGGTGCTCACCGGCACCGGCGCCAGCTTCTGCAGCGGCGCGGATCTCTACCATCTCGTCGCCCTCACCCCCGTGCAACGAGCCCGGTGGATCGAACAGGGGTCAAGGCTCCTCGAGCGGATCGCCCAGGGACCGACGCCGGTCGTGGCCGCCGTCAACGGCGCCGCGCTGGGGGGCGGATTGGAGGTGGCCCTCTCGGCCGACATCGTCCTGGCCGCCGAAGGCGTGCCGCTGGGTTTCCCGGAGATGGCGTGGGGGTGGCTCCCGGGCTGGGGCGGCATCGCCCAGGCCGTGGCTCGGGTGGGTGTCACCCGGGCCCGGGCCCTGGTGCTGGGAGCCGAACCCGTCACGGCCGAGGCGGCCCTGCAGATGGGGCTCATCAACGAGGTGTGCCCAGCCCCGGAGCTGGAGCGGCGGGCCAGAGACTGGGCCCGCCGGCTCGGCGACCGCCCGGCCCTGGCCATGAGCGCCGCCCGGCGGGCGCTGAGCGGCCGGGGCAGCGTCGACGCCGGCCTTTTGCCCCTGCTCATGGCCGAGCCCCGGGCCCAGGAGCGGCTCGTCCGCTACCGCGAGGCCGGGCGATGAGGGTCCTGGTCACCGGCGCCGCCGGCTTCGTGGGTCGTGCGACCACGGCGGCGCTCACTCAAGCCGGACACGAGGTGGTGGCGCTGGACTCAAGGCCGCTGACCGGCCCGGGGGTCATCACGGTGGTGGCGGACGTGCGCGACACGGCGAGTCTCGTCGGTCTGGGCAGGCGCCTCGGGGTGGAAGCGGTCGTCCACCTGGCCTCGCCGCTCATGGACCGGGCCGAAGCCGACCCCGCCCTGGGGGTGTCGGTCATCACCGGGGGCATGGTGTCCGTGCTGCAGCTTAGCCGGGCGCAGGGGATCCGGCTGGTCTGGGCGAGCTCCATCGCGGTCTTTGCCGCGGCGACGGGTCCCGTCGGCGACGCGAGCGCGCCGCGCCCGGGCAACATCTACGGCATCGCCAAGTCTTGCTGTGAGAACCTGGCCGACCACTGGGGCCGCCGCGGCTGGTGCGCGTCGCTTGGCCTGAGGTTCCCGGTCGTATACGGCCGCGGCCGCGTCGACGGACCCACCGCCTTTCTCGGACGGCTCCTGGCTCAGGCGGACGGGGACCCGCCGGTGGAGCTGCCCCGGGGGGACCTCAAGATGTGCTTTCAGCACGTGTCCGACACGGTCGCGTACCTGCTCCGGGGGCTCGAGGTCCCGGTGACCGGGTCGCGGACCCTCAACACTCCCGGCGACGTGAAGGAGGTGATCGAGGCCGTCGAGCTGGTGAAGGCGGTGCGGCCCGGCGTCCGGACACTGCCCACGGACGCGGTGGTCGAGCTCCCGTGGGACATCCGCTGCGAGGGGATCGAGGCGTTGCTCGGCCCCATCGAGCCCTTGTCCCTGCCCCGGGGAATCCGGCGCTCCCTGGCATCGGATGCGTGATCCGGCGGGCTGGGCAGGTTACAGACGGGAGAATGCGAGGAGGCAAAACCATGCGGGTACCCAGGCGATGGCTGCAGGCGGCCGGTTCCACGGTGGCGGCCCTGACACTGCTCTCCGGTGGGCTGGCGGGCGCCGCCAGCCAGTCGTCGCCCCTGACGACCGTGTACATCCAGATGTGGTCCGGCCCCGAGGGCACCGCGATGCAGACCGCCGTCAACTACTGGGACGCCCACTTCGAGCATCGCACCCACATCAAGGTGGTGGAGACCCAGCTGGGCCGGGTGGGCTACCACAGCAAGATCGTCAGCGAGCTACTGTCCAAGAGCCCGACTCCGGACATCGTGTACCCCTTCAACTTCGACATCCCCCGGCTCGCCAAGGCGGGGACCCTCGTGAACCTCGACCGGTTCGTCAAGACCGACAAGCTGATCAACGTCAGCGACTTCTTCCCGGTGGCCTGGAAGGAAGGCCAGTACAACGGCCATCAGTACGGCATCCCCATGGACATGTCCGAGCCCGTCCTCTTCTATCGCAAGGATCTACTCAAGACACCACCCAACACCTGGAATCAGTTCCTCAAGGACGCCGCCCACTTCACCCGCAGCATCAATCCCAAGTCGCCCACCCTTTACGGGACCACGCTCTACGCGGCCACCGGCTTCGCCGAGCCCATGCAGCTGTGGGAAGAGATCTTCTGGCCCTACGGCGGGCACCTCTTCAACGCCCAGGGCCTGCCGACCCTCGACTCGCCCGCCGGCATCAAGGCGACCGAGGTGGGACGCACCCTGGTGAAGGACCACGAGGTGCCGCCTGACTACCAGACGTACGAGTACCCGCAGGTGCTGGCCGCCCTGCAGTCGGGGGCCGTGGCCTTTGCTCAGGAGTGGAACGCCGCCTGGCCCTCCCTGATCGACTGCAGCCAGACCAAGTACTGCCACGACTTCGCGTACGCGCCCATCCCCGGCGTGCGCCAGAAGGACGGCAAGGTGGTGCGCTACTACCACGTGCACACCATCAACCTGGCCATCAACGCCGCCTCCAAGCACATCGCCGCGGCCTACCGGGTGGTGCGGTGGCTCTCGTCGACCCAGGGCGGGATCATCTACACCGTCGCCGGCGGCAACACCCCGCGCAAGAGCGTGTTCTTCAGCAAGGCGGTCGCCAAGGTGCGTCCGGGCTACATGAACTTCCTGGCGACCCAGGTGGACCGGCACGGCAAGCACGAGCCGCCGCTGCTGGACATGACCACCATCGACCTGGTGATCATGAACGCGGACCTCAACGCCGCCTGGTCGGGCCAGCTGTCGCCCGCGGCCGCCCTGAAGAAGGGTGACGCGCAGATCACGGCCCTGCTCAAGAAGGACGGGGAGATCAAGTAGGTCGAATCTCTCGGAGGTGGGGCGGTCGCGCTCTCGGGCGCCACCGCCCTCTCCCCGGGGTGCCGAGCCCCCGGCACTCCGGGGAGGCGCCGCCCCGACCCCGTCCCAACCACGGAGAGGAGGGCTTGCCGCCATGTCCGAGCCTGTGGTCCTCGGCAGCGCCGCCCGTTCCCGCTCCCGCCCCCGGGTCGGTTTTCTGGCCTGGATGGCCCACCCCGCCCGGCTCATGGTCTGGCCGGTGGTGGCGGTGCTGCTCTTCGTGACGGTCTATCCCTTCCTCTACGGGCTCAAGCTGAGCCTGTACGCCGTGACCATCCAGAACTACTTCACCGCCGCCTTCGTGGGGCTCGCCAACTACGCCGCCGCACTGGTCGACCCCAATTTCTGGCACTCCATGTGGGTGACCCTCATCTACGTGGTGGTGGCCGTGGGCGTGGAACTGGTGGTGGGGTTCTACCTGGCCGTGCTCATGCATCGGCCGCTGCGGCTCAAGCGCCTGTGGATCGCTCTCATCATCGCGCCCATGATGGTGCCGCCGGTGCTCGTGGGGGTGTCCTTCGTCCTGCAGCTGAACTCCCTGTACGGCCCGATCCCCTTCTACCTGCAGAGCTGGTTCGGCTTCGTCCACTCGCTGCTGGGCAACACCTACGCGCTTCCGACCCTGATCGCCATCGACATCTGGCAGTGGACGCCCTTCATGTTCCTGCTCATCTACGCCGGACTTCAGGCCCTGCCCCCAGAGGTGCTCGAGGCGGCGACCGTGGACGGCGCCCACGGGGCGACGCTGCTCAAGAACATCGTCGTGCCGCTCGTCGCCCCCGTCATGGCGGTGGCGCTCATCTTCCGGGTCCTGGACGCGTTCAAGTCCTTCGACACCATGTTCGTGCTCACCAACGGCGGACCCAACTACGCCACCACCACCATCAGCATCTACATCTTCAAGCTGGCGTTCGCCACCGGAAACTTCGGGGAGGCAGCCGCCATCAATGTCCTGCTCATCATCCTGGTGACCATCATCGTGCGCCTGCTCATCCACCGCACGCTCTCCCAGGTGTACGAGTCGTGACCGCCTCCGCGACGGCGCCGGGTCACCCGGGTCGCCTCAAGCGCATCGTCATCGACCTCATGATCGCCCTGGCGGTGATCTGGGCCATCGGACCCATTCTCCTGGTGCTGATGGTCTCGGTCAAACCCACACAGGACATCATCTCCACGCCGCCCATCTGGATCTTTCATCCCACCTTCGTCCACTACCACAACGTGGTGGGACTCAAGAGCTTTCCGTTCCGCATGTACCTCACCAACAGCATCGAGGTCTCCATCTTCGGCACCATCCTCACCCTGGCGATCAGCTTCACCACCGCGTACTCGCTGGCCCGCTACCGCACCGGGGGGAAAAACCTCGACTTCTGGATCCTCTCGGCGCGCATGGTCCCGCCGGCGGTGCTCATCATACCGATCTACGTGCTGTTCAACCGCATCCACCTCTACGACACCGTCTGGTGCCTGATCCTCATCTACCTCACCTTCAACGTCCCCCTGGCGGTGTGGGTGCTGCGCAGCTTCATCCGCGACGTGCCGTTCGAACTCGAGGAGAGCGCCACCGTGGACGGCGCGTCGGTGTGGCGCATCCTCCTGCGGATCGTGCTCCCGCTGGTGGCGCCGGGCATCGCGGCCGTGGCGGTGCTCACCTTCATGGCCTCGTGGAACGAGTTCTTCTTCGCGCTCATCCTGACGGCGGTCCACGGCGTGACGCTCACCGTGGGCACGGCCACCTTCGTGCAGGCGTACCAGGTCCTCTGGGGCGAGATCGCCGCCGCCAGCACCATCGGGATGCTCCCGCCGCTGATCCTGTCGTTCTTCGCCCAGGGCTACCTCGTTCGCGGGTTGAGCCTGGGGGCCGTGAAGGGATAGCGGTGACGGGCGCACGCCTCGCGCCAACGAC
>JAJZYS010000084.1 GCA_021797925.1 Bacillota bacterium
GGTGTTCTGGCTGCCAACCCGCGGGTACTACGCGATGGCGATCGACGGGGATGGCCGGCCCGTGGACGCGCTGGCTTCGGACTCGGGCCAGTGCCTGTGGAGCGGCATCGTGGCCGAGGAGGCCGTGGGGGCGGTCCTCGACCGGCTGAGGGGCCCGGGCCTCTTCTCCGGCTGGGGCGTGCGGACCCTCGCCAGCGACGAGCCGGCGTTCGACCCCTTCAGCTACCACCGCGGGAGCGTCTGGCCCCACGACACGAGCCTGATCGCGGCGGCCATGGCGCAGGCTGGCGATGCGGCCGGCGCCGCCCGCATCGCCGACGGGCTCTTTCACGCCGCCGACCACTTCCCCGGCGCCCGTCTGCCGGAGCTCTTCGCGGGCACAGACCGCGCGGTCGGGGTCCCCGTGCCCTATCCGTCGGCGTGCAGCCCGCAGGCATGGTCCGCCGGAGCCCCGCTGCTCCTGCTCACCTCGCTGCTGGGTCTTCAGGTCGACGCCCTCGGGCGCCGTCTCCACCTGGATCCCCGCCTGCCGCCGTGGCTACCGCGGGTCGAGGTGGAGGGCATCCCCGTGGACGGCGGCGAGATCGGGTTCGAGGCGGAGGGCAGCTCGGTCGTCTCGGCGCGCGTTCCCGCCGGATGGGAGGTGGTGACCGGCCGCAGCGACGACCGGTCGCCGGCGAGAGGGGGTGGGAGCGGCCCGTGAACGAGGCGGTCCCGAGTCCCCGCGAACCATGCTCAAGGAGACGAGGAGGTCGTGATCGTGAAGGAAGCATCCTGGTCGAGTCCCCGCGTCGTGGGATCGATCCTGGCGTGCGTGCTCACTGGCTCCATGACCCTGGCCGCGATGCCGGCGCTCGCCCGTGCCGCCACCGCCACCATCACCCTGTCGGGATGGACGTCCTCACCGGTCGAGGCGGCGCTCATGAAGAAGCTTCTCGACCACTTCAATCAGACCCACCCCGGCATTCACGTCAAGTACCGGCCCATCAGCGGCAACTATGAAACCATCCTCAAGACGCGCTTTGTCGCCGGGGACGCGCCTGATATCATCTACGTGAACAACGGGGGCGAGTCGAGCACCTTCATCGCCAACCACGACCTGCTCCCGCTCAACTCCTACATCCGCGCCTCCCACTTCTCCATCAAGGACTTCTTCCCCGGCGCGCTCTCCCTGTTCACGGTCCACGGGAAGATCTACGGCATCCCCAAGGACCAGTCACCGCTGTCGCTGTTCTACAACAAGACCCTGTTCAAGGCCGCCGGCATCGCCCATCCGCCGACCACCTGGGCGCAGCTGGCCCAGGACGCGCACAAGCTCACCAACCCCAAGAAGCACATCTACGGCCTGGTCAACTCCGTGCAGGAGCCCAGGTGGGCCGAGTTCCTCTACGAGGCGGGCGGTGAGGTCATGAACGCCTCCATGACCCGGATGGAGCTGACGACGCCCCAGGCCCTGAAGGGTTACCGGTTCTTCGTGAACCTCTACCGCCACCACGACGCCACCGTCCCCGGGACGGTGGGAGCCGGCTGGAGCGGCCAGGCGTTCGGCATGGGCCGCGCCGGAATGGTGCTCGACGGCAACTGGCTCGTACCCTACCTGAACCAGACGTACCCGCACACCCAGTACGGGATCGTGCCCATGCCCCGGGGCCCGGTCAACGCCGAGACCCTCACCTTCCCGGTCGCCTACGGCATCACCCGCGACAGCCACAACCCCCAGGCCGCCTGGACGCTCATCCGCTACCTCACCAGCCGCAAGGGCATGACCCGCTGGATGAACCTGGGCCTGGCGCTGCCCGCGCGCAAGTCGCTCCTCTCGCTGCCCTACTACAAGCAGCACCCGGTCCTCAAGGGTCTCCTCGAGGACCTCTCGCAGTCGATCCCCTGGACCTTCCCGCCGGGCATGGTGCAGTACTCGAGCACCCTCATGACCAACGAGACCACCCTGGTCGTCGACGGCAAGCTCTCCGCCAAGGCCGCGCTGCAGGACATGCAGAAGGCGGGCGAGGCCATCCTGCACGCCGGCGGCTGACAGCAAGCCCATCGGATCCCGTGCCCCGGGGCACAGCTTGGGGGTGGACGCGATGACATCGAGGGAACAGGTTACGCGGCCGGGAGCGGCGACAGCCGTCGCCGCTCCCGCCCCCAGGCGGGGGGCGGGTCGCGTGGCGCGCCAGGAGCGCCTGGGCTACGTGTTCACCCTGCCCGTGGCCCTGGTGCTCTTCTTCTTCACGCTGGGCCCGGGGCTCTACGCCCTGTACCTGAGCTTCTTCTCCTGGTCGCTCCTCAACCACATGCGCTTCGTGGGCGGTGTCAACTACGCGAGCCTCCTCACCGATCCCCTCTTCTGGATCGCCGTGCGCAACACCGCCGTCTTCTCCCTGGTGGTGGTCCCCACCCAGACGGTGGTGGCGCTCATCATCGCGGTGATCCTCCACCAGAATCTCCCGGCCCGCCGCTTCTTCCGGCTGGCGTTCTTCTTCCCCGCGGTCAGCTCCTCGGCCGTCATCTCCGTGATCTTCATGTGGATCTACAACAAGTTCGGTCTCATGAACAGCTTTCTGGGACTTTTTCACATCACCGGTCCCGACTGGCTGGGCAACCCCTCCTTCGCCCTGCCCGCCATCATGATGCTCAACATCTGGACCACCTCCGGCTACTTCATGGTCATCTTCCTGGCGGGGCTGCAGAGCATCCCGCCCCAGCTGCACGAGGCGGCCCAGGTGGACGGCGCGAGCCCGTGGAAGACCTTCACCCGCATCACGATCCCGCTGCTGCGGCCCACGACCTTCTTCATCGTGGTCATGGGCCTCATCGGCACGCTGCAGATGTTCGACCAGTCCTTCATCATGTCCCAGGGCACCGGCGGTCCGCTCTACGCGACGACCACGGTGGTGCTGCTCATCTACCAGTTCATCTTCGCCTACGGAAAGGTGGGCTACGGTGCGGCCGCCACGGTGCTCCTCTTCCTCTTGATCCTCGGAGCGACCCTCGCGACCAACCGCTGGCTGGGCAAGTCCATCGAGTACTGAGGGGAGGCGTGGCGGTGATCATCACCGGTCGCTGGTCCCGGCGCCTGATGCGGGGGGTGTATCTTCTCATCCTCACGGTCGGGGCGCTCGTCATGTTCATCCCGTTCGCCTGGAGCCTGTCCACCACGTTCAAGCCCCTGGGCGAGGCGATGGCCTACCCGCCCATCTGGATCCCCCGGCCCTGGGACTTCGCCAACATCGTCCGCGTCTGGCGCATCGTGCCCCTGGCGCACTGGTTCATAAACAGCCTCATCGTCGGCTTCGCGGTGATGATCGGCAACGTCTTCCTGGACTCCCTGGCGGGATACGCGCTGGCCCGCATGCGGTTCCGGGGCCGCAACGCCATCTTCATGGGCATCGTGGCCATGCTCATGATCCCCTTCCAGTCGGTGATGCTGCCCGTCTACATCCTGCTGCGCGACCTGGGGCTCATCGACACCTACGCCGGCATGATCCTGCCGGTGGTGGTCTCCGCGTTCGGCGTGTTCCTCATGCGCCAGGCCTTCCTCAACATCCCCCAGGAACTCGAGGACGCCGCGGTCATGGACGGACACGGCCGCTTCAGCATCTACTGGCGCATCGCCCTGCCGCTGGTGCAGCCGAGCCTGCTGACGCTGGCCCTGCTGCAATTCCTCTCCAGCTGGAACAACTTCCTCCTGCCGCTGCTCGTGGCGAACCGCTCCCATCTGTGGACGCTGCCCCTGGGCATCGTGATGTTCCAGCAGGAGTACTTCGTCAACTGGCCCTACCTCATGGCGGCCAGCGTGCTGGCGACCGTGCCCGTGGCCCTGTTCTTCCTCCTCTTCCAGAAGTGGTTCGTCCCCACGGTGGCCACGACCGGGCTGCGCTGACCCTCGCCGCCCCGGCGGCCGGCGGACCGGGAGAGTCCGCCGGCCGCCGGGGCCGTCTGCGCCGTCCCTAATCGCGGGCACCGCTCAGGACCTCGCCTCCCAGCGGGTCCAGCGGGCCGCCGCCAGCCCCGCGGCCGCGGCCCACGCGACGAGGACCGCGAGGTCCCGGTCGAGGCTGCCGGTCAGCGTGCGCGTGCCGCCGTCCATGATGCTCCGAAGCGCCGCGTTGAGGTGGGAAAGGGGGATGATGCGGACCAAAAGGCCCAGCGTGCCGCCCAGGTTGGTCACCGTGAAGTACGTGCCACCCAGGAACATCATGGGGAAGGCCACCAGCAGGGCCAGCGCGTTGGCGCCCTGGGCGCGGGACGAGAGCGCACCGATGAGATAGCCCATCGACATGAGGCACCCGGTCCCCGCCAGCACCACGAGGGCAAGAAGCCCCATGGCCTGGGGAAGGCGCAGTCCGAAGGCCACGCGGCCCAGCACCAGGAAGAGTGCCGCCTCGCTCAGGGAGAAGGACAGCTGCGCCAGCGCCTGACCCAGGATGAACTCCCCTGGGCGCAGCGCCGTCGCCCCCAGGCGACGGGTGAGGCCATGCTCGCGCCACTGGGCCAGATGGGCTCCCACGTAGAAGTTCGCCCACATGAGAAGCGATCCGAGGAGCCCCGGCGCCAGCCAGTCCAGGGTCGTCAGGTGCCTGCCGTGGGCGACGGTGCGGGTGACCATGGGCAGCGGACGGTGGGCCAGCACGGCGACGATGCGGGTCATGGCGTCGATCGCGGCCGAGGATCCCACAGGGTACGCCGGGTTCACCCAGCCCGTGTACCCGGTCCCCGACCGGACCAGGACGCCGTCGAGGTTGCCCCGGCGCAGTGACGCGATGAGCGCGCCGGCGCGGCCCGCGACCAGGTGCAGGTCCGGCCAGTGGATCCAGCCCGGCGGCGCCGGGGCCACGCCCACGGCCACCGCCGTACTGGGCTTGAACATGAGCCCGAACACCACCATGGAAATGACCGCGAGGCCCAGGCTGCCGATGACCTGCGCGGGGTTGCGCACCAGAAGCTTCAGGTGCACCACGGCCGAGGCGCCGATGCGCCGAACGGATGCGATCACGTATCCTCGCCCTCCCTCTTGTCCGACCCGGGATCGTACGCCGTCAACGGGGGGCGCCTCCGAACGGCGCTCCGGGCCCGGAGGGGGCCAGGTACGCCAGGAGCGCGTCCCGCAGTCCCACGGTGCGCACCGTCAGGGGCGGCACATCTCCCAGCACCTCGCGCAGACGTGAGGTGACCCGGGGCACGACCCGCCCCAGGTCGCGCCCGTGCACCCGGAGATCGCCCCGGGACGTGGGGCTCACGGCCAGCACGCCCTCGACGCCCTCGATCGACGCCGCCGCCCGGGCCCCGCGCGTCACCTCCATCACCACGTCGTGCTCCAGCTCCCCGACGAGCTCGCGGGCGCTGGCGACGCGGCGGACCCGCCCCTCGCGGACCACCGCCACCCGGTCCGCCATGGCCTCGGCCTCCTCCAGGTAGTGAGTCGTCAGGACGACCGCCCGGTCCTCGTTCCGCCACCCGTCCAGAAACTCCCAGAGCGAGGAGCGCGCCTGGGCGTCGAGGCCCGTGGAGGGCTCGTCGAGAAACAGCACCGCGGGCGCGTTCACGAGCGCCGTGGCGATGGCCAGGCGCTGGCGTTGACCCCCCGACAGCTGTCCCACCCGGCGGCGGCCGACTCCCTCCAGTCCCACGGCAGCCAGCGCCTCGGTCTCGGCCGCCCGCGGCACCTGCGCCACGCGGGCGAAAAAGCGCATCGTCTCCGCGACGGTGAGGTCGGGCAGGAACTCGGTGTGCTGCAGCACCGTGCCCAGGCGGCGGCGCACCACCGGAGGCAGGGGCCAGCCGCGGCTTCCCAGCACGGTGACGCTGCCCGAATCGGGCCGCCTGAGCCCCTCCATGATCTCCATCAGCGTGGTCTTGCCCGCGCCGTTGGGCCCCACCAGGCAGAGCACTTCGCCGGGCCTCACCTCGAGGTCGACCCCCTGGAGCGCCACCCGGCGTCCGTAGCGCTTGCCCACGTTCTCGAGCCGTATGTGCGCCATCGTGATCCCTCCCCGCCCCCATCATGGGGCCGGGGAGGTCCGCTAGCATCTCACCGAAGTCATGATTCGCGACCGTGACTTCCGTCACGCTCGTCGCCGAGCATTCCCTGCTCGCGAGCCCGCCTGAGCGCCTCGGTCCGGCGGCGTGCGCTCATCTTCTGGAAGAGGTGGCTCAGATGGTTCTTCACGGTGCCCTCCGTGATGAAGAGCCGCCGGGCGATCTCGCGGTTCGAGAGCCCCTCGGCCACGAGCCCCAGGATCTCCCGTTCCCGGGCCGTGAGCTCCTCCCCCTCCCCGGGCGCGCCCGCGCGCTCAGGCCGGAGAGCGCTCCCGGCCAGGCGGCTGGCGAGCCCGGGGGTGATGAGGGCGTGTCCCCGGGCCACCGTCCGGATCGCGTGGGCCAGGTCCTCGGGAAGCAGGTCCTTGAGCACGTAGCCCGTCGCGCCCGCCTGCAGCGCCTGGCGCGCGGCCTCGTCGTCCTCGAACGTGGTGAAGACGAGCACCGCCGCCTGCGGCCGCGCCTCACGCACCCTGCGGGTGCCCTCGACCCCGTCCGTCCCCGGCATGCGCAGGTCCATGAGCACCACGTCGGCCAGGGTCTCGGCGGCCAGGCGGGCGGCCTGCGCCCCGTCCTCGGCCACGCCGACCACGCGGATGTCGCCCTGGGCGTCGAGGACCAAGCGCAGGGACTCGCGCAGCAGCCGCTGATCGTCGGCGACGACCACCCGGATGGGCTCGTTCATGGTGCTCCCGCCTCACCGGGAGGCGAGGGCCACGTGACGGTCAACGCGAAGCCTCCGCCGGGAAGGACGGCGGTGGCAACCCTTCCCCCCAGCTCCGCCGCGCGGTCCTCGATGCCCGTGAGCCCCGTGCCCCGCGGCCCCATGACCGTGGGCTCGCCGTTGTCGGCGACGCTGAGCCGCCAACCCCCGCTCGCCTGGCTGAGCTCGATGCGGGCCCGCGTCGCCCGGCCGTGGCGGACGGCATTGGTGAGCGCCTCTTGGACCGAACGAAAAACCAGGTGCTGCTCCGGCCCGGAAAGCTTCACCTCGGCGGCCACCTGCAGCTCCACCGCCAGCGACGTGCGCTCGGAGAACTCGTCGCAAAGACGACGCAGCGCCTGGACCGGCTCCTCCCCCGCCATCCTGCCCACCCGGAGGTTCGCGACCGACGCCCGCATCTCACGGAGGCTTTCGTGCACGTGTTCCGCCGCCAGGGCCAGGGCGGGCCCCACCGCCTCGGGGTCGGTGACGACCTGGGTCCGGATCGCCTGCAGTTCCACGAACAGCGCGGTGAGGCCGTGGGCGACGGTGTCGTGGACCTCCACCGCCATGCGGTTGCGTTCGCGCTCGGCGGCCAGCACCTCCCGCAGCTCGATGCTCCGGGCGAGCTGGGCGTTCGCTGCCAGGAGCTCCGCCTGCGCCGCCTTCAGGTCCTCCACCAGACCGCTGGCCCGGCGCGACTCCCGGTACGCGATGCGGGCGCTCGCCGCCATCAGGAGCGTGAAGGCGGCGCCGGACATCCAGATCGCAGCGTCGAAGAAGCGGTTCATCCCGCCGGTGTCCGCGACGACCACGGTCACGATGGCCGCGGCCGTGAAGCCACCGAGCCACGCGGCGCCCCGGGAATCGCCCTCGATCACGGGTTCGGCCAGCACCGGAAAGACGCCCAGCAAGGTGAACTCGTAGCGCAGCCCGACCGCGATTCCCGCCAGCGCCGCGATCTCCAGCGCGGCGCCGACGGTGCCGCGCCCGGTGGCGGGGTGGCGTGAGCCGATTAGCCGCATATCCACCAGGATCCACGCCACAGTGGCCCCGACGGCCGCCCCCACCTCCCACGCCGCCGCGCGCGCGCCGATGAGCAGCAGGACGTAGCCGGCGCCTATGGCGCCAAACATGGCGATTCGAAGTGAAGAGCCGTAACGCGAGACGAGCGGGAATCCCACCATGGCGGTGGACAACATTCTCGCCCGCGCCCCAGGCACCTGCACTCCGGCGTCCGGCAGGGCCCGCGCCTCCGAGGGCGAAGGGAGCTTCTTGCCCGAACCCGGACCGTCGGGAAGGAGCTCGGCTACGGCAAATCCTCGCAGCTACCTCGCGCGCAGCGTGGCCGTCGTCATGGGTGGGCTCGCCCTGAACCAGGCCGTGACGACGCTGGCCACCGCCCTCATCGCCCACATCCTGCCCACCGCCCGGCTGTTCGGTGTGCTCAGCCTCACCCAGCAGGCGCTGAGCATGGCCGGGCTCTTCCTCACCCTGGGACTCAACTCCAGCCTCGTCTACGATCTCGCCACCGGCCATCCCGACGCGGACCGCACGTTTGGCCTGGCCTGGCGCGGCCAGCTGCTCTGGTCGGTCCTTCTCGCCGCCGCCGTGGCCCTCGCAGCCCCCCTCGTCGGGACGCTCTACCGGGAGCCCGCGTTGGCCTCGGGCCTGCTGATGACCAGCCCGAGCCTGGTCACGGGGACGCTGGTCACCACCGTCCTGGCCGTGCTGGCCGGCCGGCGGCGCTTCACCGCCCAGAGCGTCGTCATGCTGGCGGCGACGAGCGCGACGGTCCTGGGACAGCTGGTGATCGCGTGGACGATCCCGACCGGTCCTCACATCGCGGGGCTCATCGTGGACGGCGGCGCCGCCGGCAACCTCCTGGCGGGCGTGGGCGCCGCCTGGGCGCTGCGCCACGAGGGCAGCTGGGACTTCAATCCCGTCGGGACGCTGCGGGGGCTGCGCCGGCACCTGCGCTACGGCATCCCCCTGTGGCTCTCCAATGTCGCCAAGTCCTACCAGCTCGGATACCTGGTCATGGTCGTGGGCACCGACCGCATCGCCGCCGCGGGATTCGCCCAGGCCGCGGTCAACCTGGTGGGCTACCCCCAGCTGGTGACCTGGGCGCTGCGGATCGTCACGATTCCGTTCATCGCCCAGGTGAACGGCCGGGCGGAGCGCGAGGAGCGCGCGGTCCTGTGTTTCCGCTACAACAACTATCTCCTCTACCCGGTGTGCCTGGTGCTCCTCGTATGGGGGGCGCCCCTGTCCAGGGCGCTCTTCGGCGACCGCCTCGCCGGCGCCGCGCAGTTTCTGCCCGGCCTGACCGTGGGCATGTTCTTCAGCGCCGTCTGCCGGCTCGCGGCCGACGTCCTGGCCGCCCTGGACCGGAGCATGGGCAGTCTCAAGGTGATGCTGCTGCCCGCCGTCAGCCTCGTGACGCTGGCACCGCTCCTCGTCCCCCGCGGGGTGCTCCTGGGCCCCGACCTGTATGCGGCCGGCTGGGTGCTCTCGGCCGTGTACGCCTGGCTCCTCCTTCGCCGTCACGGGGTCACCATCCACCTCGGGCCAGGGTTCGGCGCTCCGCTCCTGCCCAGCCTGCCGCTCTTGGCCCTGGCCCCGCTCCCGCCTCTCCCCGCCGCGGCGACGGGAGGGCTGTGGGCGGCGGCCCTGGGACTCGGCGTCCTCGTCGCCTGGCGACTGGAACACGACCGCGCGCCCGCGCTCCCCGTCGGATCGTGACCGGACCTACGACAGGTCCCCGCTGGGAAAAGGCGCGTCCATGGGGCACGGATCAAGCTGGAAGGGGACAGGGCCACCGGCCCGGGGTGCCGCCGCCCATCAGCGGTGCGCCAGGCGGTTTGCGGCGGCCCCCCCCGACCGCAGGAGCAGCGGCGCCAGCGTCATGGCCACGGGCGGCCAGTAGCGAAAGGGCCGCGCCCGCCTCACCCCCGGCAGGTGCGCCGCGGGCTGGCACGCGTGCAGCGCCTCGATCCACGGGGACGGGACGTCGTCGATCCCGTGCGCCGCGCCGAGCAGGGCTCCCGCCACGGCCGCGTTGGTGTCGCTGTCGCCGCCCAGCATGGCCGTGGCGCGGATGCCCTCCTGCAGGGACGTGGCGTGAAGGAGCTGGTGGAAGGCGTTTTGCAGGGCAATGACCACATGACCCTGGTGCGGCCCGTCGCAGACCGGGGCCGACGTCCGGGCGTCCCGCAGCGCCCGCTGCACGGATTCGGGTGCCGCCGTGGCGTCGGCGACCTCCAGCGCCCGCCGGTATGCTGCTCGGGCATCCAGCCCTTCACGGACCAGCTCCGCCAGCGTCACCACGTAGACGCACGACGACGCCTGGCAGACCGGGTGGGGGTGGGTCAGCGTGGTATCGCGCCGGACCGCATCGCACAGCGCTCCCGCGTCAAGGCGCCACCCCCACACGGCCAGCGGGCTCTGGCGCATGAGGGCACCGTTGGCCTCGCTGGTAGGAGACGCCGCCCGGCGCGCCGCCTCGGCAAACCCGCAACCGCCCGTGGGAATGGCGGCCAGCGCCGTGCGCATCGTTCGACCGCAGTCGAAGGCGCCGCTGTCAAACCATGCCCGGTACGCCCGGGCCACATGGTCGTCCGGGTATCCGCCGCCGCCGGCCTCGGCCAGCGCCCAGCCCAGCGCCAGCGCCAGCTCCGAGTCGTCGGTGGGCTGTCCGGGCAGCGTACCCCACACCGGGCTGGATACGAGGTCCACGCCCTCGGGGTACGCGCGGGCAATGGCGTCGCGATCCAGGAACTCGACGACACTCCCCAGCGCATCGCCCGCGAGCTGCCCCAAGATGACCGCCTGCGCTCGCCGGACGACGGACGGGTCGGTCAGGCTCTCGCCTCCCCGCCCCGGGACTGAACTTTCGGTTCCGATTTCGCGATCTCCCCCGAAACGGCTTTGTGCAGCGCAAAACACGGCACCCATCACCCTGAAAGGCACCGTCCCGTCCTCGCGCTGCCGACTTTTCATGGTGGGCACTGCAGGATTCGAACCCGTGACCTCGTTCACCTTCACCCCGGACCGGTAGGGCCACCTTCTCCCGCAGGCGGACGGAGCCGCGACAGACGCGTTCGACGCGTACCCACCCCGCGCCGGGAGAAACACGCCCCCGAGCTGACCGGGTCACACCGAGGGATCACGGCAAAAGGCCCCATCCCAGCAGACAAGCCACCAGGAAAACCCTGGTGGCTTATCCTCTAAGCCGCTTCTGGCGCGGGTTTCAAGGTGGTGGGCGATACAGGACTCGAACCTGTGGCCTCGTGCATGTCAAGCACGCGCTCTAACCAACTGAGCTAACCGCCCATGCTTGGAGGCGACGCCCGGATTCGAACCGGGGGTAAAGGATTTGCAGTCCTCTGCCTTACCACTTGGCTACGTCGCCATAAAATTTGGAGCGGAAGACGGGATTTGAACCCGCGACCTTCGCCTTGGCAAGGCGACGCTCTACCCCTGAGCCACTTCCGCAAAAGCTCCGGACCCGCGCCGGTCTTCCTCCACATGGCGCCCCACAGGTACCACCTTGCTACCGCCACGGCGCCTTCGAGGCCGGCAAGCGAAGCCCATGACATCGTACCGTGTCCGTGCGGAGCAGTCAAGCCGGGCGTCTCGGTGTTCCCATAGCGCACGGCTCCCCCTTATCCCGGGGTCTCAACACCCGCCACACCAATCCGTCGGACGCGCGGGGCTTTTTGGCGCGCCGGATGGTTCGCAAAGTCTGCTGGCACGCCCCACAGCAATCCTGGGCATTGCCGGCCTGGGTGCACCGATCCCGCGGTGCTTTTGGGCTGATCTCCTGGCGCGAAGGCATGTGGGACCGCGCGTCGCGGCAGGCGACCGGATCGCGAGCGAACGGACGTTGCCGACGCATTCCCC
>JAJZYS010000085.1 GCA_021797925.1 Bacillota bacterium
CCAGGAGGAGCGCCCGGACAGCAAGTACCTGATCAGTACCTCCGACCACACCCTGGCCCCCGAGGACGTTGCGCTCCGCTACAAGCAGCTCGCGGAGCCGTCGTCTACCGGGCGGAGCCGGGGCAATCGTACTATTGCCACTCGTCTTGAGGAGGTGCTTTTCGTGGCGTGGCCTGCCGGCCGGCGCACAATGCACGGTCTACCTGAGCGCCGCTGAACTCGCACCGCGGGAGGCCGTCCGCAGTGCGGAGGTCGTTACGCCCTCGCGCGCCGACATGCTTATGGAATGGCTCGTCCCTCTGGATCAGGAACTCGCTGCATCAGCCCGCCGCAAAGAAGTCCGCAGACGTCTCACCGCGGCGCTCGCCGCCATCGAGACCGACGTTTCGACGGCTGACCGTCTCCTATCTTGGCCGGATCAGCCCGCAGCCCGCCTGCGGGCTTCACCTGGCTCATAGTCGCATCGAGGGCACCTCATACTAACACGACCACTGGTGTCACTATGCCTTCTAACCCGCTCTGAGCGCGCCCTGCGCTCCTTTTGCACGCCTAGTAACTGTCGAAGATGCGTCTGATGTAACGGCAGATACTGCGTCAATATCGGCCCATTTGGGATTCAAACGGAGAGGAAGTCGTCTCTATGTTTCCATTTTCGTTCCATCGCTACAGAAACCCCAAGGTGGTCAAATGACGTCCGGCGGATGGCGGGGGGAGCCGGGACGCGCGTCCCGGCTCCCTTCGCTTCTCACCCGAAGTGCTGTCCCCCGTTGATCTCCAGGACCTCGCCGGTGATGAAGGCCGCCGCCGGGGAGGCCAGGAAGACCACCGCCGCGGCGCAGTCCTCAGCGGTTCCGAGCCGGCCCAGCGGGATCTGGCTCAGGAATGACGTCAGCCGCTCGGGAGTGCTGTGACGCTCGTGGAAGCGGGTCATGATGACCCCGGGCGAGATGGCGTTGACCGTGATCTGCCGAGGCGCCAGCTCCAGGGCCATGGACCGGGTGAGCGTGACGACGCCGCCCTTGGCGCTCGCGTAGGCGGCGGCGCCCACGCTGCCGCCCGTGTGCGCGGCGATGGAGGTGACGTTGACGATGCGGCCGCCGTCCGCGAGGTGCGAAAGCGCCCAGCGGGTCACGTAGAACACCGACGAGAGGTTCAGGGCGATGGTGGCGTCCCAGTGCTCCACGGACATGTCCGAAAGCGGATGGCGTTCGATGAGGTCGCCGGCGTTGTTGACGAGCACCTGCACCGGCCCGGGCACGGCGGCGCAGGCTTCGCGGACCCAGCGCTCTGCCTGGGCGGGATCCGAGAGGTCGCCCTGGACCATCGCGCCGCGCCGTCCCAGGTCGGCGACCGCCTTCACCACTCGGGCGGCCTCGTCCTCGCTGCGGTGATACCCCACCACCACGTCCGCCCCGGCGCGGGCCAGGGCGATGGCCGTGGCCGCCCCGATCCCCGTGGCCCCTCCGGTCACCAGCGCCACCTGGTGCTCGAGAAACGTCTCCATCAGGACATTACCTCGCAATCTCGTTCATCGGGTCACCGGCGCGCCTCTCACCCATCCCCGCGCTCCGCGGTCACCGGGTTCTCCAGGGCCCCGATGCCCGGGATCTCGACCCGCACCACGTCCCCGGGCACCAGCCATCGCGGGTTTGCCCGACCGTGCTGCACGCCGGTGGGGGTTCCGGTGGAGATGACGTCCCCGGGCTCGAGGGTCATGAACCGGGTGACGAAGGCGAGGATGCGCTCCACGGGGAAGATCAGGTTGCGGGTGTTGCCGTCCTGCACCAGTTCGCCGTTGACGTAGCAGCGCACCGGGACCGCGTCCGGGTCTTCGAGCTCGTCGGGGGTCACCAGCACCGGCCCCATGGGCCCGAAGGTGTCGATGGCCTTGCCGGCGGTCCACTGGCTGGTGAGAAACTGGTAGTGGCGCTCCGAGACGTCGTCGACCGCCGTGTACCCGAACACCCCGGCGAGGGCCTCGTCCCCGGATACGTGGCGCAGGCGCCGGCCCACCACGAAGGCCAGTTCCGCTTCGTAGTCGACCTGGACCATGCCCTCGGGGATGACGATGGCCTCGCCGGTGCCGATGACGGAGTTGGCCCATTTGGGGAAGAGCACCGGGGCCCGAGGAACCTCAAGGTGGGTCTCCACCGCATGATCCGCGTAATTGAGGCCCAGGTGCAGGAACTTCCCCGGCCGGGGCAGGGGGGCCAGGAGCCTGACCTCGGCCACGGGATGGGTCCGGGTGGCCGCGTCCCGCCGGCGGGCGATGGCCTCGACGCCCTCGCCCACCAGGGTGAGCAGGTCCTCCCCCACGTCCAGCACCCGATCTCCCTCGATGACGCCGGCCCGCTTGCCGTCGTCCGCCACAAAGGTGCACAGCCGCAAACTGATCCTTCCTCTCCGCTTTGGCTGCTGGAAACCGGGGACCCGAGCGGCAAGACCGTCGCGACCCGCCCGGGCCCTGCCCCCGGCGGCCGACTCCCTCCGGACAAGGCCGCGCGACCTCACCCAGACGCCTTGGCGCGGGCCGACGGGCCCAAGGGTCCGCACTCACGGGGTTCGCCCACCGGGCGCGCGGACCCTGCACCCCCCGCGCATTCGCTCGCCTTGCGCCCCGCACCCGGAGCAGACGTGGAAAACCTGAGCAGGAATCCAGGGTGGCATGTAGAATGTTACATGTCGCATTCCAGTTCGCTGCTGGGTCGAAAGGGGAGGATGTTTCCATGACGACCGGTGCCCGCTTGCGCCGATGGACTCTGGGGGGTAGCGCGCTGCTCATCGCCACAGCGGTCGGGTACGGGACCAGCGCGCCGGTGGCGGCCAAGTCGCCCGCGCCCGTGGTGGTGTGGTCCGAGAGTCGCACCGGCCTCGTGCCCGTCGACAACGCCGTCGACGCCGCCATGACCCGGGCGTTCGACCGGGCGCACCCCGGCTACCGGCTGGAACTCACCCGGCTGCCGGCGGCGACATTCCGCACCAAGGACTTCGCCGCGCTCGAGGCCAACAAGCCCATCGACGTGTTCAAGATGGACAACGCCGACCTGGCGACGTACTTCTACGACGGCGCCATCACGCCCATCAACGCGTACCTGCACAAGTGGTCCCACCACCTGCGCATGAACCTGTTCACGACCACGGCGATCCACGGCAAGATTCTCGGCGTGCCCGACAACACCTATGCCCTGGGCCTCGTGGTGCGCAAGGACTGGCTGCGCGAGTACCACCTGCCCCAGCCCACCACCTGGGCCACCTTCCTCGAGGACGCCAAGGTCTTCAAAGAGCACGGGCACATCGGCTTCGCGGAATCGTACCAGATCAAAAACGGCGCCTTCGGCTGGCAGTACGAGACCTGGCTCTACGCGGCGGGCGCCCCGTCCTTCGTCCCTCAGGCGCACGGCACCGGCTGGACGCCGACGTTCCAGGGCGCGGCCGGGGTGGCCACCGCCAGGTTCCTGCGCACCCTGCAGCGCGACGCCGTGATCTCCCCTGACGCCGCCACCCTGCCGTGGCCTGAGACGTACACCCAGTTCACCTCGGGCCGGGCGGGCATGGTGATCGCCGCCAACAACATCATCCCGGCGATCCAGCAGGCGGGGCTCAAGGGGAAGGTCGAGGTCGTGCCCATTCCTCACCCGGCCCGACCTTACGGCAAGCCCACCGCGCTGGCCGGCGGCTCCTTCTACTTTCTCAACTCCCACGCCCCCAACCGGGCCGGCGGGCTCGCGTTTCTCCGCTGGCTGCTCTCCCGCCCGGTCCAGGTCAAGCAGGTGACCGGGTCGTGGGCCGCGGGGGACGTGCCCATCGAGATGTCCGCCCGCACCGACGTGAACGCCGCGGCGCTGCGCGGGAACAACCCCCTCGACCTGGGATTTCAGGCGATTCTCGAAGGACCGGTGCGCCAGGAGCCCGCGTTCGCCAACTACCTCGAGGCCAAGACCGACCTCTCGAAGGCGCTGGTGAACATCATGCTCCAGCACGCCCCCGCGGCGGCGACCCTCAAAGCCACCGCCCGGCAGCTCGCCGTCCTGGCGAAGTGAGGGAGGAACCCCACCGAGGCCTCGGAACGCGCGTGGCGGCGCCGCGCCTCACCTGGCTGGGCCAGGGCGGTTTCGCCCTGGCCTCGGCCCACGGGATCCGCGTGCTGGTGGATCCGTACGTGAGCAACGCGGCGGCCCGGGTCGGCCTGGAGCGGTTGCTGCCCTCGCCGGTGGACCTATTGGCAACCCCGGTGGACCTCGTGTGCATCACCCACCCCCACCTGGACCATCTGGACCCCGAAGCCGTGCCGGCGTGGCTTGCCCGCGGGGCCACCCTGGTGGCGCCGCCCTCGGTGATCGCCCAGGCGCCTGCCCTGTCGCCCCCGGATCCCGGCCGGCTGCGGACGGTGCGGCCCGGAGACCGCGTCGCCTGCGGGGACGTCGCGGTGACGGCCGTGTACGCTCGGCACACCGAGGACTCGTTGGGCTTCGTCTGCGACCTCGACGGCTTCCGCTGGTATGTCACCGGCGACACCCTGGCGAGCCGGAGGCTCGTGGGCGCCCACACCCGCGCCTGCACCCTCCTGTCGGTGTGCATCAACGGCCGGCTCGGCAACATGGGGCCCCGTTCGGCCGCGCGGCTCGCCCGCTCCCTTGGGGCCGCCTGGGCGATGCCGATGCACTGGGGCATGTTCGCGCGCAACACCCGCGACCCCGGAGAGTTCCTCGCGCGGCTGCGCGAGGAGGCCCCCGGCACTCGCGGGCTCGTCATGGAACCCTTTCGCGGCTACGCGCTGCGGCCCCACGCGCCCGGCGGCCCGGACGTCACGCCCCTGCCCCGGCTTCGCGGGCCGCGATGATTGCGGCTGCGGGGATCCCCACCCTGGGCGGTCCGGCGTCGGCAGGGAATCGTCCGGCGGTCGCCAACAGCGAAACCTGGACAGGCGGCGGCAGGCTACAGGACCGGGCCGGGGGGAGAAGGGGAGAAGATGATCGATCAGACGGCGCTGTCAACCCAGGTCTATCACATCCTCAAGGAACGGATCGTCTGCGACGCCCTCAAACCTGGCGAGCGGCTGTCGATCGAGGCCCTGGCCGAGGAGTTCGGAGTCAGCCGCACCCCGGTGAAGGTGGCCGTCGACCAGCTGCGCGAAGAGGGGCTGGTGGCTGTCGCCCGCAACCGGGGAACCTTCGTGAACACGCTTTCGGAACGCGATGTCGTCGAACAGCTGAACGTGCGCGAGATGATGGAGGGGTACGCCGCCCGGGTGGTGGCCCTGCCGATTCCCTCACAGCTCGCGCAGGATCTGGCCGAGTACCTGAACCAGGAACGGCTGCTGCTCGACGAGCCCGTGACCACGCAAGCGTTTCTGCGGCGCAACGACCTCAACGCCCGCTTCCACGAAGCACTGGTGGAGGCGGCGGACAACGCGCTCCTGACCCGGCTCTACCGCCGGATCAACGTCCGCCACGTGATCCTGCGCTCCTACCGGCGCCGGCCGCTCAGGGACCTCGGCGACGTGCACCGCGAGCACGTCGTGATCTACGAGGCCGCGTGCCGGACCAGCAACGCGGCGCTGGAGCAGGCGGTCGTGGCCCACACGACCCACGCGCGCGAGGCGTTCCTGCGCCAGCAGGAGGAGCTCAGGGCGCTCACCGAGGTCAAGGTTCCCGCAGAGTGACGACGGGGCGAGCACCATCACCGGTCAGAGCCCTTTCCCAGGGCGTACGGTCTTCTCGTGGGAGGAATCGCTCATGACGACCCGGTTGCGGGGCGTGCTGGCCATCCTGCTGGTGCCCTTCGCGGAAAGCGGGGAGATCGACTGGCCCGCGTACGAGCGCGAGGTGGACTTCTGCCTCGGCGCCGGCGTCCACGGCATCGTGGTCCCGGCGGTGGCGAGCGAGTTCTACGCCCTGGAGGCCGACGAACGGCGCGAACTGTTCGCGCGCCTGGCCGACCGGGTCGGGGGACGTCTGCCGCTCGTGGCCGGCGTGTCGGCGCCCCACTGGCGCGCCGCGCAGGCCCTGGCGCGGCACGCGGCCACCCTGGGCGCCTCGGCTGTCATGGCCATGCCCCCGTACGTGGGGCATATCCACAAGCCGGGAGTAGAGGCGATCCGGGCCCACTTCGACGCGATCGCCCAGGCCGGCCTGCCCATCGTCTACCAGAACAGTGACACGCTCGCCAGCGCGTCTCTGCCGGTGGAGCGCATCGCACAGATCCTGGACGAGATCCCAGCCATCCGCTACCTCAAGGAGGAGGGGGTGGCCGCACCGCAACGCATGGGCGCCCTGGCCCCGCTGGTCCACGAGCACGGCGTGGGCCTCATCGGCGGCACCGGGGGGACGCACCTCATCGCCGAGGCCGACCGGGGGTGCGTGGCGTGGATGCCGGCCGCGGAGTTCTCGGACATCCTGGCCATGATCGTGGAAAGCCTCTGGCGGGGCGAGCGGACGTTGGCCTGGGAGCGCTACCGCGCGCTCCTGCCGGCGCTGGTGCTCGAAAACCTCCTGGGGATGGTCTGGGCCAAGGCGGTCCTGCGCCGGCGAGGCGTGTTCACATCCATCGCCATGCGCTCGCCGGCACCCGCGTGGGGCGAGGGGGAGACCGCCGACCTCGACCGGGTCTGGCCGGATCTGTCGGCCCTGTGGGCCCAGCGGCCTTCTCGCCCATGAAGGTCCTCGTCACCGGCGGCCGCGGCGTCATCGGTCGGGCCGTGACTTCGCGGCTTCTCGACGCGGGGCACGAGGTCGTCAGCGCCGACCTCGTGCCCGTGGGCGCAGGCGATCCTGGACAGGCGCACCAGGTCGTGGCCGACGTGACCGAAGCCGGGCACGTGTGGCCGCTGGTGGCGGGACAGGACGCCGTGGTGCACCTCGCCGGCATCCCCGAGGCGGGCGTGATGCCCGACGCGGTCGTCTTCGCGACCAACGTGCTGGGCACCCTCCACGTGCTGGAGGCCGCCCGGGCAGCAGGTGTGCACGGGGTGGTGTGGGCGAGCTCCGCGACGCTTTTGGGCCTCGACGGCGTCTCCCAGCCCCGGCCGGCGTACCTGCCCGTGGACGAGGATCATCCCGCCCGCGCGGCTCACATCTACGCGCTGTCGAAGCTCGTGGGCGAGAGCCTGGCGCTCTACGCGGCAGGCAGGTCGCAGCGGCTGAGCCTGTGGTCGCTTCGCCTGACGCTGGTACTGGGGCCCGACAACTGGGAGCGAGAAGGGGCGCCGCGCCTCGCCGACCCCGATCGCGGGGCCCGGCACCTGTTCGCGTACGTCTGGGTCGACGACGTGGCCGACGCGGTCCTTCGCTGCCTCGAGCTCTCCGCGGCGGGCCACCGGGGACACCGGGCGCTGCTCATCTCCGGTCCCGACGTCCTCTCACCCCTCCCGCTGGAAACGCTGCGGCAGCGCTACTTCCCCGCGATCCCCTGGCGCGGCGGCGGCACACTGGTGTGCACCCGGCGGGCGCAGCAGGTCCTCGGCCTCGCCTTTTGGCGGTCGTGGACCTCACATCCCCCCGCCAGGGTCTGCGCGGGTGGGCGCTGAGATGCGCCGGGGGGTGAGGGCTCCATGGCGCGCCTGAGCCGCCGGCGCGCCCTCGCCGGGTGGCTCATGGTCGCGCCGGCCCTGGCCGCGTTCATCGGGTTCAAGTGGTACCTCCTGGCCCTGGTCGTCTGGGACAGCTTCCGTCACATCGGGCTTTTCGGGAGCAGCAGCTGGGTGGGCCTGTCCAACTACCAGGCGCTCGTCGCCGGCCCCGGCTTCCTCCAGTCGGTGGGCGCGACGCTGATCTGGGTGCTGGTGGGACTGACCATGGCGGTGCTTCCGCCGCTTTTCCTGGCGCTTGCTCTGGAGAACCCCCCGGGCCGGACCTTCTGGCGGGCCGTCTACTTCCTGCCCGGGCTCTTCTCCTGGGCGATGGAGGGTCCCATCTGGATCTTCCTGCTCACCCCGGGCCAGGGTCCGCTCGCCGCCCTCTTCCAGCGGGTCGGGGTGCGCGAGCCCAACTGGCTCGCCGACCCTCATCTCATCTTCTTCGTCCTGGGCGCCTTGCTTCTGTGGCAGCAGGGCGGCTTTCTGGCCCTCTTCTATCTGGCCGCCCTGGCGGCGGTCAACCCCGAGATCCTCGACGCCGCCCTGGTGGACGGCGCGGGCCGCTGGCAGCGGCTCTGGCGGGTCGTCTTCCCCCTCGTCCTGCCCACGGTCGGGGTGGTGGCCACGGTCGTCCTGCTGCAGACGTTCAGCGGGTTCAGCGAGATCTACGTGGTGACCAGCGCCGCCGTGTACAACGTCACGCGGGTGCTCACCCTGTGGATCTACAGCCACGGGATCGTCTCCGACCAGGTCGGGATCGCGGCCGCGGCTTCGCTGGTCCTCTTCGTCATGACGCTGGTCGTGACGGTGATCGGCCTGCGGCGGACGGAGAGCCGCGCGTGAGGGCGCCATCTCCGCTGCTGCGGTTCGCCATGCTGGCCCTGCTCGCGGTGGGCGCGGTGAGCATGGTGGTCCCCCTCCTCTCGGCGCTGTCTTTGGCCCTCGAACCGCCCACGGCCCGGATCACCGGGCTCCCGCTCTTCTTCCCCACCCGGTTCTACTGGCCGAACTTCATCGCCGGCTGGAAGGACCTGAACATGGGCCAGCTCTTCGGCAACAGCCTCGTCGTCTCCCTGGGAACCGTCGCGGGGCAGTCGATCATCGCCCTCATGGCCGCCTACAGCATCAGCCGGGTGCGCATGCCCGGTTCCCGGTTCCTCCTGTACTTCTTCGTGTCGACCATGTTCCTCGCCGAGAGCGTGCTCCTGCTGCCCATTTTCCTCGTCCTGAGCCAGCTCGGGCTGCTCAACACCCTCTTGGGTATCGTGGTGCCCAAGCTGGCGTGGGGGCTGAGCGTCCTGTTCTTCGTCCGCACCATGGACGCGATCCCCCGGGAGTACGACGAGGCCGCCAACATCGACGGGGCGGGCGACTGGCGCATCCTGTGGCGGGTGATCCTCCCGCAAATGTGGCCCGCGATCGCCACGATGGCGATCGAGACGTTCGTGGGCACCTGGAACGACTTCCTCCTGCCCCTGGTGGTGGTGTCCAGCAGCAGCAAGTACACGGTCTCGCTGGGACTTCTGGAGCTGGGCGGCCCCAACGTGGGGGTCTTGCCGCAGATCCGCATGGCCGCCACGTTGATCGCGATGCTGCCGGCTCTGTTCATCTTCCTCGTCCTGCAGCGGCTCTTCATGCAGGCCGTCGGGGTGGGCGGCATCAAGGGATGAGTGCGGGGAGGGACGGCGCGTGCGCATCGAGCGCGTGAGGACATGGGTCGTGCGGATGCCCTGGGACGAGGGAGGGGACGCGGTGGTCACCCGGGGAGGGTCGACGCTGCCCGGCACCGATTACTTCGTCCGCCCGGAGAACGGCTGCGTGTACAGCCGCAGCCTCCAGTCCGTTCTGGTCAAGGTGGAGACCGACCAGGGCCTGTCGGGCTGGGGCGAGGCCCAGGCGCCGGTCGTGCCCGCGGCCACCGAAGCCGTCGTCAAGGATCTCCTGGGCCCGCTGGTCCTGGGGGACGACCCGCGGGAGCGGCGGGTGATCTGGACCAAGATGGCGCGGAGCATGGCCACCCGGGGGCACGGCGGCGGGATCGTCCGCGACGCCATGGCGGCGGTGGACATCGCGTGCTGGGACATCGCCGCCAGGGCGGCAGGCGTCCCGGTGGCGACGCTGCTGGGCGGGGCCTTCCGCCGGGAGCTTGCGGCCTACGTATCCGGGGTGCCCGGCGACGACGTCGCCTTGCGGGTCGAGACGGTTCAACGCCTCATCGCGGAGGGATTCGCCCACTTCAAGCTGACGCTGGGTTACGGCGTCGACGAGGACCTGGCGGAGGTGGCGACCCTCCGGTCGGCCGCGGGCCCCACCGCGGGGATCTACGCCGACGCCCACTGGCGCTACACCGCCGAGGAGGCGATCCGGCTGGGTCAGGGCCTGGCCCGCTACGGGGTCGGATTCCTGGAGGCGCCGGTGCCCTCGGAACTGGAGCGCTCGCAGCGCCGCGTCGCCGCCCACGCGGGGCTGCCGGTGGCCCTGGGCGAGGAGTACCGGTCGGTCCACGAGTTCCACCGGCGCCTTTTGGCGGGCGCCATCGGCGTGGCCCAGCCCGACGTCGGTCGGTGCGGACTCACCGGCGCCAGCGAGATCGCCGCCCTGTGCGAGCGCTTCGGCGTGCCGGTGGCCCCCCACGTGGGGGTGGGCCTGGGGGTCTACGTTGCCGCCGCCCTCCAGCTGGCCGCCGCATTGCCCAACTTCTACCTCATGGAGTGCGATCCCGAACCCGGGCTCGCCTTCGCCAACCGGATCCTCCGCGAGCCGCTGCGGCTGGCGCGTGGCGCCTACCTGCTGCCGGCGGGACCGGGCTTGGGCGTGGAGGTGGACGAATCGGCGGTGGCCGGCTGGTGCGTGGCTTAGGCGATCCGGCAAGGAGGCGGGAGCGTGGCCCTGGCACTCGAGGATGTCGCGACACTGGGTGAGCGCCTCGACCATCCCGAGGGGGTCGCGTGGGATCCCCTCGACGGGACGCTCGTGGCCGGCGGCGAGTCCGGCCAGATCTACCGCATCGATCCCGGGAAGCCCACGCAGCGGTTGTGGGCCAGCACGGGCGGTTCGCTCCTGGGCGTCGCCGTGGACGGGGCGGGTGCCGTCTACGCGTGCGACGTCGAGGCCCACGCGGTGATGCGGGTCGATCCCCGCGGGAGAGCCCGCGTCTACGCCGCGGGCTCCCCCGCCGATCCCTGGGTCGCCCCGAACCATCTGGTCTTCGACCCCCGGGGAGTGCTCTACGTGTCGGACTCCGGGCCGTGGGGAGCGGACTCGGGGCGCATCCTGGCGGTCGCGCCCGGCGGAGCGGTCCGGACCTGGTCGCGCGAGCCGCGTCGGTTTCCCAACGGCCTCGCTCTGAGCCCTGACGGGCGGTTCCTCTACGTGGTGGAGTCGACGCTCCCCGGAGTCGCCCGGCTGCCCATCCTCGACGACGGGCGGGCCGGAGCGCGGCAGGAGGTCCGGCGCATGGCGGACACCGTCCCCGACGGCCTGGCGTTCGCGGCCGACGGCAGCCTCATCGTCACCTGCTATCGCCCCGACCGGGTGCTGCGCCTCGGCGAGCGGGGGGAGCTCGAGGTCGTGCTCGACGACTGGCAAGCGCAGCGGCTCTCGGCTCCCACCAACGCCGCCTTCTTCGGCCCCCGTCTCGAGCGACTGGCGCTGGCCTGCTTCGGGGGCACATGGCTCGCGGTGTGCACGCCCGGCCCACGCGGCCAGCCGCTCCACTACCCCGCCGCCGTCGCCGCCCAGCCTGCGGAAGGGCCGCCCCCGTGAGGCTCGCGGGTGAGACGGCGATCATCACCGGCGGCGCCATGGGCATCGGAGCGGAGATCGCCCGCCTGTTCGCGGCGGAGGGGGCGGCCGTGACCGTGGCGGACATCGCCGAGGCGGCGGGCGAGGA
>JAJZYS010000086.1 GCA_021797925.1 Bacillota bacterium
AGGGTACCGCCACCTCTTCACCCTGCACGCGTTCATGGGCTTCTACCGCGCCCAGAGCGGCGTGCACCGCGAGCCGCCGGCGGGCCTCGAAGCGCATTACGCCGCCGCGTACGCGGTGATCCTCCTGCTCGTGGGGGCACTGCTCCCCCTGGTGGCGATCTTCGGGCCCCGGCGCATCCGCGACCGCGGATTCTGGACCATCACCATCCTGGCCACGGTGGGACTCGTGCTGTACTTTTCCCGCAACACGGTGCTCTACAACCTCCTGGGTGTGGGCGGAGCCCACGGGGGTCGTCAGGCGCGGGCCCAGGAACGCTACCTTTTCGAGGTCCTCCCGCTGTGGTTCCTGGCGGCGGGCGCCCAGTTCGGCCGCGGCCTGAGGAGCTTTCGGGCGTGGGGTCTCGTCCTGGGCCTGGCCGGGGCCACGGTGGCCCTCGCCGCCGTGTGGCTGCCGGACTTCTTCGGCCAGCTGGTGACCTTCGACGCCCCGGGGCTCACCGGCTACTACTGGCTGTCGCTGCAGCACCCCGCCCTGATCCTGCCCGCGCTGATCCTCCTCTCGCTCCTGGGCCTGTCCACCCTGCTGACCCGGCGCCCGTACGGCGCCATGGTGGCGCTCGTGGCCATGTGCCTGACCTGGTATCCCGGCATCGACGCCACCACCAGCCTCACCAACGCCCAAGCCGCGGCGCCGCTCGTCCCGTGGATCCGAGCGCAGGTCCCGTCGGGGGACATCCTGGGGTGGGACCAGTCCACGGTCAACAGCGGGATCATGCACACCGTGGAGTTCTGGCGGGTAAAGCCCTGGCGCGGGCTCGAGTCCCCCCGGGCGACGGGCGCCGAAGCCTGCCGCACCTGGGTGCTGACCCGACCGTCCACTCCGCCGGCGTCGGGAACGCGACAGCTCGACGGCTACGCACTCCTGCCGCCCCCGTGCCGCAGCTAGCCAGAGCGCGAGCCGCCGGGCGCGTGCGTCCCCCGCCGTGTCAGTCGCGCCCGGCGTACGGCGGGCGAAGCGCGGCCACCTGCAGCGCGTCCGCCGGCCGGCGGACGGGGGGGCGCAGTGGCCGGCGGCCGAGCCCTCGCAGCAGGGCCACGGTGTCCGTCACGCTGGCGGGCGTGTGCCAGATGAAGACGCCGTGCACCCCCAGGGCAGGGAGGTGGCGAAGCACCTTCGCCAGGCGGCTCGGCGGCATGCCGTTGGGAACGTCCCGCTGGAGGTGCGGATTGCCCACGGTCACCTCGGGCCAGAAGCGGATGCGGCGCGGCAGGTTTCGCCGGATGGCCCGCACGACGGTGAGGAACGCCCGGGGACGGTGAGCCAGGTGCTGGGTCTGGGGCATCACCCAGCCGTAGTCCGGCGCGAGGCGGTTGAGGAGCTTGGGCCCCACGGCAGGCTGGAACAGGTGGCGGCCGACGGGGGCGACGAACAGGTGCTTGTGATACGCGCGCAGGTGGCGGCTGGCCACGCGAAATTCCAGGGCCATCACGCGGGGACTCCACGAGAACTCGGGCTCGTAGCCCGGTTCGAAGTCATCGCCCAGCCACTGGACGTAGCTCGGGGTGATGGGCGCCAGGAGCAAGAGGTTGTGGATTCCCGAGGTGAGCACCAGGATGTGGATGCTGGGGTAGCGCCGGTGCAGGACCCCGAGTACCGCCCGGTAGCGGGCGTCGAAGCTCCGTCCCCGGGGGTCGACCACGAGCTCCCACGCGTCCCCCGCTCGCATGTAGGGAGCCAGGCGAACCGCCGACGAAAGCGCATGGCCCAGTCCCACCAGCGCCACGTCCACCGCCAGACCCGGTGCGGCGGCCGCGGCAGTCGGGGGGAGCCAAAGGAGCGGCGCCAGCGCGGCCAGCGCGCCCAGGCCCCAGATGCCCGCCCGGCGTCCGGCGTCAGCGGGGCACAAGGTAGATCCGCTCCGGCCCCGTGGCACCACCGGGGACGCTGATCGTCAGGTGATAGCGGTGAACCCCCGCCGGCGCCCGGATCTCGCCCAGGCGCTGGGTCTGGTAGAACCACACCCACGGGGTCAGGGTGGTGGTCCCCGCGAAGCGGGCCACATAGTGACCCCCTCCGCCCAGGTTCTGGAGGTACACGTCCACGTGGGTGACGCGGCCGGGCGGGGTGCGCACCACGACCGTGAAGCGGTAGATGACGCCGAAGTTGCCGTGGTTGACGAACGTGCGCCCGCTCATGGTGTCCACACCCGTGATGTACTCCCCGGGCACCTTGACGGTCCCGTACGCGCCGTCGAGCCCGCCCACGGTGAAGTGCACCGGGTGGAAGGGGTTCGAGATGGTGACCTGCGCCCGGATCTCCGAGTGGGGGAGGTTGCCGCGGGGGTTGGGGTCGTGGGGGATGAGGGTGAGGCCGGAGAGGTTCACGGGCCCGTGGGCCGGCAGGACCACCGTGGTCAGGTGGATCCGGGCCGGGGCCCCGGCGGGGGTGCTGGCGGTCAGGTTCCACAGGGCGCAGTGCGTGTCGCCCCGGGGAACCGCCTGCAGCATGTCGAAGCTGCCTCCCGGGGGAATGCGCGCGAGGGTGCGCGCAGGGCTGTGATCCGACAGCCAGTGGGTGAGCGCGAAGTCACCGGAGACGTCCGGATACACGTTGATCCCGATCCCCGCCCGGCGCAGGGTGAGGTCGACCGGTGTGGAGCCCGGGTTGGTGAACACCACGCCCACCCGGGTGGCGTGGGGACTCTCGTTGACCTGGTACATGTAGAGGCGGAAGCGGCCCGACATCGTGGTGTGGTACAAGATCCCGGTGCGGGTGAACGCCTCGGGGGAGCGGCTCAGGACGATGGGACTGCCGGTCTGGTGATAGACGAGACCTCGCGGCCGGGTGGAGGTCACAAGGTGCATCACGGTCTCGAAGCCCAGCGGGTGGGTGGGGCCCAGGGGCCGGATGGGGGAGTAGTTCTTGCCCACGAAGTGCTGCAGGCGGCCCGCGACCGCCAGCGCGTGGTGGATCCCCCAGTGCCCGTGCACCACCTGGCTCTCGGCGTCCTCGAGCGCCTGCAGGTACGCCGCCATGATCGGGCGCGACGAGACCACCACCGCGTCGCGGGACGAGCTCGCGGCCAGGAACGGCCGCAGCGCGGGCGAGCGGGCGGCGACCTCCCGGCGGGCCGTCCGGTTGACCGGGAGGTTGCCGCTGGCGAGCGCGAACGCCCGCTGGACCCGGGCCGAACTCAGGTAGCGCAGGAGCAGTTCGGTGTCGTGGGGGTGGGTCGCGCCCTTGGGCACCACCCAGTCGCCCCCCTGGATCACGGAACTGCGGTGCCCGGCATCCGCGGGGAATGGGACGACCCCGTAGTTCAGGTGGGGGGCGTAGCGCGCCAGCGCCTTCGTGTACCACTCCCCGGCCACCACCATGGCCAGTTTGCCCTGGACGAAGGGGTCCCGAGGCCCGGGGAACGGTCCCGCCTGCTCCTGGAACGTCCAGGCCGCGCCCTGGTGCGGGTTGTACAGGCTGTCCTCCCACCGCAGGATGCGGACCATCGCCGGCGTCAGGGGGGTCAGCCGCGTCCCTTGGGCGTTGACCACGTGGGCTCCGAACGCTCCGAGGTACAGGGAGAGGTTCGACGCCGGGTAGTGGGGCAGGAAGCCTGCGGCGAGGAGCTGGCCGGTGGAGGAGTAGCGGGTGAGCCGCTGAGCGTCATAGGTCAGGGCCGTCACCGTCTGGGGCGGAGAGGCCGCCACCTTCTGCAGCAGCGTCCGGTTGTAAAAGAGCAGCGAGGCGTCCTCCATGAAGGGGACTCCGTAGTCGCCGTGCGCGTACCGCCCGGTCCTGAGGGACGCCCGGGTGTCCTGGCCCGCCGTCGGCTCGGCGCCTTGTGGCAGCGGCTCGATCCAGCCCGCCTGCGCGAACTCGCCGATCTTCTGGTAGTCGAGGTCCGCCACGTTGGGCGGCGACCCCGCGGCGATGGCGGTGAGCAGCGCCTCGTCGGTGATGCCCCCGGTGCCGACGACGCGCACCCCCGGGTGCAGCGCCGCGAAGGCGGCAAGCTCCCGCTGCATCACCCGCGCGGTGGACCCGGTCCACGCGTACCAGACATGCAAGGTGACTCCCGTCTTCAGGGCGGAACGGATCGTTCGCTGAACACTGTGCAGGTTCATCACCACGATCAGTGCCGCAACGAGCACCACAAGGGCGGTACCGGCCGCCCAGATCCGGCGGGATGGGAACCGTGACGCCATTCGGCCAGCTCCTCAGGTCGCGGAACAGCTTGACCGGCCTATCATACCCGAAGCGTCTGTGCGAAGGATGAAAAAGGAATGACAAACAGCTGACAACTTGTTACCGGATCGGGGTCAATGGAACGCGACCTGAGCGGCCGACGGCACGAGTTCGAACCACACGGGCGTCCCGGGCACCTTCACGTCGTGGTGATGGACCGTCTCGAAGGTGAAGGGGCTCGCGGACCGTCGTTTCCAGATGATGGGGGTCGCCCGGCCGTTCTCGAACACCCAGCCGGGTCCCCGCCCGGTCATGGCCAGCTTGATGGAGTACGGCGTGTACGGGTCGGGATCCGGCGACGCCGGGGTGACGAGCACGATGATCGCCCGGGCCGTGATGGGCGCGCCGCTGGCCGTGGGGTCGGCCACCCCGTTCTCGGTCCGCACGTAGACGCCCGAGACCCAGTTCCAGATGGGGCGTTCCACGAACACGCCCGGCTGGTTGGCGTAGGTGATGGCCACCTGGGTGGCGGGCAGGTGACCGGGCATGGTCCCCGGCGGCAGCGTGGGCACCGGGCCGAAGGGCTCGTGGCGGTGGCGGATGCCCTGCGCCAGGAGCGCGGTGGAGGTGTAGAGGTTGTGCGGGGGCAGCCGGCTCGTGGAGCGCCAGAAGTATGCGCCCGAACCGTAGATCTGGTCGAAGTTCTCGATGTGCCACGCGGGGATGTGGTACAGCGCGTCCACGTTGCCGCCGGCATGGGCAAACGGCAGCCGGTACGCCCGGGCCAGCTGGTCGAAGTAGATCCGCGTGCTTCGCACCGGGCCGATCACCCCGGCCGCGCGGGACCAGAAGATGGCCAGGAACCGGGTGATGCCCCCTTCGGCGGGGGCCTCGAAGACCCAGTCGGCCCGCGACAGACCGCTCTCCGGCCGGGCGGCGGGGTCGTTTTCCACGATGACGCTCACCGCGCCGCCGAGCCCGGGAGCCAGGGCCACCGGCGGCTGAGACTTCACCGCGGGCGTGTGACGGGTCCGTGGGTGCTGCGAGGGAGCTCCGGTCCGGGTGGGGTGGGAGGGTGCGGGGCCGCCGCAGCCCGCCAGGATCACCGCCGTGGTCGCGACGACAAGGCCGACGAGATAGCGAGGTTTGCCGCTGGGCATGAAAGGCCTTCTTTCTGCAGTGGAGGTCACCCGCGGAGCCTTCGACGTTCCGCTCGCCGAATCCTGGCCCGGGGCCGGGATCCAGTCCGCTGCCCGAAGCCTCGGGCCTGCCGGCGAGGGTCAGGGCATCCCCTTTTCTCCCCCCTCTGGTAGGGCCGCGGTGAGCGGTGGCGAAGACAGAAGCTCAGGGTCTCCGGGGAGAGGGTATGGACATGAGAGCATGGGCGTGGATGAGCGGACTTCTGCTGGTGAGCGCCATGGCCGGGCCAGGAGCCGGCGCCGGCCCCGTCCCGCTGCCAGCGGGCACGGTGTACTGGAGAACGTTCGAGGGCGGCGGGGCCGGCGCCCTGGCGCTGATGCTGCGTCCCGGCCAGGGCCGTCCTGGGGAGATCATGGTGGTGCGTCCGGGGCCGAGGGGGGATCGGGTGCTGCTCGCGAGGAGCGTCCCCGGCACCTTCACCGCCCAGTTCTCCTCTCGCCCCATCATCGGCCCGCGCATCGCCGCGCACGACCATCTCGTGGTGTTCGCAGAGCGCGTGGCCACACCGGTGGGCCCGGCCCTCGCCTACCAGGTGGTGCGGGTGTTCCCCGACCGGGCCGTCGTTCTCCGCGCCGCGCCACCCGGCCCGGCCCTGGCGCCCTTCGGGGCCATCTGGGTCGACGGGTCGAGCATCGAGGTCAGCGCACTGGGCGGCATCGGGTGGTTTCGCGCGTACACCCTGACATTTCGCCGCGGAACGCTGGTGCGCCGGCTGGACCAGACGCTTCCGGCGACGCTGCCGCCCGGTTTCGGGCGCATCACCTACACCTCCGTCCGCTACGCCGTGCACGCCCGGTCGGGGACCACGGTCCGCTACGCATGGCTCAGCGTGGAACCCAGGCGCCTGACCATGTACACCGGGGAGACCCTCTACGTCGACGATCGGAACGAGGCCGGCGGCGGCGTCAGCGTCAAGCTGCGCGGCGACAGCCTCAAGGCCGTCGCGGCCGCGGTGCAGGGCAGCATCGCCTTCCAGGCGCGCCGTGTGGGCGAGAGCGTCCTCGAATTCCGCCTCGGCGGGACGTGCGCGTGCGGCGTGATCGGATCCCGCGCCGCCGTCATCCGGGTCGACGTCAAGCCGCCGATGGTCCCCGGCGGCGAGCCGGTCCAGCTGGCCCGCGGGACAAAGCCCGCTTCCGGGCGGCCGCCGCTGGCGTGACGCCCGAACCCGGGGCAACAACTCTCAGATCCTGTTGAATTGGCGGTTCGTGGAATCGGCGCCCGGGGCTCTACCCGCAAGTCCTGTGGCGCCCTGCAGGAACGACGGTCCGCGTTCACCGGCGGGCGGGCGACGCGAAGCGATGTGACACCCGCAGAACCCCGTGCTAGGGTGGTGCCAGGCGTTTGCGCCAGGCGACGCCAATGTGAGCGGGGGTGCAGCCGGGTGAAGTGGCTCCGGGCACGAGCATGGGTGGTCGCGGCGATGACGGTGGGCCTTGTGGGACTTTCGAAGCCGGCGGCGGCTGGGGCCCGGTGGATCGACGGCCGGCCGGTGGTTGAGGTGATCCACTGCGTCGCCACCGCCTACGGACCCAGCTACCAGGACAACTATCCGTACGGGCCGGTGGACTACTACGGCCAGCCGCTCAAGCCGGGGATGATCGCCGTGGATCCGCGGGTGATTCCCCTGCGCAGTCACGTCTTTGTCACGGGCTACCGCGACGGGGCGCTGCCCGCCGGGGGTTTCGCCGGCCAGGCCATGGACACCGGGGGCGCCATCCGCGGCCGGCGCATCGACATCTTCATGAACGACGGGCCGCGCACGGTGAGTCGCTTCGGCATCCAGCCGGTCACGGTGGAGATCCTGGGATGGTGACCGGCGCCCGGACCTCGGCCCTACTCGAGATAGAGGGTGATGCGGCCGGGGTCGTGCGGGTCCTGCCAGATGCGCTTGACCTCCACCTCGTCGCCGTCGGGCCTGTCCAGCCGGGCGTAGAGGGCGTCGGCGTGATGGGCGTCGTGAATCGCCCGGACCTCCCGGGGGCTCAGGCCCGCGAGTTCCACGTGGCGGGGCACGAGCCCGGGCACCGACTGGATCTGACGCGAATCGACGACCACATCGAGCATGCCATCGCTTCCTTGCTGGTGCTAGGAATGGCCCCAGATCACAGCAGCTATCCGGGAGCAGGAACGGATAGTTTCACGCGCGTGGCGGGGTCTCCTGCCGCCACCGCGTCACGGCTCAGGCGAGGTCGACCAGGTCCGACTCCGCGGGTTTGAGGGTCCACGCGGCGGCCTGCGCCCGGCGGTGGAGGTTGGGAGCGCGAAATCCCGGGGCGAACACGGGCCAGTCCCAGTGCAGGTCGGTCTGGGGCTTGACGTGGCGCGCGCTGACAAGTTCGTGCTCGCTCACCGTCACGTGCTCGGGCAGGCCGCCCCCCTCCGCGCGTTCGGCGAGGACCGCGGCCAGCGCCACCGCGACGGTGGCCAGGGGAAGGGCTCCCTGGGGCGTGGGGAGCTCCGCGGGCAGGCGACCCTCGGACAGCTGGGCCGCCAGCCTGCCCACGGCTTGCCCGAGAGCCGGGGCGTTCACGTGCGTGGGGGGCCAGAGCGTCCTGGCCGGGTGGTCCCACGGCGGCTCCAGGGGCCGCAGGGTGAGCGCCCGCCGCTCCTCGCCGGCCTGCCAGGCCAGGTGGGCCTGGACCATGAGATCCAGGCCCTCGGCCGCGGAGAGGGGCACGCCGTGCACGGCGGTGGAGCCGAGGGCCCCCCTGGCGAACCGCGCCGCCACTTCCCGCGCCTCTTCCAGGGTGAAGCGGCGCCCTTGCGCTGGGTCGGCATACGCCTCCGCGAGGTCCCTGGCGGTCCAGAAGCGCACGCCGGGGGTGGCCACGAGGCCGTCGAGCCAGGCGAGAAAGCCCGCACTGGCGGCGCGCACCTCGACCGCCGAGCGCAGCGGCGGGGCGCTCCACTGGTCGGCGGGGCGGTTGACTCCGCCCCCGAAGTTCACTGCGTCCCAGAAGAGCTGGGTCACGAGTTCCGTGGGATGAAAGACCACGTGCACCATGGGCGGCGACGGGGCGGGCTGGTTCATGGCCGCGCGAACGAGATCCCTCGCCTCGCGCAGCACCCCCGGAAGCCGGCTCAGGAATGGCTTGGGGGCCGCGACCGGCGCGCCGAAGTGCAGGAGGTTGCACAGGTGGAACGGCCGGCCGCCGACGTCCACGTACGCGTTCCAGCCTTCGCTGTGGTAGAGGGGGACGCCCCACGCCCTGACCGTTGGCGACGCCTCGGCGGCCCAGTTGCCGCCGGGCTGGGTGTAACACCACGGCCGCTCGCCCAGGATCTCCGCCAGGCGGTGCATCCCGGCCTCTTCCCGCGCCGCGAACGCCGCTGGCGCGTCGCCGTCGGCGCTGGCCTCCAGCGTTTCGGCGATGGTGGGATGCAGGCTGTGCGTGGTGGAGTGAAATCCGGTGCAGTGGTGCCCCAGTGCCGCCAGAACGTCGGTGCGACGGCGCTCTCGCAGGACCTCGGCTTTCCAGGTGGTCACCGGGAAGGTCGCCCGCACCCCCCGCGCCCTGAGCGCCTCGGCGAGGAACAGTGCGGCGTCGTCGCTCTCAGGGGTGAAGGGATCCTCGGTGTCGACCCGCAGGAGCACCACCGGGCCATCTTCGCTCACGCCCGCATCACCTCGAGCCCACCTTCCCGCGCTCGGGCGTAGATCTCGGCATAGCCCGCCGCCTCCCGCTTCGGGTCGAAGACTCGGGAGCGGGCCAACGCCGCCTGGCCCAGGCGCTCGCGGAGCGCTGCGTCCTCGGCCAGCGCCCGGGCCGCGGCGACAAAGCTTGCGACATCGCTGAAGATGAGGCCGGCCGGGTCCTCCCTCCCCAGCGCCTGCCGGTTGCCGGTGTTGTCGGCCACGAGGAGGGGCCGGCCCAACGCCATGGCCTCCATGACCGCGTTGGAGAGGCCTTCAGCGGTGGAGGTGTTGAGGACCACGTCGGCGCAGCGGTACAGGGTACCCATGTGCGGGTGGGGTACGGGGCCGAGCCATCGGGCCCACGGTCGGCCGACCAGAGACGCCTCCAGGTCGCGGACGCACGGGCCGTCCATGGCCGGGCCCGCGATGACCAGCTGCAGCCGGGGGACGCGTTCGCGGACCGCCTCGAGAGGAGCGACGGCAAACTGGGGCCGTTTCACCGCCCGCACGCCCGCGGGCAGCAGGAACACAAGGTCGTCCGCGCTCAGTCCCCAGGCGTCGCGGTCGGCATCGCCTTGGAGCCGCTCGGTCCCGGGCCAGACGACGTGAACCTTGGGCGCCATGCCGGGTGCGGCGGCGACAATGCGGGTGCGGTCGTCCTCGTGAAAGACGGTGATGGCCGCCGCCGCGTGCATCACGGCCTCGAGGGCGTCTCGGGTCGCCGGGTCGGCGAGGTCCACCGCCACGTCCGTGCCGGAGAAGGTGACCACGAACGGAATGCGGCGCGCCGCGGCCGCCCTGGCGACGGCGACGCCCGACTTGCGGGCGTGGATGGCATGCAGGAGCGAGATGCCGCCGGCCCGGATCCGCTGATCGAGATCCGCCACGGGAATCACCGTGACCGACCATCCCTGGGGGTGGATCCAGCGGGCGATGCGCTCGGCGGTGGTCACATTGCCGCCTTCAGGCCAGGCACTGTCGGGGACCACCATGAGCACGCCTTCCATGCAACGAGTGCCTCCTGTGGGTGGGTCATGGATCCCGGGGTCGTGGGGGGCCGGTCCGAGTGTACCACGGCGGCCCGCGGTTGCGTCGGCAGGTCGCCCCCGGCGGCGCCCGCACGGGGGGCGCTGCACGGGTCCCGACGCTGGCCGGAGTTGTTCCTCCAGAGGGAGGCCGGTCAGCCGCCCGCTGCGCGCGGCGGCCCCGCGGCTGCGGCGGCGCGCTCGGGCGGCGGCCGGCGAGCGGATCGGGCATCCCCGACCAGGATACGGTCAGTGGCATTGGGGGTGTCCACGTCACGGGGACGGACCGGCCCTGCGCTTCGCGGGGGAGCAACCGGCCCCGGCCGGGAATCCCGACGGCGTCGACCGCTCCACTGCGCCGCCGTGCCGGTCGCGATCTTTGCGCCCGCTGGGAGAAGCTTCGGTCCACAAGGCCCGGCCCGTGCGAGTGGCGCAGGGGTGCGATGGCGCCACGGCGCAGCCTGCGCGTGGTAAACTGGAACACCGGCCGCGAGCGCGGCGAGCCGCGCCGCCCTTTCCAGGCGTTCCACCGGGCCAAGGGTCGATGCGCCGCCGGGCGCGAACGCCGTCTATCCGGAGCAGAGGGGGCATACACGTTGAGAGAACCGCTTCAGGTGGGCCCCGTCGTCGCCGCGCCCGGCCAGAAGGTCCACGGATACCTTCCGGTCCCGGGCGTCCAGGAGATCCCCATGACGCTGGTCGCCGGGGAGCGGAGCGGGCCGACGCTGCTGGTGAGCGCGGGGGTCCACGGCGGCGAGTACCCGGCCATTGCCGCGGCGATCCGCCTGGCGCGGGAGCTCTCCCCCCAGACTCTGACCGGACGGGTGATCATCCTGCACATCGTGAGCCCCGCGTCGTTTTTCGCCAAGACTGCGTACGTGGTACCGCTCGACGGGAAGAATCTCAACCGCTCGTTTCCCGGGCGGGCCCGCGGCAGCGCCGCGGAGCGCATCGCCCACACGGTGGTCCACGAAGCGCTGGCGAAGGCCGATGCCTGGGTGGACCTGCACGGTGGGGACATCCACGAGGTGGTGGTGCCGTTCACCATGGTTCCCGGCGCGGGTGAGCGCGATGTTCTGGAGCGCTCCCTGCAGCTCGCCGAGGCCTTTGGCATCGAGCATGTGGTGCCGGGCGACGACCTCGAGGGCACCGGGTACGCCGCCGCCGCGGCCC
>JAJZYS010000087.1 GCA_021797925.1 Bacillota bacterium
GGCGTTGGCCACCCCGGTGAGGAGGTTCGTGGCGCCCGGCCCCAGGGTGGCCAGGGCCACCTGGGCGCGCAACGTCAGCCGGGCGTAGCCGGCGGCCATGAAGGCGGCGCCGGCCTCGTGGCGCGTCGCGACGAACGTGATCCGCGGCGAGCGGCGGATCGCGTCCAGCAGCGCCAGCGTCTCCTCGCCGGGCACCCCGAAGACGTAGCGCACGCCCTCGTCCTCCATGCACCGCACCATCCAGTCGGCGACGTTCATGCCCGACCTCCCCCGTCCCTGATTGTGCCCCGAAAGCAAGGGGCCGGACCTTCAGGTCCGACCCCGGCGATCAGCGGTAGGCCTCCATGAGCTTCAAGAGCTCGTCGGGATCGGGGGTCAGATCCTGGTGCACCAGCGCCTCCTCCCGGTAGCCCGGGAGCTGGTGCGCGAACTCCGCCGTCGACTCCTCATAGTAGATGAGCCCGGTGACGAGCTCCTCGCGCTCGTGGAGCATGCCCAGCGCCTTGACCTTGTCCCGCGGGTCGTAGTCCGGGAGGTCGTCGAGGTTGAAGAGCACCTTCTTGTACCAGTCGTAGGTGTTGACCTTGTTGTAGGTCACGCACGGGCTGATGGTGTTGATGAGCGAGAAGCCGTGATGCTGGATGCCCTGCTGGATCAGGCGCGTCAGCTGCTTCTGGTTGCTCGAGAAGCCCTGGGCCACGAAGGTGGCGCCGGCCGCCACCGCCAGGGAGAGCGGCAGGACGGGCCGCTCGATGCTGCCCGCGGGGTTGCCCTTGGTCACGAAGCCGTGCTCGCTGGTGGGCGAGGTCTGTCCCTTGGTCAGGCCGTAGATGTGGTTGTCCATCACCAGGTAGGTGATGTCGAGGTTTCGCCGCAGGGCGTGGATGAAGTGGCCCATGCCGATGGCGTACGCGTCCCCGTCGCCGCCGGCCACGAGCACCGTCAGGTCGCGGTTGGCGAGCTTCAGTCCCATGGCGGCCGGGAGCGTCCGCCCGTGGACGGTGTGCAGGTTGTACGAGTTGATGTAGTTGCCGATCTTGCCCGAGCACCCGATGCCCGCGACGATGGCCACCGACTCCGGAGCGAGGCCCAGCTCCACCAGCGCCTTCTGCAGCGCCGCGAGCACCCCGAAGTCGCCGCAGCCGGGGCACCACCACGACTTCTCGGCGGTCTTGAAATCCTGCAGCGTCACCTCTGGCATCAGCGAAGCACCTCCTGGACGCCCGCGCCTTCAAGAACGCTGCGGACGATCTCCTCAGGGTAGAAGAGGGTCCCGTCGTACTTGAGGACCGAGCGGACGCAATCGCCGTGGACGCCGTTCTCGCCCATCAGGCGCCTGAGCTGCCCGGTGGCGTTGCTCTCCACGACCACCACGTCCCGGGCGGCGGCCACCAGCGGGGCCAGCGCCGCGGCGGGGAACGGGGAGAGGACCCGCACCTGGGCCACGCGGGCCCGAAGACCCTGGGCCTCGAGGAGCTCGCGCGCCTCCAGCATGGGGCCCACGTTGGACCCGAAGCCGACGAGGAGCACCGGGGCGTCCGCGGGGCCGGAGTCGACGATCCCCGGCACGTCGAACGAGTTGCGGATCTTCTCGAAGCGCTTGCGCATCATCTGGACCCGGTTGACGGGATCCTCGGTCACCTTGCCCGATCCGCCGTGCTCGGCGCCGGTGGCCAGGAACTGGCCGTTGGGCTGGCCGGGTATGGACCTCGGGGAGATCCCGCTCTCGGTCAGGGCGTAGCGCTGGAACACGTCCTTGCCCATGGCCAGCAGCGCCTCGGAGCTCACCCGCTCGCCGCGGTCGATGGTCACCTCGCGCACCGGCAGCGACTCCACGGTCTGGGGCCACAGCGACAGCGACAGGTCCGAGGCGACCAGCACCGGGCACTGGTACCGCTCGGCCAGGTTGAACGCCAGGACCACGTCGGAAAACGCCTGCTCGGGCGTGCCGGGCGCCAGCACGATCCTGGGCGCCTCGCCGTGCCCGCCGTGGATCAGCGCCTCGATGTCGCTCTGCTCGTTCTTGGTGGGCATTCCGGTGGAGGGGCCGGCGCGCTGGCAGTCGATCAGCACCGTCGGCGTCTCGGTCATCCCGGCGAGGCCGATCGCCTCCTGCATGAGCGAGAGGCCGGGGCCCGAGGTGCAGGTCATGGCCCGCACCCCCGCGAAGCCCGCGCCGATGGTGAGCACGATGGAGGCCAGCTCGTCCTCCATCTGGACCACCGCGCCGCCCCGCCTGGGCAGCAGGGGCGTCAGGTATTCCATGACCTCGGTGGCCGGGGTGATGGGGTAGGCGGCCATGATCCGGCAGCCGGCGGCGTACGCGCCCAGCGCCATGGCCTGGTTGCCGCTCATGACGTAGCGGGCGCGGCCGTCGCCGGGCGGCAGGGGGAACACGACCCCGGGGGCGCGCTCCCGGGCGGCCTCGTGGCCGGCCCGCAGCGCCGCGACGTTGCTCGCCACCACCGCCTCGCCCTTGCGGGCGAACTTGTCGCGGGCGTAGTCCTCGAACGCCTTGAGCGGCAGGCCCAGAAGCTGTGCCGACGCCCCCACCGCCACCATGTTGCGCATGATGAGGCCGCCCGCCTCCCGTGCCATCGCGGTCAGGGGCAGCACGAGGAGGGTGACCCCCGTCGCCGAGGCGGGCAGGGACGGACCGAAGGCCTCGTCCGCCAGCACCACGCCTCCCTCGACCACCTCGGCCACGTTGCGGTCGATGGTCTCCTGGGTCAGCGCCACCAGGACGTGGCACGCGTGGCTCGGCGCCATCACGCGCCGGTCGCCGATGCGCACCATGTAATGGGTGTGTCCGCCGCGGATCCGCGACGAAAAGCTCTTGTAACCGTACACATGGTAGCCGAGGCGGTTGAGGACCGTCGCCAGCACGTCGCCGGTCGAGTCGATGCCCTCGCCCTGGTCCCCGCCCACCTTCCATCCGATCGTCTCCATAGAACCAACCCCCCTGCGCATCCCGGAGGACCCACTGTGTCAACTTCACTGTACGATCGCACGGTGTATAATTCAAGTGCATGTTGTGAATAACGCGCATTACCCTGATGCATGGAGGTGCGAGGGTGACGCTGGAACAGCTCGTGACCCTGCGCGAGGTGGTCGACCAGGGCAGCTTCACCCGGGCGGCCCAGCGGCTGCACATGACCCAGCCGGCGCTCTCGCGGCGGCTGCGGGCCCTGGCGGCGGAGGTGGGGGATCCGCTGCTGGTGCGCGAGGGGGCGGACCGGCGCCTGACGCCCGCCGGCGAGCTCCTCTACGCCACGGCCGGGCGCCTCGACTTCGAGTTCCAGCAGCTTCACGCCGCGCTGGAGGCGCTGAGGCGCCCCGGCGCGGGGCGCCTCGCCATCGGCTGCGTGGCGGCCCTGACGCTCTTCACCCTCCCGCAGATCCTCACCGCCTACCAGCGCGCCCACCCCCACGTCCGGCTCGCGATCCGCACCGGGGAGATCCAGGACACCGTGGCGAGGCTTCTCCACGGCGAGGTGGACGTGGGGCTCGTGACGGTGCCCATCCATCATCCGAGGGTCCAGTCGGTGCCGCTCTTTCACGACCCGGTGGTCCTCGTGGGCGCCCCCCAGCGCGTCGCGCCGCTGCGGATGCCCCTGGAGCTGTCGGCGCTGGCGGAGCTCGAGGTGATCACCTACAGCGCCCCCTCCCGGTTTCGCACCTTTGTCGACGGCGTGCTGGAGCAGCACGGCGTGCACCTGAACGTCACCATGGAGTTCGACAGCCACGAGGCGGTGCGCGTCATGGCCCTGGGCGGGTTCGGCCTGGCCCTGCTGCCCCTGTCCACCGCGGCCGCGGACCTGGAGCAGGGCACGCTGAAGCAGGTGGAGGTGACCGGACTGCCGCCCATGCAGCGGACGACCTCACTGCTGCTGGCGCGCAACCGGCCCGCCACGGCGGCCGTGACCGGGTTCGTGGACACTGTGGCCCGGGTGCTCCGTCCCCGCCGCCGCCAGCTGCTGGAGCGCTCCCGGCGCCCCAAGCCGCCGGGCTGAAGGGGGTCAGGGAGCCGAGACGAAGCCCCGCAGATTGGACAGGGCGGGCACCCTGACCCCGGCCGCCAGCACGGTCCCCGGGTTGGTGACGCTGTTGCACCCCAGGCTGGCGCCGTCGCCCACCAGCGCCCCGAGCTTGCGGCGCCCGGTCTCCAGGCGCGTCTCCCCCCAGGCCACCCGGACCGCCCGTCCGTCGATGCGGAAGTTGGCCAGGCGCACCCCGGCGCCCAGGTTGGCGCCGGCGCCCACGACCGAGTCGCCGACGAAGGCGAAGTGGGGCGCGTGAGCGCCTTTGAGCAGCACCGACGACTTGATCTCGCTGGCGTGCCCCACGACGGCCCCCTCCCCGATCCACGCCGGACCCCGGATGTACGCGTGCGCGCGCAGCACCGCGTCGGGCCCCACGTAGATGGGACCCTGGACCATCACCACCCCGGGCTCCACCCTGGCGCCCGGGGCGAGGTAGACGGCCTCGGCCTCGATGGACACCTGCACCAGCTCGTTCGTGGTGTCCACGCGCACGCCGGGGGCCACCACGCTGCGGATGCGCGCGTCGAGGTCGTCGAGCCACGCCCACGGTCGGGGATCCACCCTGGCCCACCCGGCGACGACCTCGTCGGCCGGGTCCCGAACCAGGCACGGGAACACCCGGTCCAGCAACCGATCCACCTCCGATCCATCCTACCACACGGCCTGCGCCGCGTTCCCACCGGCACGGCGATTCGATATGATACCCCGAGGGGGGTGAACCGGTGGCCCGGATCACCGACGAGATGAAGGACATGATCCTCGAGCGCCGACCCGCCCTCATCGCCACGGCGGACGCCAGCGGCATGCCCAACGTGTCGCCGCGGTTCATCATCGACGTGCCGAGCGAGTCCACCCTGCTCTACGGGGACAACTTCGCCAACAAGTCCTTCGACAATCTGCGCCAGAACCCGCGCGTGGCGGTGCTCGTGGCCGACTACGAGGAATACCGGGGGTTTCAGTTCAAGGGGACCGTCACCCACCACACCGAAGGCCCGTACTACGAGGCGGTTCGCCGGGCCTTCCAGGCGGCCGGGTGGGGCGAGCACCCGGTCCAGGCCGTCGTGGTGCACGTCGAGGAGATCTACTCCATCCGCCCCGACGCGTCCTCCCGGTCCCGGATCGGCTGAACGCCCTCAGGGAGGGGGAGCGGTGGTGACAGCGAGCGAGTTCCGGCAGGCGATGGGCCGGTTTGCCACGGGGCTCACGGTGGTGACCGTCCGGACCCCGGAGGGGATCCGCGGGATGACGGCCAACGCGTTCGCCTCGGTTTCCCTGGATCCGCCCCTCGTGCTCGTGTGCGTCGAGCAGACCAGTCACACCCACCGCCGGCTGGAGCGGTCGGGATCCATGGGCGTCAACGTGCTCACGCGCCAGCAGCGCGCCCTGAGCCGCCGCTTTGCCGGGGGCTGCCCGTCGGGCGGGGACGCCTTCGAGGGCATCGAGACCGAGGAGGGCCCCCACGGGACGGTGCTCATCGCCGGCAGCCTGGCGAGCCTGAGCTGCCGGGTGGTCCGCATCGATCCCGCCGGCGATCACAGCATCTTCCTGGGCGAGGTCGTCCAGGCGCGCCTGGGCCAGGGCGAGCCGCTCGTCTACTACCGGGGCGAGCTCGGGCGCTTTCGCCCCAACGCGCCCCTGGATCTTCTGCCCTACTGGGTGGAGGAGGCCCTGTGAGCCGCGCCCCGCGGTGCAGGAAAGCGTCGGCCAAGAGCGAACGTAGGCTAGCGTAGCGGTCTGACGGACGCAGGCCGGCCCCGGGTCGGCGGATGCGTGTCGGATCCGCTCGGACCGTTGCGGCCTGACGAGGAGCTGACGAGGGTGCGGATCGCGCTCATTGCCCACGACCGGATGAAGGAGGCCTTCGTCGCCTTCGTCAGCCGTCATCGCGAGGCGTTCCGGCGCCACGAGCTGGTGGCCACGGGCACCACGGGGCTGAGGATCATGGAGGCCACGGGACTGTCCGTGCACCGGTACCTCTCGGGTCCCCTGGGCGGGGACCAGCAGGTGGGCAGCGAGATCGCCTCGGGGCACATCGACCTCGTGCTGTTCCTGCGCGACCCCCTCACCGCCCATCCCCACGAGCCCGACGTCTCTGCGCTCCTGCGGCTGTGCGACGTGCGGGAGATCCCGGTGGCCACGAACCTGGCCACCGCCAGCGCCCTGGTGCGCGCCTACCTGGTGGAGGGCTACACGCCCGAGATGTGACCGGTGTGCGGGGAGGGTTGTGGGGCCGATGGCCTGGGTCCGCCTGGTGCGCTTCACCGAGCGCCCGCAAGAGCTCCTGGCTGAGATATGCGCCGTGTACTACGCCGCCGAGCCGGGCATGGCGCGGGTCGGCCGCATTCTCCGCCAGGGGGACACATCCCCCTTCGAGCACGTCTCCTTCACCTTCGAGGCGTCGGTGTCCCGCGTCACCCTGGCGCAGTGGACGCGCCACCGCGTGGGATGGAGCTATTCGGTCCGGTCGCAGCGGGTCACCGACGCCTCCCGCGAGGCGATGGTCTGGCCCGAGACCGTGGAGCGACTGATCGAGGCGCAAACGCCGCTGGGCGCGGCCGTGCACCGGCACGTGGAGGCGTCTCGCGGGCTGTACGAGGAGCTTCGCGCCGCGGGGGTGACCCGGGAGGACGCCCGCTACATCCTGCCCCAGGGCGTCGCGACCCACCTGTTCGCCACGTGCAACATCACGTCCCTGCGCCACTTCGCCCAGGAGCGGCTGCGCGGGGGTCAGTGGGAGATCCGCTGGCTGGCCCGGGAGATGGTCCGCCAGGCCCACGCGGTGTGCCCTGTGGGTTTCGACGATCTCGTGGGCAGCCTCGAGAGCGGGGAGCCCGCGCCCGCGGAGGGCTCCGGCCTGCCCGGCCGCCCCGACAGTCCGTCCCGTCAGGAGTGAACGCCACGTGACGACCCGCCAGACCCTGGCGATCCTCTTCGCCCAGCCTCCGCTCCCGGGGCGGGTGAAGACGCGCCTCGTCCCGCCGCTGACGCCCGAGGAGGCCGCACTGCTGTCCGAGGCCTTTCTCCTCGACACCCTGGACAACCTCGCGCTGCTGGACGAGGTGGACCTGTGGGTGGCCTATCCGTCGATCCCGGGGGCCCGCGAGCACATGGCCCGGGTGCTTCCGCCGGGCACGGTGGAGATGGCCGCGGACGGCGTCGACCTGGAGCAGCGGCTCGAGGCCGGGTTCGAGCGCGGCTTCGCCGCCGGCTACCGGGCGGTCCTCGCGGTCAGCAGCGACAGTCCGCTGCTCCCCGTGGAGTCCCTGCGCCGGGCCGTGGAACGGCTGCGCCGGCGCGACGCGGTCATCGGCCCGTGCGTGGACGGGGGCTACTACCTCATCGGGCTCACCCGGCCCGCCCCCACGCTCTTCCGGGCCCTGCCGTGGACGCGCCCCGCGCTCTTCGGCGCGACGACCCACCGGCTCGACGAGCTGGCCATGGCCTGGGAGACCCTCCCCGCCGCGTTCGACGTGGACGTGCCGCCGGACCTCATCCGCCTGGTCACCACCTGGCGAAAGGAGCCCGACCGGGTGCCCGCCCGGACGTCGCGGCTTCTGGCCGAGTGGCTGGCGGACCGCCTGGAGCGGCGCGCCCCGGACGGTGAGCGCCCGTGAGGGTGTGGATGGACGTGGACACGGGCATCGACGACGCCGTGGCGCTGCTGCTGGTGCGCTCGGTGCTGGGCGAGGGGCTGCGAATGGTCAGCGCGGTCTCGGGCAACGTGCCGGTGGAGCGCGCCCTGGAGAACACGCGCCGGGTCCTGCATCTTTCGGGGGCCGACGAGGTGCCCGTATTCCGCGGCGCGTCGGCTCCGCTGGTGGCCGAGCCCATGGCGGCCCTGTGGGTGCACGGCGAGGACGGGCTGGGGGGGGTGGAGCTGGAGCCCTCGCCGGCGCCGCCGGCCGGCGGCCTCGACGAACTGCGGGCCGCGCTGGAGCGCGAGCCCGCCCCGGTGGCCCTTCTGGCCACGGCGCCCCTGACGAACGCGGCGCTCCTGGCGCGATGGGACCCCCGGCTGTTCGCCCGGCGGGTGGAGCGCATCGTGTGGATGGGCGGCAGCTGGGGCCGCGGGAACGACACCCCGGCCGCGGAGTTCAACGCCCGGGTGGATCCCGAGGCGGTGCACATCGTCGCCGGCTCCGGTGTGCCCATGACCATGGTGGGGCTTAACGCCACCGAGGGATGTCCCCTCGACGACGGCGACATGGAGCGCATCGGCGCCGTCGCCACCCGCTCGGCTCGGCTGGTCGCGACCATGCTGGGCTACGAGGGCCTGCGCCGGGTGAATCGCGACTTCGGCGGCGTCGTGGTCCACGACGCCATCGCGGCCGCGACCCTGCTGTGGCCCGGCGAGGTGACGGCGACCCGCCGCTACCCCCTGACGGTGGACCTGAGCCACGGGCCCAGCTACGGGGCGACGCTCACCGGCCCGGTCGCGACGGGGCCCGAGGTGGAGGTGGCGGTGGCCGCGGACCGGGTGCGGTTCGCGCAGCGGCTCGCGTCGGCGTTGGCCCGGCTGCCCTGAACCCGGCTCCCATCCACCCCGAAGGAGGCGAATAGCCCGGCCGAGGTCCAGCCCCGGCGGCCCGGGCAGCGGGCCGCCGGGGGCGTCCCCGACCGGGCGCACCGTGCCGGAATACTCGTTCGACATCGTCTCGCGGGTCGATCACCAGGAGGTCCTCAACGCGGTGGACCAGACCCGCCGCGAGGTGGCGACCCGTTACGACTTCCGCGGCTCAGGGGCGCAGGTGGACGTGGACGCGCGGGGCGAGGCGCTCGTGCTGCGGGCGAACGCCCAGATCCAGCTCGACGCGCTGCGGCAGGTGCTCTTCGAGCGCATGGCCCGGCGGTCGGTGCCGCTCAGAGCCCTTCGGGCCGACGCGATCGCGCCCGCGGGCGGCGGCGTCCTCACCCAGACCGTGCACCTTGTCCAGGGCATCAGCCAGGAGGTGGGGCGCACCATCCAGCGGGAGATCAAGGCCTCGGGCATCAGGGTGTCCGCGCAGCTGCGCGACGACGAGGTCCGCGTGAGCGGCAAGAGCAAGGACGATCTGCAGGCCGTCATCGCCCTGGTGAAGGGGAAGGACTTCGGCGTGGACCTGCAGTTTGTGAACCTGCGCTGATCGCCGTCCGCGTCCCCCGATCGGGCGGCGCCGCCCGCGTGTGAGCCGGGGGGCTGACGGGCCCTCGGGCCCGCTCACGCGCCCGCGGCACGTGCGCGTTCCTCGCATCATCGGCTGCCGTGAACTGCGCCCCCGGCGAGGGGATCGTGTGAGCCTGCGGCTTGGCAACCCCGGCGCCCGTGTGGAGGGGCCCGCGGGCGAGATGTGGGTGTGGCCAGGCGGGCGCCTGCGGAGGCGATGCAACACCCGCGCCAGGGTGTGCCGCGAGCGCACAGCTTCGCGGTTCTCGTGCGTAGACGCTCCGCCTGACGGCCGGCAGGCGTCCTTGCGGTGCAGGGAATGCAGTCGCGCGTGGGCTGCGCTCGATCCGTGCGGGTGTGCTCAAGCACCATGACGAGTTTCGCCAAGCGGCGAAGCCTCGTTGTGACGCGGCCTTCAGGGCTTTGAGGGCTGAGCGGTCCCCCTCTCCCCGGCCCGGCCCCTTGCGGCCGCAATCCTTTGCCCCGGCGCCGGCTCCGACACGATTGCGCCCGCGCGCCAAGCACGTGACGGGAGTTCTGGGATGAGGCGCTGCGCACGCGGTCGCAGCGAAGTTCGCAGTCCGTTGCCCGCCTCCCCAGAGATTGCTATCTTGATTCCGGGGGTGCACCTCATGATCTCCTGGGTCGCGTTGATCATAGCGGTCGCTTTTGTTCCGGTCGGAGCGCACGTGCGCGATCGCATCGTTCGGCGTTGGGGCGAACCGTCCGTCCTACGGTCCTGGTGGGTCCGCGCCGTCCTTGTGGCGGCGGTCGTGGTGTTACTCGGAGTGCCCGCGGTGAAGGGGTATGTCAATCTGGCTCCGGTCTACGGCCTGGGGCTTGGTATCCTTGGCCCCGGCCCGCGTCCACGCCGGTGCGCAGCCGCGCGTCCGTGAAGGGGGCAGGCCACGGAGGTGGGCAACGGTATGCGCTTGCGCAGACGGAAGGTGCTGCCGTGCTCGTCAACGCCAGAGAGCCGTCGTGCGGCGGCCCGGCTGCTCCCGTTCCTCGGCTCCTTGCTTCTGCTGGATGTCTTGGCCCCGCTCCTGGGCCGGCAGGCCGCAGTGGCGACGTGGGTCATCCTCAGCGTCCAGGGGCTCGCCATCGCGGGGCTGCTCACGCTCGTGGTGGCCGTGGTGCGGGTACGGTCCCGGTGATGGTCGTTTCGGATGCGCTTGGGTCTCCAAGGCCGACGGATGGAGTGAAGGCGGGGCGTCAAGGGAGGGCCGGTGGCCGGCTAATTGTAAGGATCTCCGGGCGGCGGGGGGCCACGCACAGCCGTCTTCACCCAGTCGTCGACGTGGCGTACATGATCAAGCGGCACTGGCAGGGCGTCGTGACCTAATTTCCGACCGGGTGTGCGTACGTGTTTATACCATCCGTGACGGGCGGCGCCGGATCATCTCGCTGAGGAGGGCGAACAGCCGTGAACAGGCGCGATACGGGCAAGCCGTCGAAGACCAACTGGGCACGCGTGGATGAACCACCGACGCGGAACTCGACGATCCCGAGCCCCCCTGGACGAGTCGTTTTGGAAGGAAGCGGTCTTTGTACCCGGCCCGAAACGGCAGATCACCCTGCGGATTGATGCGGATGTGTTGGACTTTTTTCGGTCCCAGGGCCCAGGGTACCAGCGGCGGACGAATGCCGTGCTTCGCCGGTATTTCGAGGCGCACCCCAAGGCATAGGGCGCGACT
>JAJZYS010000088.1 GCA_021797925.1 Bacillota bacterium
CCTGCCGCTGGAGGCGCAGCTTCTTCACGGCGTCCCGGTGGGGGTCATCGAGTTCACCAAGCAGGCGGGCATCCTGGGCCTGTCCTATCTCCTCAACGACCACATGGTGCGCGTCTTCGACCTCGGCGTGGCGGAGATGGCGCTCAAGGGCTTCCGCGGCACCGTCTCCTCCGACATGCTCGCGGTGCGCGAGCGCGACGTCCGCGTCCTCTACCTGCACGCGATGTACGCCCCGGCGCCCACCGCCACCCCGCTGGGCGTGAACGAGGCGTACCTGGCCAAGCTGCGCTCGCGCATCGCCCAGGAAGGATTCCACGTGGGCGTGCCCCGGCCGTTCGGACCCTTCCACGTCCCCGAGGTGCTCCTGATCCTCATGGGCCTGGGCGCCACCGCCGCGGCGCTTCTGGTGATCGAGTGGCTGTGGCCCGGCATGAGCGGCCGCTGGCCCATCCTCTGGGCGCTGGCGTTCCTCTTCACGCTGGCGCTGTGGCCCCACGGCGACGCGGACCGGGCGCGCCGGCTCACGGCGCTGGCGGCGGCCGTGTCCTTCCCCTCCCTGGCCATGACCCGGCCGTGGCTCGGGCGGATCGGCAAGTCGACGCGCTACGGCCACGTCATGGGCATGTTCTTTGGGATGACGGCCATCACCGTCATGGGGGCGTCGGTCTCCCAGGCGCTGCTCTCCGCCAACCGCTACTTCCTGGCCCTTGACATCTTCTTCGGCGTGAAGCTCGTGTTCGTGCTGCCCATCCTCGTGCTGGCCCTGGCCTTCTTCCTGCAGCAGTACGCGGGGCGAGTCGGGCAGGCGCTGCGCAACTTCTGGCGCACGCCGCTGAGGCTCAACCACGTGGTGGTGGCCGTCGTGGTGGGGGTCATCGCGCTGGTGTACATCACCCGCACGGGCAACACGCCGCCCATCGGGGTCACGAGCCTCGAGACCCAGATGCGGGGGCTTCTGACCCACTACCTGGAGATCCGGCCGCGGACCAAGGAGTTTCTCATCGGCAACCCGGCCATGATCGTGGGACTCGCCTTCCTGATCCGGGGCCGGCGCTGGCCGGCCATCGCACTGATGCTGCTCGGGGCCACCGGCCAGGTGGACATGGTGGACACGTTTGCGCACCTGGAGACCCCGGTGACCGTCTCCCTGATCCGGCTGATCTACGGGCTCATCATCGGCGGGGTCCTCGGTTCCATCGTGCTCGTGGCCCTGCGGCCGGTCTGGCGGCGCACGGCGCCCAAGCCGGAGGCGACCGCCGGATCCTGACGGAAAAGATTCCAACGACCCCCTCCGCCTGGCCCGGGCTTCGACAGGAACTGCTCCCCGTGCCGTCGAAAGCGCCGTCATGACGCGCACGGGGGCGAGGGTGTGATCGAATTCCTGGGGGTGTCCAAGGTCTACCCGGGCCCGGTGGAGGCGCTGCGCAACGTCACCTTCCGCATCGACAAGGGCGAGTTCGTGTTCCTCGTGGGCCCGAGCGGCGCCGGCAAGTCCACCATCCTGCGCCTCATCCATCGCGAGGAGCGCCCCAGCCAGGGGATGATCCTCGTGAACCACCACCCCCTCAACAAGCTGCGCCGCCGTCAGGTCCCCTTCCTGCGCCGGCAGGTGGGCATGATCTTCCAGGACTTCCGGCTGCTTCCGGACCGCACCGTGTACGACAACGTGGCCTTCAGCCTGCGGGTGCAGGAGGCCTCCCCCCGGGAGATCCGGCGGCGGGTGCCCGAGACCCTCGATCTCGTGGGGCTGGGCCACAAGGCGCAGGTGTTCCCTCAGCACCTGTCGGGCGGCGAGCAGCAGCGGGTGGCCCTGGCGCGGGCGCTCGTGGGCCGCCCGCCGATCCTGGTGGCGGACGAGCCCACCGGCAACCTGGACCCCGAGACGGCGGCCGAGGTGGTCCGCATCCTCCTCGAGGTCAACCGCCGCGGGACGACCCTGCTCATGGCGACCCACGCGAAGGCCCTGGTCGACAGCGTCCGCCGGCGCGTCATCGCCCTGGACCACGGCGTGGTGGTGCGCGACGACGCCGTGGGGGCGTACGACGTTGAGGCTTAGCACCCTGGGCTTCATCGCTTCGGAGGCGGTGCAGAACGTGCGCCGCAACCCGGTGATGGCCATGGCCTCCATCACCACCGCGGCCATCTCGCTGCTCATCCTGGGCGTGTTTCTCCTCGTCTCGGTGAACCTCAACCTCTGGACCCACACCGTGGAGGGGCAGGTGGAGGTGGAGGCCTTCTTCCGCCCCCACACCCCCGCGCGCGCCGAGGCGGCGGCGGTCTCGGCGGTGCGCCGCTGGCGGGGGGTGCAGGCCGTCAGCTTCGTGAGCCGGGCCCAGGTCCTCAGGTCCATGCGCCGCGAATACGGCTCGGTCCTGACGGCGCTGGGCAACCACAACCCCCTGCTCGACGAGATGAACGTGAAGGTCTACCGGCCTCGGGACGTCCGAGCGGCCGTGCTGCGGCTGCGGCGCATGCCCGCCGCCGCCCACGTCACGTACCAGTCCCGGGTGGTGGAGCGCCTCTTTCAGCTGGGGTCGCTCGTGCGCATGGGCGGCATCGTCTTCGCGGCGCTGCTGGCCCTGGGAGCGCTGCTCGTGATCCACAACGCCATCCGCGTGGCCATCTTCGCCCGCCGCCGCGAGGTGGCGATCATGCGGCTCGTGGGCGCCACCGACGGCCTGGTCCGGGGACCGTTCCTCCTCGAGGGCACCCTGCTGGGTCTCGCCGGGGCGCTCGTCGCCGTGATCGTGGTGGGGGTGGGCTACCACTGGGCGATGACGGTGGTGCAAAGGAGCCTGCCGTTCCTGCCGCTCGCCCCCATCGAGCGGGTGGTTCCCGACCTCCTGGAGGTGCTGGGGCTCGGGGTGGTGATCGGCTACATCGGATCTCGGCTCTCGCTGCGAGGGCTCATGCGGGGATGAGGTCCGAGGTTGGGCTCGCGCTCGCGGCGGCGGCGCTGGTCGTGGGCTCCTGGCCGGCGCTGGCCGGGGCGGGGCCCCGGCCGCCGGCCGCGGTGCGCCGCCAGCTTGTCCGCGTCGAGCGCCGTGTGGAGCGCGAGCTGCGGGCCGAAGCCCGGTTGCTGGGCAGCGCCGGAGCGGCCGAGGCCGAGCTCCGGCTCGCGGACCGCACGGCTGCCGACCTGGCGCAGGCGTACGCGGCGCGAAGTCTTGAAGCCCGTCGCGCCCGGGCGCAGGTCCTGCGCAGCCGCCTTGAGGCCGCCCGGCTGACCGTCAGGGTCGCAGCCGAGCGCGCGAGCCTGGGGCGACTGCTGCGCGAGCAGGAGGAGCACGGACCCGTGGGTCTGATGGCGGTGCTCGTGGGCGCGGGCTCCTTCGCGGCGTTTCTCTCGGACGTGGGGCTCGTTGGGGCCGTCATGGAGGAGCAGTCGCGGCTCCTCGCGGCCACGCGGCGGTCCCTGGCCCTGCGCGCCGCCGCCCTGGAGCGGGCCCGGGCCAAGGCCCGGGTCGCCGCGCGGGCCGCGCTCGAGGCCCGCGCCGCCAAGACGGCTTCGCAGGCGGCGGCCCGGGTTGAGGCCCGCCTCGTGACCCGCCTCGTCCGGGCGGTGACCGTGGCGCGCCAGAACATCGAGACCGACGCCCGCACCGAGCGGCGGCTGCGAGCGTTCCTGGCGCGCCTGGCGGCCGGGGAGCCGTCGGGGTCGGCTCCGACCCGCCTCGCGTGGCCGGTGGTCGGGCCCATCACGTCCCCGTTCGGCATCAGGGTGGATCCCATCACCCACCAGCGGGCCCTGCACACGGGCGTCGACATCGGCGTCCCCCAGGGGACGGTGGTGCACGCCGCCGCCCCGGGCTCGGTGGCCTACAGCGGCTGGATGACCGGCTACGGCAACGTGGTCGTCGTCGACGACGGCGGCGCCATGGCCACCCTGTACGCCCACGCGGAGAGGCTCCTCGTGACCGCGGGCCAGCGCGTGACCCGGGGCCAGCCCATCGCCCTGGCCGGCATGACCGGCTGGGCGACGGGGCCCCACGTGCACTTCGAGGTGCGGCTGCACGGCGTGCCGGTCAATCCGATGCCGTACCTGCCGCCGCTCCCGTAGCGGCGGGCTCAGTCCCGGCTCCCGGGACCGGGGTCGGCGCCCGCCTCGGCCGAGCGGACCAGGGCCGAGCGGAACTCCCCCCACGTCTCGATGTCGGACCAGCGCTCGGCGAGCCCCAGCCGGCGGGCGCCGAGCCGCAGGTCGGTGACGACCCCCCGGCGATCGAGGATCCGCTGAACCTGGTCGATGACCAGCACCACGTTCCATCCGTCCTCGTCCCAGCCGAACCGCGGATCGCCCAGGAGGGGGATGTCGTCGGTGCGCTCGACCCATGGCTCCGCCCCCTCCAGCAACGCGTCGGCGGCTCCCTCGTGGACCAAAGAGCGCAGCACCTCCTCGAGCGCCGCGCATACCGCTTGCTCCGTGTGAACCGTTCCCTTCCGTGAGGCCCTCCGCCCGGGCCGCTGCGGGATGATATACTGGATGGCGGCAGGCGTTCCCTGCCGTGCCCACCGCGAAAGGGGGGCGTTTGGTGTCGGTGCTTCCCCGGCTCGAACCGGCCCGCTTCGCCCTGGACGGGACCTTCACGCCCCGTGGCGACCAGCCGCGGGCGATCGAGCGGCTCGTGGAGGGGGTCGAGGCCGGCGAGCGGAGTCAGGTGCTCCTGGGGGTGACGGGCTCCGGCAAGACCTACACCGTCGCCCAGGTCATCGCCCACGTCAACCGGCCGACCCTCGTCATCGCCCACAACAAGACCCTGGCGGCGCAGCTGTGCGAAGAGTTCAAGGTGTTCTTCCCCACGAGCGCCGTCGAGTACTTCGTGTCCTACTACGACTACTACCAGCCCGAGGCGTATCTGCCCACCACCGACACCTACATCGAAAAGGACGCCACCATCAACGACGAGATCGACAAGCTCCGCCACTCCGCCACCATGGCGCTGTTCGAACGGCGGGACGTGATCATCGTCGCCTCGGTCTCGTGCATCTACGGCCTTGGGTCCCCCGAGGACTACTACAAGCTGTGCGTCTCGCTCAGGGTGGGCATGGAGCGGCCCCGGGACGAGGTCCTGCGGCACCTGGTGTCCATCCAGTACAGCCGCAACGACCTCAACCCCGTTCGCGGGACCTTCCGCGTCCGGGGCGACGTCCTGGAGATCGTCCCCGCCTCCGAGGCGGAGCAGGCGCTGCGCGTCGAGTTCTTCGGCGACACCATCGAGCGCATCCGCGAGGTGGACCTTGTGACCGGCGAGGTCCGGGCGCAGCGGGATCACGTGGCCGTCTACCCCGCGTCCCACTACGTCACGCCCCCGGACAAGCGGCGCCGGGCCATCGCCACCATCGAGGAGGAGCTGCGCCAGCGCCTGGGGGAACTGAGGTCCCAGGGGAAGCTCCTGGAGGCTCAGCGGCTCCAGCAGCGGACCGAGCACGACCTGGAGATGCTCGCGACCGTGGGCTTCTGCAGCGGGATCGAGAACTACTCGCGCCACCTCACCGGGCGCGCCCCGGGGGAGCCGCCCTACACCCTGCTCGACTTCTTCCCCGAGGACTACCTCCTCGTCATCGACGAATCCCACCAGACCGTCCCCCAGCTGCGGGCGATGTACCGGGGCGATCGCTCCCGGAAGGAGTCGCTGGTGGAGCACGGCTTCCGCCTGCCGTCGGCCTTCGACAACCGGCCGCTGCAGTTCCCGGAGTTCGAGGCGCGCATGGGGCAGACCATCTTCGTCTCCGCCACCCCCGCGCCGTACGAGCTGGAACGCTCCTCGCGGGTGGTGGAGCAGATCGTGCGCCCCACAGGGCTGCTCGACCCGGTGATCGAACTGCACCCGATCGCCGGCCAGATCGACGACCTCATCGCCCGCGTCCGCGACCGCACGGCGCGGGGTCAGCGGACGCTGGTCACCACCCTGACCAAGAAGATGGCCGAGGAGCTCACCGACTACCTCAGGGAGGTGGGCATCCGGGTGCGCTACCTGCACTCGGACATCGACACCCTGGAGCGCATGAGCATCATCCGGGAGCTGAGGACCGGGGTGTTCGACGTCCTGGTGGGCATCAACCTGCTCCGGGAGGGCCTGGACCTGCCCGAGGTGGGGCTTGTGGCCATCCTGGACGCGGACAAGGAGGGGTTTCTCCGGTCGGAGACCTCGCTGGTGCAGACCATCGGCCGGGCGTCGCGCAACGTGGAGGGCACCGTGGTGCTCTACGCCGACCAGACGACCGAGTCCATGGCCCGGGCCATCGGCGAGACCGAGCGCCGCCGCGCCATCCAGCGGGAGTTCAACCGCGTGCATCACATCACGCCCGAGAGCATCCACAAGGAGGTGCGCTCCGCCATCGAGGCCACCCATCCGGCGGTGCCGGCCCCGCTGGCGGGGGCTCGCCGCGTCCAGGACATCCCCGCGGACCGGCGCCCCGAGGTGATCCGGGCCCTTCGGGCCGAGATGAAGGCCGCCGCCCGGGAGCTCGAGTTCGAGCGGGCGGCGGAGCTGCGCGACCTCATCATGGAACTGGAGTCCAGGGAGGACCACGCGCTGCGGGCGCCCGCCGCGCCCTCGCGGCGCCGGCGCTAGCGCGTCAGCGTCCGCCCCACAGCCCCACGAGCCGCAGGGAGAACGCGGTCAGGCCGGCCAGGGTCCAGCCCCACAATACCAGGGCGACGGGCGACGGGGTCCGGTGTCTCACGGCGGGCATCTCCTTCGAGGGGTGTGCCGGTCTCTATCCCAGGATCAAGGCGACGGTGGCCCCCGCGAACAGCAGGGTCGCGAGTATCCCCACGCTGTTCGAGAACAGGCCGTTGCCAAGCTTGCCCATGGCCGGCAGGTTCGCGAGCAGGAGCAGGGTGACGAGCACCGTCGGCATGAGGACGGCGGAGACGACCTGGGCGCCCACCGCCAGCAGCGTCGGCGGCGCCCCGGGGATCCAGACCGCCAGGGCCGCCGTGGCCAGAGCGGCCCGGTACAGCCGGCGCACGGCGGGATCGTCCGGCCGGCGCGGTCGTCCCCCCGACCACGTGTCCACCGCGTTCCAGGCGGTGGTGAGCGCCACCGTGACGCAGGCGAGGATCCCCGCGTCCAGCAGCGCCAGGGCGATGAGGGCGGAGAGCATGGGAGACGTGCGCCGCGCCAGGGTGCTCAGAAAGGTGGCGGGCGCGAAGGCGTGGGTGGGCGCGGCCGCTCCCACGAGCAGCACCGCCGACGCCACCGCCGCGTTGAACAGTCCGCCGACGACAAGGTCGAGGCGCGCCCACACGAGGTCCCGGGGCCCGAGTCCGCGGTCGCGGGCCGCCTGGGCCTGGAAGAACACCATCCACGGGGCCATGGCGTTGCCGATCATGCCCACGGCGAAGAAGACGAGCTCGGGCGAGAGCGACCGGGCGCCGCCGGGCACGGCCCAGCCCAGGCGGTGGCGCGACCACAGCGCCGCCGGCAAGAGCGCCAGGTTCAGCACCGCCAGGAGGATGCCCACGCGTTCCACCGACCGGTAGGAGCGGGTCTGGAGCAGGCCGAGGACCAGGAGCAGGGAAGCGGGCACGGCCAGGGGCAGGGGGATGCCGAAGTACATGAGCGCCACGGCCATGCCCGCGAACTCGGAGACGAGCGTGAACCAGTTCTGCACGGTGAGCTGCACCGCCAGCAGCTGGGCCCACCCGCGGCCGATGGACGTGCGCACCATCACCGGCAGGGGCTGAGGCAGCCCCATGCCCACCCTCAGGGCCGTGTCCTGCACCACGAGGGTCACGGCGACCATGGCGAGAAGGAGCGGCAGGAAGAGGTGGGCGCCGTAGCGGGCGCCGGTGCCGAGGTACGCGAGCAGGCCCCCGGCGTCGTTGTCCCCCGCCATCACCAGGATGCCGGGCCCGACGATGGCAAGACACCGCACCCACTTCATAGATCTGGGCAGGACCCTCCCCGCTCCGTCGACGACGCCATCTGGCTGCATGCACTCGCCTCCCGGTCCCGCTGGCATTCTATCGGCCGCGGACCGCAACGGTGCACGGTGCACCAGCCGGCAAGGAGGCCTCGAGGCGATGGATTCGCTCCCCGCGCGCATCCGGGAAGCCATGGCCCGCGACGGCCTGAGCCTGCGCGAACTGGGTCGGCGCAGCGGGATTCACCACTCGCTGCTCTCGCGCCTGCTGCGCGGGCAGCTGTCACCCTCGCCGCGGCTCATCGGCAGGCTCGCGGGGGTCGTGGGGCTCGACCTCGCCGTCCCGCGGTCGCAGGGCGCGTGGGCCCTGCTGAGTCTTCAGGAACTGGTCGCGGGCCTGGGCCTCGGCCAGGAACTCACCGAGGCCGCCCTGGCGCAGCGGCTCGCGAGCCTCGAGAAGGACGCCAAGACCGCGCAGGGGGAGCGGACGATCCGGGAGGCGTTTCCCGTGAAGCGTCGGGCCACGGGGCTGAGCGGCCCGCTCCTCGACCGTCTGGACGAGATGTACGTGCTGCACGCCGAGCGCCGCCTCGACCCGGCCCTGCGGGCGGAGGTGGGCGCGGCCCTCCTCTACTTCGTCTGCACCCGGGACTGCATCCCAGACGACCAGTTCCCCCTGGGCTACCTCGACGACGCCCTGGTGATCCAGCGCGTGTGGGCGCGGCTGCCGCCGGGCACTCCGGGGGGCTGACCCGGCTCAGCTGGCGCGCGCGCCGGACCCGGCGCCGCCCTCGCCTAACGTCAACGCGCGGGCGGCGCCAGGATGCGCTGGCGCGCGAGCGCCTCATACAGCCCGACGCCGTCGGGGTGCCCGGCGGGACAGGGCGTGTGCGGGGCGTTGAGCAGGCCCAGGAACTGGTACGCGAGCACCTTCTCGACCAGGGGCGACTGCGCCGCCACCTGCCGGGCGACGCGCTCCGGCGGCGCGGGGAGGAGCGGGCTGCGGTACACCTCGCCCTGGAAGGAGAAGAGCTCCACGTCCGTCCACAGCGGCCGTCCCGCCTCCCGGTGGGCCATCTCCAGGCGGCGGTAGATGCCTCCGAGCTCCTCGACCCGCGTCTTTTGCACCCCGACCTCGTCCTGATACGCGATGTGGGTCACGGGGAGATCCCGGAGCTGCTGGACGAACCGGGCGTCGGGCTCAACGGTGCGTGTACCGTACGGGGCGATGAGGATCGCAAGCTCCGCCGCCCGCCGGCACGCGGCGGACATCGCGTCGGCATAGCGGCGGAACGCGTCGGGAAAGTGCCCGTCGATGCCCGCCTCCACGGGCAGGTACCATCCCGCGAAGGAGTCGAACGCGCCGTAGCGGTCGGCGAGCTCCCGGGGGACGTCCTGGCGCAGCCGCCCCTCGCCGGCGGTGGCGCCAAGGGCCCCGGTGTCGTCCTGGAAGAAGCCCACGCCCAGGTAGACGCCGAGACCGTGGCGCTCTGCGCTGCGCAGCACCGCCGCGACGGGGTCGGCGGCGGCCAGGGGCCGCCACCGGTCGGGCATGAGGCGCGACGGGTAGAAGGGCCGGCCCGCGACGGCGACGGCGCCGACCACCAGCGTGTCCAGGCCCGCCGCCGCCATCTCCGCCACCTTCAGCTCCCACGCCTCGTCCGGCCAGCGGGCCACGGCGTCGTTCCACAGGTCGCCCTCGTGGTCGTTGACGTGGTAGAAGTCGATCCACGTGCCGGTGATGGGCCGCGAGGCGCCGCCCGCCGGCCGCTCGCCCATGGGGCTCCTCCTCGTGCGCAAGGTGGCGGTCCGAGCGCCGCTGTACCGCGTCAGGGTCGCGAGCGGCGCCGGGACCCTATCCCGGCGCCGCCCGTCCTTCCCCGAGGGAGGGACCTACCGCGACATCACGCTGGCCTCCGAGTCGATCACCTCGGCGTAGGCCTCCATCAGCCGCTGGGTCACCGGCCCCGGCCGCCCGCTGCCCACCAGTCGGCCGTCGATGCGGTTGACGGGGCGCACGTGGGCGGTGGTCGAGGTCAAGAACACCTCGCTGGCGGCGCTGAGCTGGTCCAGGTCGAAGGGTGTCTCCGACAGCGCGAAGCCGCGTTCCTGGGCGATGCGCACCACCACCTGCCGGGTGATGCCCGCCAGGATCCAGGGGCCGGTGGGATGGGTGTGGATCTGCCCGTGGTCGTCGACGATGAAGACGTTGGTGGAGGCGCCCTCGGTCACCACCCCGTCGCGGTGGAAGATGGCCTCGTCCGCGCCCGCCTGCGCCGCGGCCTCCTTGGCCAGCACGTTGGGAAGAAGGCACGTGGTCTTCAGGTCGCAGTGAAGCCACCGGTCGTCGGGGAGGGTGACGCAGCTCTCCACCGGCAGGTGGGCCGGAAGGTCGCGGGTGTAGGCCACGAGCGTCGGCACGGTGCCCTCGGCGACGCGGTGGGACCGCGGTTGCACGCCCCGGGTCACCTGCAGGTACACGATGCCCGTCGCCCGGTTGCTGCGCGCCACCAGCGCCCGGATCATCTCCCCGATGCCGGCGCGGCTCATGGGCAGGGAAAGGCGGATGCCGCGGGCGCTTCGCTCCAGCCGCTCCATGTGCTCGGCCAGGAAGATGGGGTAGCCTCCGTGGATCAGCAGGACCTCGTAGATCCCGTCCCCGAACTGCATGCCCCGATCCTCGACCGAGATCCGAGCCTCGCTGAGCGGCAGGAACCGGTCGTTCACGTAGGCCTCGATCGTCCCGGCCATCCGGTACGCCCCCTCTGCTTGGGTTCTCCAAGAGCATTCTACACCCGACGCCGCGATTCCCGCATGACGGACTGCGCGCCGGGAGCCGTGGGAGGCGCAGCGGAGGGCCTCAGACGCCCACCGGGACCTCGGGGCGCACCCGGTGGCCGTGGCGGGCCATCCAGTCCGCCCACGCGGCCATCGCGGCGTCGATGTCCGCGTCCGCGGCGGTGAGGGAGACGCGCACGTACCCCTCGCCGGCGGGGC
>JAJZYS010000089.1 GCA_021797925.1 Bacillota bacterium
GGCTGCGCGGCCGGCGGGGCAGTGGCCGGCCGCGGTGGCCAGGCTCGCGGCCGAAGGCCTCGACGCCGACGAGATCGCCCGGCGCGTGAACCGACCCCGGGGCGAGGTGGACCTGGTCCTGGCGCTCGGCCGGATCGCCGGGGGGGACCCGTGACCCGCCGCGGGGCGCTGCTCGTCGCCTGGGGCCTGGGCATGGTCACTGCGGGGGTGATCGGACTCGTCGTCCCATCCCCGGCCCGCGTGACGGTGGTGGTGGCGCGCGCCAGCACGGTGGGGCGGGTGCTGGGGCTTTTGCGGCGGCACGACCTCGTGGAGCCGGGACCCGTCCCCGATCCGAGCCGCCGCGTCACCGCGGGGGTCTACGTGTTCGTCTCCCCGCCTCTGAGCCCCGCCGCCGCCGCCGGCGAACTCGCCGCCACGGCCACGAAGCGCTGACGCGGCGGGCGGTGGATCTTGTACCCCGGGCCGGGGGCCAGGGGATAGCCAAGGCTCGAAAGAAAGAACCACAGAATCGAAAGGGCCGCCATGGGTTCACCTCCCCGCCAGTGTGCCCGGCCGAGGCGCGTCCCATCCGGCGCATATCCGTCCCGGGGGCTGCATACGCTTCCCTCGAATGGCAGAGAATGGCCCGGGAGGGATCGCGACGCGCGGGATCGGGTCGCGTTTCGTGGCGGGCCTTGTGGTCGGGTCGGGCGGCACCCTCGTCGCCATGGCGGTGGCGATGGGCGTGTTCGTGCGCCAGGGCATCTCGGTGCCGGTCAACACGGCCCTGGTGGGCCAGGCGGTCAACCGGGCGGTGACCCGGGAAGCGGCGAGGGCGCTGCCGGCGCTCTTCCGCAGCCTCGAGGCCAGGGTGCCGCCCCGGCTGGCCAGCCAGCTGGCGGATCAGCTGGGGCAGATGACCCTCCAGATGCCTGGGGTGACGGTGCACCTCGACCCCGAGGTCGCCACAGGGCTCAGGGCGCCCCTGGACGAGGTGATCCACGCCGGCGTGGCCCGCTATCTGGCGGGCCTGGACGTGAACGCGCTGTCGCGTCGCCTGGGGCGCACCGCGGGCGCGGGGGTGGAGGCGGGGCTCGAGCGGGCGCGCAACCGCCGGCTGCTGGTGAGGATCGGTCCCGGCTGGACGGTGCCCGTGGTCCTGAGGAGCACGCCGCTCAAGGTGCTGCCGATTGTCGGTGTCCCGGGATTGTGATACGATCCATGGGACCATCACGCACGCCTCGGGACGCCGGTGCCGTGCCCTTCGGGGTGGGCCGGCGAAGGACGGGGGCGGAGGAAACAACGGAGGTGCCCGGTTGTCGTACATTTCCATGAAGCAGCTGCTGGAGGCGGGCGTTCACTTCGGCCACCAGACCCGGCGATGGAACCCCAAGATGCGCGAGTACATCTTCACCGAGCGCAACGGCATCTACATCATCGACCTGCAGAAGACCGTCCGCAAGGTGGAGGCGGCATACGACTTCGTGCGCCAGACGGCGATGGACGGGGGCCGGATCCTCTTCGTGGGGACCAAGAAGCAGGCCCAGGACGCCGTGGCCGAGGAGGCGACCCGCTGCGGGCAGTATTACGTGAACGTGCGCTGGCTCGGCGGCATGCTCACCAACTTCGAGACCATCAAGAAACGCGTGGCGCGCCTCACGGAGCTCGAGACCCTCGAGGCCGAGGAGCGCTTGGCGCACCTGCCCAAGAAGGAGGTCAGCCAGCTCCTGCACGAGAAGGAGAAGCTGACGAAGTTCCTGGGCGGGATCAAGGGGATGACCAGCCTGCCGGCGGCGCTGTTCATCATCGACCCGCGCAAGGAGCGCATCGCCGTCACCGAGGCCAGGAAACTCAACATCCCGGTGGTGGCCATCGTGGACACCAACTGCGACCCGGACGAGATCACGTACGTGATCCCCGGCAACGACGACGCGATCCGCGCGGTGCGGCTGCTCACGTCCAAGATGGCCGACGCGGTCCTGGAGGGCAAACAGGGAGTTCAGCTGGCCCAGTAGCAGAGCCTGACGGCGCTTCGGCCAAGGACCGAGGCGCTCTTTTTCGGGGAGGTTTGTCATGATCGACGCCAAGACTGTCAAGACCCTGAGAGAGCGGACCGGAGTCGGGATGATGGAGTGCAAGCGCGCCCTGGTGGAGAGCGGGGGCGACATCGAGCGGGCGGCGGTGTGGCTGCGCGAGCACGGGCTGGCGCAGGCCCAGAAGAAGGAAGGGCGCGCCGCCACCGAGGGGCTCGTGGACGCGTACATCCACGCGGGCGGGAGGATCGGCGTCCTGGTCGAGGTCAACTGCGAGACCGACTTCGTGGCCAGCACCGAGCCGTTCCGGACCCTGGTCCACGACATCGCGCTGCAGGTGGCCGCCACCTCGCCTCGCTGGGTCCGGCGGGAGGAGGTCCCGCCGGAGGTGGTCGCGTCCGAGCGGGCCATCCTCACCGCCCAGGTGGAGCAGGATCCGCGTCAGGCAGGGAAGAGCCCGGCAATCCTCGAAAAGATCGTCGAGGGCCGCCTGGAGAAGTTCTACCAGACGAACTGTCTCATGGAGCAGGCGTTCGTGCGCGATCCCGACACGACGATCCAGAACCTGGTCCGCTCCAAGGTGGCCCTGCTCGGCGAGAACATCGCCGTGCGCCGGTTCGTGCGCTTTGCGCTGGGCGAGGGGTCGGATCCCGCAGCGTCTTGAGGCGCCTTCGGCCCCACGGACCGCGGATGGAGGGACGGTGATGGCCCGGTACCGGCGGGTGGTGCTGAAGCTGAGCGGCGAGGCCATGGCGGGCGGCACGGGCTTCGGCATCGATCCGCAGGTGGTGGTGCGCATCGCCCGCGAGCTGCGGGAGATCCGGGACCTGGGCGTGGAGTGCGCGGTGGTGGTGGGCGGCGGCAACCTCTGGCGCGGAGTGTCCGGGAGCATGCGGGGGATGGACCGGGCCACGGCCGACTACATCGGGATGCTGGGGACGGTCATGAACGCCCTGGCCCTGCAGGACGCCCTGGAAAAGCTTGACACCGAGACCCGGGTCATGACCGCCATCGAGATGCGGGCGGTGGCGGAGACCTACATCCGGCGCCGGGCCATCCGCCATCTGGAAAAGGGGCGGGTCGTCATCTTTGCCGCCGGCAACGGCAACCCCTTCTTCACCACCGACACCACGGCCGCGCTCCGGGCGGCCGAGATCGAGGCGGACGTGATGCTCAAGGCCACCCAGGAGGACGGAGTGTACGACGCCGATCCCAGCCTTGTGCCCAAGGCGGCCCGGTTCGAGGAGATCACCTACCTCGAGGTGCTCTCCCGGGGGCTCAAGGTCATGGACACCACCGCCATCTCCCTGTGCATGGACAACCACATCCCCATCGTGGTGTTCAATATCGCCACGGTCGGCAACATGGTCCGGGCGGTGCGCGGTGACGCGATCGGCACGATGATCAGGGGGGAGCGCTGATGGCAGGGGACGTGCTCCGCGAGCTCGAGGCCCGGATGGAGCGCAGCGTGGAGGCTTTTCGAAGGGAGCTGGCGGGCTATCGCGCGGGACGGGCGTCGCCCGCCCTCCTGGAACGGGTCATGGTGGACTACTACCAGACGCCCACGCCCGTCAACCAGCTGGCCACGGTCAGCGCCCCCGAGCCGCGGCTCCTCGTGGTGCAGCCGTGGGACCGGGCGCTCTTGCCCACCATCGAGAAGGCCATCCAGAAGTCGGACCTGGGCATCACCCCCACGTCCGACGGCACGGTCATCCGCCTGGCGGTTCCCCCCCTGACCGAGGAGCGCCGGCGCGAACTGGTGAAGACGGTGCACAAGAAGGCCGAGGAGGCGCGGGTGGAGCTGCGGGGCGAGCGCCGGGGCGCGGTGGAGCGCATCAAGGCCATGGCCCGCCAGGGCGAGATGACCGAGGACGCGAGCCGGCGCACCCAGGAAGAGGTGCAGAAGCTCACCGACCGGTTCATCGCGCACGTGGACCGGCTGGTGCACGACAAGGAGCAGGAGATCATGTCGGGGTGACAGGCGGCGGGCCCGATCCGCTGGAGGATCTTCTGGGCCTCGAGGCGTCCGAGGCGCGCGCGGCGCTCGAGGCCATGGGCCTGAGGGTGCGCCAGGTGGAGGCGGATCCTTCTCCGCCCCGGCCGGAGGCGGCGGGAGAGCGGCGCGCCGTGCGGATCCGGCGGACGGGTGAGGGGGAGTGTGAGCTGATGACGGCGCAGCGGGCCCAGCCTTCTCCCTCGGCCGCAAGGGGCCCGGTCCACGTGGCGATCATCATGGACGGCAATGGCCGCTGGGCCCGCCAGCACGGTCTGCCGCGGGCCCTGGGTCACCGGGCCGGCGTGCGGGCGCTGCGGCCCGTGGTGCGCGCCTGCCCGGACCTGGGAATCAAGGTGCTCACGGTGTACGGGTTCTCCACGGAGAACTGGAGCCGCCCACCCATGGAGGTCACGGCGCTCATGCACCTTCTGGTGGAGTTCCTCCGGCGCGAGGTGGAGGAGCTTCACCGCCAGGGGGTGAGGCTGATGACCATCGGCGACCGCTCGGCCCTCCCGGAAGAAGCGCGGGAGGAGCTCGGGCGCGCGATCGAGCGCACGGCCGGCAACGAGCGGCTGACGCTGTGCCTGGCGCTGAGCTACGGCGGACGCGACGAGATGGTGCGGGCGATCCGGCGGCTGGCTCGGCGGGTGCGGGCGGGTGAACTTGAGCCCGAGGCCATCGGCGAGGCGGAGGTCACCCAGGCCCTGGACACGGCCGGACTTCCGGACCCCGACCTCATCATCCGCTGCAGCGGCGAGCAGCGCATCTCCAATTTCCTCCTGTGGCAGTGCGCCTACGCGGAGTTCTGGGCGCCGGACGTGTACTGGCCCGACTTCACCCCCGAACACCTCCGGCGCGCGGTGGAGACCTTCGCGCAGCGGGAGCGGCGGTTTGGCGGGCTGCGGACCGACGGTTAGGTGCGCCGCCGCGTCCTGAGCGCCGCCGTCGCGGGGCCGCTGTTCCTGGCGGTCCTGTGGGTGGGCGGGCCGTGGGTCGTCCTCATGAGCGTGGCCATGGCCTGGGTGGGAGCCCACGAGCTTGGCCGGATCGTCCGGGCCCGGGACGTGCACATGGTGCAGGCCCTGACCGCGGCGCTGGCCACCCTGTGGATCCTGGCGGCGGCCTCGGGTCGTCCGAGCCTCCTGCTGGGGCCGATCGTGGTGGTCACGCTCCTGGCCAGCGGCGTGGCGTGGGTGGCGGTGCCACGGGTGGGCCCGGTGGGCGGGATGGCGTCCCTGTTCGGGGCGCTGTACCTGGGCGTGCCGCTGAGCGCTCTCGTGCTCATCGAGGTGCAGTTCGGCCGCTGGCCGGCGATCCTGGCGTTTCTCATGGTCTTCGCGTCGGACGTGGCGGGCTACTTCGTGGGCCGCGGGCTGGGCCGGCGGCCCCTGCAGCCGGAGCTGAGCCCCAACAAGACCATGGAGGGGAGCGCCGGCGCGCTGCTGGGCGCCGTGGCGGTGGGTTGGCTGGGACATCGGGTGCTGGGCCTGGGCGTTGTTCCCGGGCTGATCCTGGGAGCGCTGAGCGGCATCCTGGCCCAGTACGGCGACCTGGCCGAGTCGGCTCTGAAGCGCTGGGCGGGCGTCAAGGACTCGGGGGGCCTCTTGCCGGGCCACGGGGGCATGCTGGACCGGATGGACTCGGTGTTCTTTGTGCTGCCGGTGGTGTACTATTTCCTGGTGATCTGGGGCTTTCGCTGAGCGTCCGCCGCGATGTGGCCCCGGTGGCGAGGGGGCGCGTGGCGGCGATGGGCGATATGGGCGGGGCGCCCCGATCGTGCGCCCGGAGCGGCCGGGACGTGGGGCCGACGACGGGGTCGGAACGGGTCCTCGGCCCCGCGGGAGGGCGGGGGAGCCGTGGACCGGTTCTCCGCACGGCCGCAGGTGTGTACAGTATCCCGGCGACGTGGGCCAGGCGCCGGGAGGGAGTCGGGCGACGTGCAGGGGGCGAGGCTGCGTTCCGCGCTCCTTTCGGTCCTGGCCCTCATCTTGGCGCGGCTGCTTCTTCCCTACCTCGCGCCGCTCATCCTCGGCCTCCTGCTGGCTGCGCTGGCCCAGCCGCTGGCCGGAGTGCTCCAGCGCCGGGGGGCGTCGCGATCGGTGGCCAGCGCCGCGGTGGTGGCGCTGGCGGGGATCGTGCTCGTGGTGGCGGGGGCGGGGATCGGGTCGGTGTTCGCGGGCGAGGCGAGAGGCCTCCTGGCGCGCCTGCCCGGGTACCTCCGGGACGTGCCGGCCCTTGTCGACCGCCTGGGGCCGCCGCTGGGGCCCGTCCTCCGGGGCCTCATCGCCGGCCGCCATCTGGAGCAGCTCCTGCCTCCGCTGCTCGGGGACGGGGGGCAGATCCTCGGGGCCAGCATCGCGGTGGTGCGCCTCGTGCCCGACTCGCTGCTCCTTATGATCCTGAGCTTCACCGCCGCCTACTTTTTCCTGCGCGACGGGAGCGTCATCCTCGAAGGGCTGCAGCGGGCCGCGGGGCCGGCCGTGACGCTGGCGGCGCGCTCCGCGATCGCGTCGGTGGGCGGGTCTGCCCTCAGCTGGCTGCGCGGCCAGCTGGTGCTGGTGGGCGTGACGGCCCTGTGCACCACCCTCGCGCTGGTCGCGCTGGGCAGCCCCTACCCCGTGCTGCTGGGAGCCTTGACAGGACTGGTGGACCTGCTGCCGTACATGGGGCCGGGGCTTTTGTTCCTGCCGTGGGCCGCGGTGGTGCTGGCGGGGGGACATCCCGGCCGGGCGCTGGAGGTCGTGGCGCTGTGGCTCGGGGTGTCCGCCGCCCGGCAGTCGGTGGAGGCGAGGGTGCTGGGCGGGAATCTGGGCGTGCACCCGCTCGTGGCGATGGGAGCGCTCTACGCCGGGGCGCGGCTGTGGGGGCCGGTGGGAGTGCTGTGGGGGCCGCTATTGGCGTCGGTGGCGGTGCACGTGATCCGCGGGGACCTCGAGTGACGCCCCGCGGGTCTCAGGGAGGTGACGGCGTGATGGTGCCGGCAGCGGGGCCCAGGGTCGCGCCGATGGCGTGAGGGAGCCGATGCGGCTGGTGGTGCTGGGATCCACGGGATCCATCGGCCGCCAGACGCTGGACGTGGTGCGCAGCTTTCCCGACCGGCTGCGGGTGGTGGGGCTGTCGGCCCGCCGCGACGTCGAGGGGCTCATGGCCCAGGCGCGGGAGTTTCAGCCTGAGGCCGTCTGTCTCCTGGACGGCGCGGCGGCGGCTCGCTGGACGGGCCCGGCACCGCTGGTGGGAGAGGCGGGCCTCATGGACCTGGTGGAGATCGACGCGGACGCGGTGCTGGTGGCGGTGGTGGGCCTCGCGGCGCTGAGGCCTGCCCTGCGGGCGCTCGAGCGGGGCCGGCGCCTGCTCGTGGCCACCAAGGAGATGGTGGTGGCCGCCGGCGGGCTCCTGCGGCGCGCCCAGCGGTCCGAACGGCAGCTATTGCCGGTGGACAGCGAGCACTCGGCGCTGTTCCAGCTGCTTGCGTGCCACCGCCCCGAGGAGGTGGCGGAGATCACCCTGACCGCCTCGGGGGGGCCTTTCCGCGACTGGAGCGAGGCGGCCATGGCCCGGGCGACGCCCGCCGACGCCCTGCGCCACCCCACCTGGCGCATGGGCGCCAAGAACACGATCGACTCGGCCACGCTGATGAACAAGGGGCTCGAGGTGATCGAGGCGCACGAACTCTTCCAGGTGGACTACGACGCCATCTCGGTGCTTGTGCACCCCGAGTCGGTGGTGCACGCCGTGGTCACGCTCCGGGACGGGGCGAGCGTCGCGCACCTTGGGCCCACCGACATGCGTGCGCCGATCCAGTACGCGCTCCTCTATCCGGAGCGGCGGCCGGGCCCGGCCGGCCGCCTGGACCTGGGCGCCGGGATCTCTCTCGGCTTTGGCCCGGTGGACACCGAGCGGTTCCCTTCCTTGCGGCTGGCATACGCCGCTGGTAGAATGGGTCTCACGATGCCGGCGGTGCTGTCCGCCGCCAACGCGGTGGCGGTCGATGCGTTTGTGGACGGCCGCATCGGGTTCGCGGACATCCCCCGGATCGTGGCGGCGACCCTGGAGGCCCATGCACCGGTGGCCGTTGACTGTGCCGACCAGGTGCTGGCGGCCGACGCCTGGGCCCGGGAGCGGGCGGAGGCGGTCATCGCCGGTCGTGAAGGAGCAGGGCCGTGAACCCCTGGATTGCCTTTCTCTTGACGATCGCCGTGCTCATCGTGGTCCACGAGGCGGGGCACTTCATCGTCGCCAAGCTGTCGGGGATCACGGTGGAGGAGTTCTCGCTGGGCTTCGGCCCGCGCATCCTGGGTTTCACGCGCCGCGGGACGCTGTACGTGTGGCGGCTTCTGCCCATCGGCGGCTACGTGCGCATGGCGGGCATGGACCCGGGTTCCGGGGAGCCCGACCCCGGCGGGTTTCTCCGCAAGCCGCTGCGCTCGCGTTTTCTCACCATCGCCGCGGGGCCGGTGATGAACTTCCTCATGGCGGTGGTGCTCTTCGGGGTGGTGTTCTCGGGGCTGGGAGTCCCGACGCCCGCGCCGGGCGTGGCCCGCATCGGCGCGGTCATGGCCGGCTACCCCGCCCAGCGGGCCGGCATCCGACCCGGCGACGTGATCGCCGCGGTCGACGGCCGCCCCATCCCCGACTGGCAGGCGCTGTCGGTCGCGATCCAGCGGGCCGACGGTCACCCCGTGCGGCTCACGGTGGACCGGGGCCGACGCCAGCTGGAGCTCGTCGTCACGCCGCGCCTGGATCCCGCGACGCACCGGTACATCGTGGGGGTGGAGCAGCCCGAGGTCCTGGTGCGCGCGCCCGTCCCCACGGCGGTCCGCCGGGGGACGGAGCTGACCGGGAGCATCATCGGCGGATGGTTCGGCGCCGTGGCGAGCTCCGTGGAGCGCGGCCGGGCGCCCTCCTTCCAGGGCCCGGTGGGGATCTTCGGGCTGGTCTCCCAGGCGGCCCAGGCGGGCCTGTCGAATCTTCTGGCCTTTGCGGCGGTGCTGTCGATCAACCTGGGGATCGTCAACCTCCTGCCGATCCCGTCCCTTGACGGCAGCCGGCTCGTGTTCCTGGGCCTGGAGTGGGTCCGGCGCCGGCCGGTGGACCCCAGTCGCGAGGCGATGGTGCACATGATCGGGTTCGCGGCGGTCGTGGTGCTCATGGTGGTGCTGACATTTCATGACCTGATCCGGATGGGAATCGTGTGACGAGGGGGGAGCGGGAGATGGCGTGGGAGCGGCGTCGTTCGCGGGCCGTCAAGGTGCGCGGCGTCACGATCGGGGGCGGCGCGCCCGTGGTGGTCCAGGGGATGACCAAGACCGACACCCGGGATGTCAAGGCGACCGTGGCGCAGATGGTCCGCATGGCCGAGGCGGGCTGCGAGCTGATCAGGGTGGCGGTTCCCGACCGGCGCGCCGCCCAGGCGCTGCGCGAGATCGTACCCCAGTCGCCGGTGCCGGTGGTGGCGGACATTCACTTCAACTACAGCCTCGCCCTCATGGCGCTTGAGGCGGGCGTGGACAAGTTGCGGCTCAATCCCGGCAACATCGGCGAACCGGAGCGCGTGCGCCAGGTGGTCCGTGAGGCCAAGGCGCGCGGCGTGCCCATCCGGATCGGGGTCAACGCCGGGTCGCTGGAGAAGCCGCTGCTGGAGAAGTACGGGTATCCCACCGCGGAGGCGATGGTGGAGAGCGCCCGCTCGCACCTTCGGATCCTCGAGGACCTGGACTTCTTCGACACCGTGGTCTCCCTCAAGGCGTCCGACGTGGTGCTCATGCTGACGGCGTACCGGATGCTGGCGACCCAGGTGGACTACCCGCTTCATCTGGGCGTGACCGAGGCGGGGACGCCGTGGACCGGGACGATCCGCTCGGCGGTGGGCATCGGAACGCTCCTGGCCGAGGGCATCGGCGACACCATCCGGGTGTCCCTGTCGGGCGAGCCCGAGGAGGAGGCGCGCGTGGCGCGGGAGATCCTCTCCTGCCTCGACCTCAGGGTGTTCGGGCCCAAGGTCATCTCCTGCCCCACGTGCGGCCGTTGCCAGGTGGACGTCATCTCCATGGCCGAGGCCGTGGAGCGCCGCACCCGCCACCTCACGGCCCCCCTGCGCATCTCGGTGATGGGCTGCGCGGTGAACGGGCCCGGCGAGTGCCGCGGCTCGGACCTGGGGATGGCCGGCGGCAAGGCCGGGGGACTTCTGTACCGCCACGGCGAGGTGGTCCGCCAGGTCGCCGACACGGAGATGGTGGAGGCCTTGGTCGCGGAGGCCGAGGCGCAGGACCGCGCGTGGGCCCAGCGGCAGGCGGACGGGGAACCGGAGCGGCGCTGAGCGCGTGATCGACGGGAGGAGGAACGCGGTGGGCTCCGAGGACCGCGTGCGACGGGTGGACGAACGGCTCAAGGAGATCACCCCCCAGGGGGAAAACTTCTCGCAGTGGTACGTGGACGTGATCATTCGGGCACAGCTGGCGGACTACGCCCCGGTCCGGGGCATGATGGCGATCCGGCCCGACGGGTACGCCATCTGGGAGTTCATCCAGAAGGACCTCGATGCGCGGTTCAAGGCCACCGGGCACCGCAACGCGTACTTCCCGCTCCTCATCCCCGAGAGCCTTTTGGAGCGTGAGGCCCAGCACGTGGAGGGGTTCGC
>JAJZYS010000090.1 GCA_021797925.1 Bacillota bacterium
ATCTCATCGAGCGTGACCACCCCGCCGCAGGTCGCGGCCCCCCAACTTCTCCCCGGGGGTCTTGACGGCCGGGGACCGGGGCCGTATGCTACCAATTGGTTAGGAATCTTACCTAACGAGGGGTGGTGCAGTGCCGACCGACGACCCGCGGCCGCGGTCCCCGGGGGGCATCACGCATCGGGGCGTGGTGCGCGACTTCAACCGGGCAGTGATCCTCGGGGCCATCAAGGCCGCGGGGCAGCTGTCGCGCGCGGACCTGGCCAAGGGGAGCGGGCTCAGCAAGCCCACGGTGTCCGCCATCTGCCAGTCGCTCATCGACGAGGGGATGATCCGGGAGATCGGGACGGGTTCGTCCGCGGTGGGGCGCAAGCCCATCCTGCTGGAGCTCGACCCCGGCGGGGGCTACGCGGTCGGGGTCAAGCTCATGGAGTCCTCGTTTGTGCTCGCGGTCACCGACCTCACCGGCGAGGTGGTCGCCTCCGGCGAGGCGGCGCTGAGCGCCGGCGATCCCGGGGCGGCCCTGCGCCAGGTGGCCCGGCGGGTCCGCGCCCTCGTGCGCCGGCGCAACATCCCGGCGGAGCGGGTGCTGGGGGTGGGCGTCGCCATGTCCGGTGTCGTGGACCATCTGGCGGGCACGCTGGCGTACTCGCCCGTGCTTCACTGGCGGTCGGTGGCCGTGGCCGACCAGCTGGAGGCGATCCTGGAGCTGCCGGTGGTGGTCGACAACGACGTGAACGCCGTGGCCCAGTCGGAGCACTGGTTCGGCCTGGGTCACGCGTGCCAGCACTTTCTCACCCTGAGCATCGGCCGCGGGATCGGGCTCGGCATCGTCGTCCACGGCCAGCTGTACCGCGGCGCCTGCGGCGGAGCGGGAGAGTTCGGCCACGTGGTGGTCGACCCCCACGGCCTGCCGTGCGACTGCGGCAAGCGGGGATGTCTTGAGACCCTCGCCTCGGATCCCGCGCTGACCCGGGCCGTCGCCGCGGCCGCGGGTGAACCCCTGTCCCTGGAGGCGGCGGCCCGGCGCGCCCGCGCCGGGGACGCCGCCCTGGCCCGCGTGTTCGCCGACGCCGGCCGGGTGCTGGGCACCCAGGTGGCCTCGCTGATCAACACCTTCAATCCGGAACGCATCATCATCATGGGCGAGGGCACCCGCCACGCCGACCTGGTGCTGCCGTCGCTGCACGAGGCGGTGGCCGAGCACGCCCTCGCCGCGCTGAGAGAGCGGCTCGAGATCACCGTGGGCGCATGGGACGACCTCAGATGGGCGCGCGCCGCCGCCAACATGCTGCTCTCCAGCGCCTTCATCCGCCCCATGTCCATGGTGGAGCAGGCTCCGGGCACCCAGCAGGTCTCCACGATCCGCCGGGTCCCGGTCTGACCGTCTCCATGCCCGGGCCTTTCGGTCCATGAGAAGGAGGGGTATCCCCGATGGCCAGTTCCCGGCGTCGACTGCGCGGCATCTCGCTGCTCAGCGGCACAGTGCTCCTCGCCGGCTCCGTGTTGGGCTCGGTGGCGGCGGGCGCCGCGTCGACCCATCCCAAGGTGGTCCTCGAGTTCTGGAACGCGTACAATCAGACCGACACCGAGGCCAGCACCATGGCCAAGATCGTCATCCCCCGCTTCGAGAAGCTGCACCCGGGCATCGAGGTGAAGTCCGTGTACATCCCCTACGGCAACCTCCTCTCGAAGACCCTCGCCGCCATCTCCGCGGGCAGCCCGCCGGACATCCTGCGCTCGGACATCATCTGGGTCCCGGAACTCGCGAAGCTGGGGGCCTTGGTGCCGCTGAGCAAGTCCATGCCCGGCTTCAAGCGGCTGGCCAGCGAGGTCTTCCCCGGGCCGCTCTCCACCAACCGGTGGGGTCACACGTACTACGGGCTGCCGCTGGACACCAACACCCAGGTGCTCTTCTGGAACAAGGCCGACTTCGCCGCGGCCCACCTGTCGGGCCCGCCCAAGACCGTCGAGCAGATCTTCGCCGACGCGAAGAAGCTCACCGACCCCGCCCACAAGCAGTGGGGACTCGACCTTGAGGGCACCGACATGTGGAACATCGACCCGTGGGTGTGGAGCATGGGCGGGTCCGTCACCAACCGCTCCTACACCAAGGCCGTGGGCTACATGAACGGCAAGGCCACCGTCGCCGCCCTGACCCGGCTGGTGGACCTCTACAAGCAGGGCATCGTCAGCCCCAACATCCTGGGCGGCGCCGGCACCATCGGCGGCGAGCAGGCCTTCCCCAAGGGCCAGTACGCCATGTACATCGACGGCCCGTGGGGCGCGCAGACCTACAAGCAGCAGTTCCCCCACCTCAAGTACGGCCTCGAGCCCCTGCCCCACTCGGTGGTGGGCGGCGAGGACGCGGTGATCCCAGCGGGCGGCAAGCACATCAAGGACGCGGAGCTCTTCCTGACCTTCCTGGAGTCCCCCTTCTCCCAGTACGAGATGGCCCTGGCCGGCCAGATGTCGGTGCTGAAGAACCTCAAGTCGGAGCTGTCGCTTCACCACTACTACCCGCCGTTCGTCGCCCAGCTCAAGACCGCCGAGGCCCGCATCCCCGTACCCCAGTACACCCAGATCGACACCCTCTTCAGCAATGACCTGCAGGAGGCGCTGCGCGGCAAGATGAGCGTGCAGGCCGCCATGGACCAGGCCGCGCAGGCGTCCCAGGCGCTGCTGGACCAGAACCGGTGACAGCCCGCCACCCGAGTGTGGCGCGGCGGAAGGCGCCCGGCTCCGGCCGGCGCCTTCTGCCCTACGCCATCATCTTCCCCGGGGTGGCCTTCTACGGCCTGTTCGCGATCTACCCGCTCCTCAAGCAGATCCAGATCAGCTTCTTCAACTGGAACATCATGCCCGGGGCGATCAGCCCGTTCGTGGGCCTCGCGAACTACATCCAGGCGCTGCACGACCCGGTGCTGGGCACGGCGCTGGTGAACACGCTCCTCTACGTCCTGGCCACGGTCCCACCCCAGATGATCCTCGGGTTCCTCGCGGCCCAGGTGGTCCACCGCCACCTGCCCGCACGGGGGCTGTGGCGCACGCTCATCTACCTGCCGGTGATCACCTCCTGGGTGGTCGTGAGCTACATGTTCTCCTACATCTTCAACGCCGAGGGCGGAGCGGTGAACGCCCTCCTGGCGGACTTCTTCGGACCGGGCTTCAGCATCTACTGGCTGCAGAACACCTGGACCGCGTTCGTGGTGATCTGGCTGCTGGCGGTGTGGAAGGGCTTCGGCTGGTCCATGGTGATGTTCCTGGCCGGCCTCAGCGGGCTGCCGCGGGAGGTGCTCGAGGCCGGGTCCATCGACGGCGCCGCGGGGATCCGCCACTGGTGGAACGTGACCCTGCCCATGATGTGGAACACCGTCTCCTTCGTGGTGGTCATGCTGGTGATGGGCGGCGTGCAGGCCTTCATCTCCATCTACCTCATGACCGGCGGAGGGCCGGTGAACAGCACCCAGGTCATCCTCACCTACACCTACCAGCAGGCGTTCAGCTTCTTCAACTTCGGCTACTCGGGCGCGATGGCCACCATGGTGGGCGTGGTGCTCCTGATGGTGAGCATCTGGGAGATCCGGATGCTGCGCCGGACCTGGACCGTTGGCTGAGCGGACGGTCGCGCGGGCGCGCCCGCTGGCGCGGCCGGCCTGGTCCTGGCGGCGTCACGGCGCGACCGTGCCCCGCCTCGCGGTGGCGGCGGTATTGTCGCTCTTCGCGGTGCTTCCGCTGGTGTACATGGCCACCACGTCCTTCTCGCCGGTGGGCAACATCCTGACCGTCCCCCCGGTGCTGATCCCCCCGCACCCCACCTTCGTCAACTACGTCGAGGCGTGGACCGACGCCAGCTTCTCCCGCTACTTCTTCAACAGCGCCTACGTGACCATGGGCACCATCTTCCTCAGCACCCTGCTCTCGGCCGTGACCGCGTACGGCTTCGCGAGCTTCGAGTTCCGGGGCAAGGAGGCCATCTTCTACTTCCTTCTGGCGAGCCTCGCCATCCCCAGCGTCCTCATGATCATGCCCCAGTACCTCCTGATGAAGACCTTCGGGCTCATCAACTCCCGGCTGGGACTGATCCTCCTCTACTCGAGCGCCTCGATCCCCTTCAACACGTTCCTGTTGCGCAGCTTCTTCTCGGGCATCCCCCGCGAGCTCAACGAGGCCATGCAGCTGGACGGGGTGGGCGAGTTCGCCATGCTGTGGCGGCTCACGCTCCCGCTTTCGCTCCCGGCGCTGGCCACGGTGGGGATCCTGGGCTTCAACGGCGCCTGGGACGAGTTCGTCCTGGCGGTCACGCTCCTCAACTCCCCGGCCAAGCGCACCCTGCCCGTGGCGCTCATGGTGTTCCAGGGCGGGCACACCACCGCCTGGGGACCGCTCTTCGCCGCCAGCATGATCGTCACCGTCCCGCAGATCGTCGTGTTCGCCGTCGCCCAGCGCTGGTTCCAGGAGGGCATCTCCGTGAGCGTGCCCCAGTGACCGCGTCCCGGCGCGCAAGTTTCCGCGAGAGGAGTCCCGCCATGGGTGCTCGCGTCCCTGAACATCCCGCCCGCCCGCTGCCCGCGGCGCGTGGCGTTTGCGCGATGCCGCGGGCCGCCGGACCCGGGGGTGCGCCGGCGTGAGCGCGACCGCGACCGTCGCCCGCCTCTGGGACGTGTCCCTCGAGGTCATCGCCCGGGCCCAGACGCCGGCGGGGGGATTGCTCGCCGCGCTCGACTACCCCACGTACCGCTACGTCTGGGTGCGCGACGGCAGCTTCATCGCCGAGGCCGCGCGGGTCGCCGGCCGCCGGGATCTCGCCGCCGCGTTCCACGCCTTCGTGGCCCGCTCCGTCCTCGACCTGGCCCGGGGGCGGGAACCCGGCTCGCTCACCCTCCCGGCTCGCTTCGAGGCCGACGGCCGCCCCGACGAGAGCGGCTGGCCCAACTTCCAGCTCGACGGCTACGGGCTGTGGCTCTGGGCGCTGGGCCGACAGGCGCAAGGCCAGGGCCTGGGGCCCACCGAGCGCCTGGCCGCCCGGACGGCGGCCGCGTACCTCGCCCGCCGGTGGCCCGATCCGTGCTTCGACCCGTGGGAGGAGGGAGGCGCCACCCGGCCCACCGCGACCCTCGCCGCCAGCGTGGCGGGCCTACACGCCGCCCACGGGCTGCTGGGTCCCGGCCCCTGGTCCGAGGCCCTCGAGGCGGCGCGCGCCGACCTTCGCGCCGTCGGATCCCGCGAGGGCCGGCTCACCAAGGACGTCGACGGGGACGCGGGGGTGGACGCGGCCACGCTCTGGGCCATCGCCCCCCTCGAGGTGCTCTCGGCCGACGACCCGGTGGCGACGGGCACCCTCGCGGCCGTGGAGCGCCAGCTGGGCGCTCCGGCGGTGCACCGTCACCTCGGGGACACCTATTACGGCGGCGGGGCCTGGCCCCTCCTGTCGGCGCTGTGGGGTCTTGGCGCCCTTCGCCTGGGCGACCCGGGACGCGCCGCCGCCGCGCTGGGGTGGATCCGCGCCGCCGCCACGAACGAGGGGTATCTGCCCGAGCAGACCGCCGAGGGCCTTCTGGACCCGGCCAGCCTGGCCCCCTGGGAGGCGGAGCGCGGACCCGTGGCGACGCCGCTCGTCTGGTCCCACGCCATGTTCATCCTGCTGGCCCACGCGCTGGGGGTCGTCTCCCCGCAGGCGCCGGAAAGGCCGGACGCGTGACGGCGGCGCGGGCGGGCTCCCTGGACGAGCTGCCATCCCTCGTCCCCCGCGGCGAGGCGGTCCGGGTGGAGCGCACTGCGCCAGGCACCCGCGCCGTCCTCGCCGTCGACGCCCTGGGCTGCGCCCGGTCTGCCCTCGAGGTGCCCGGGGGGTGGGAGCTTTCGGACCTGCCCCCGGCCACGTACGAAATCCAGGCCCTCGGCGCCCAGGGCCGGCGCGACACCACCCACGTGGTGATCCCCCGCTGGCCGGGCGACTCGCCGGTGCCGGCGTTTGCCACCGAGCTCTCGGACACCCGCGGCGCCGAGCGCGCGCTGGGTTGGCTCAGGTCCATGCGGGCCACGCTGGTACAGGTCTACGACTGGATGAAGAGCTACAGCGATCCCGAGCCGCCGCCCGGGCCCTACCGCGATCCCCTGGGGCGCGCCCTCGACGGTCGGGTGCTCTCGCGCCTCACCCGGGGCGTGGGCGAGCTCGGCGCCGTCGCCCAGGCGTACGCCCCGGTGCTGGCCGCCGACGCGGACTGGGCCCGGTCCCACCGCGACGAGGTGCTCCGGCAGAACGACGGGGTCGACGAGCACCTGGGGGAGATCTTGACCATCATGCACCCGGGGCGTCCCCCGTTCCTCGCCCACTGGCTCGCCACTTACGGCCAGGCGGCTCGTCTCGGCTTCACGGGTCTGCACCTTGACACCTACGGCTACCCCAGGGTTCCCCGCGACGGCGCCTCGAACCCGGTGGACATGCGGGCGGCCTACACCGCCTTCCTCGACCGGGTGCGGCGCGCGTTGCCCGGGATGTTCCTCACCTTCAACCAGGTCAACGGCCACCCGGGAGCGCTGGAGCTCCCGGGGCCATCCATGGCCCGGTACGTGGAGGTGTGGCCGCCCAACTCCGGCTGGCGTCACCTGGAGGGGCTCCTGCTGCGAGCGGGCGCGAGGGGATCCGAGCCCAGGATCCTCGCCATCTACCCGCCGGACTGGTCGGATCGGCGCGGCGCCCTGGACGGGGCGATGCGCACCCTGGCCGTGGCGTGCCTCATGGGGGCCGACGTCATGATGCTCGGAGGCGACGGCGGCCTGCTCTTCGACCCCTACTACCCTCGCCACGTCACCCTCACCGCTCCCGAACGGCGCCGGGTGCTCGCGTGGCACCGGTTCACGCTGTCGGTGCGCGACCTCTTCCGCCGCGGCGAGGACACCTCGTGGGAGGAGGTCACCGGCCCCGGCGGCTCGGTCGAGGTGCGCACGCGGGTGGCCGCGGGCCCCGAGCCCGGATCCGGCCTGCTGGTCCGGGTGCGCCGGGGGGAGGGCTGGCTGGCGGTGGGCCTTGTGAACCTCACGGGCAGCGCCAGGGGCCTGTGGACCGAGCCATGCGGCCCCGCCCGCCCCGTTCCGGCGAGCGTGGGCGCGCTCCTCGACGATCCCGAGCGCTACCGGGCCCGGGTCACGGCCCTGGGCGCCGAGGCGGCGGACGGCGTGGACCTGCGCCTTGAGGCCACGGAGCGGGGCACCGTGGCCTGGGTGGACCTGCCCGCCGTGCGCACCTTCACGGTGGTGGTGTTCAAGCGGCCGGGGGCGCGGCTGTAAGAGCGCAGTGACGTCGTTGCGCCCGGTGTCCCGCGGCCAGCCCAGCACGGCCCGGTCGTGGTGACGAGCCGGGCCGTTCGCCCGCGCCGGTGGTTCACGGACCTCCCCCTCCGCCGGCGCTGCTGCCGCCACCGCCGCCGCCGCTGCTGCCGCCGCCGCCCCCGCTGCTGCCGCCGCCACCACCGGAGGAGGACCCGCCTGACGCGGACCCCTGGCCAGACCCCGAGGCCATCTGCATCAGCGCGCTCTTGACCGCGCTCTGGATGGCGCTGGTCACCCGGGGCGAACTCATCAGGTTGCTGACGATCTCCTCGAGCCCCTTGCTGAAGGTGGGCGAGGAGATGACCTGAAGCATGGCCTGCTCCAGCACTTTCTCCCCCTGAGGCGACGCCAGGAGACGGGCCAGGCCCGACTGGCCCAAGGCCAGGGTGAGCGCCTGCTGCCCCTGGGGCGACTGGATCTCCTTCTCGATGGCCTTCAGGGTCTCGGGGCTCACGCCAGCGACGGACCCGCCCGAGGCACCGCCGCCGCTGGATCCCGCACCGCCGCCGCCGGTCCCCGAGCTCCCGGCCTCGACGCTGCCCACCGCCCCCTCACCCGTAGCGGCGCCGCCGCCTGAACCGCCGGAACCCGACGACCCCTGACCCTGCACGGTCCCCGAAGCGCCCGAAGACGACGAGGGCGAGCCGCCCACCTCGAGAGAACACCCAGCCAGGGCCAGTCCCGACACCGCGAGCAGCAGCGACATCCACCTTGCTCCGCGCACCCAGCTCGCCTCCGGGTACATCCTGCCCCCGGGGTAGGCTCGTATTCCGCTACGACCGGGGCGCACCCGGCCGGGGCCGAGCGGGGCGCCCGTCGCCCTCGGACCGGGAGACGACCGCGACCTGGGCCGCCACACGGCCAGCGCACCTGCCGGCCCCAGAGCTTAGCCGAGCGTGCTTCGCCCCGGCCCAGGCGTCTTCACGCAGCCGCGACGAGGTCAAGTGGGTCAAGGGGTTCGTGACCGTCGCGCATATTGTGGACATGCGAGACTTGTCACCCAGCTCGGCGAGGAACACGAGCCCAAAGGTGACGAAGAAGGTCTTGACGTCCATGCCGCACCTCCCGGCGCTCTTCAGAGCATCCCTATGCGGCGGATGAGGTCGATATGGATCCAGGCGCTCCGGTCCAGAAGAGGCTTCTCTGATCGGGAAACAGGGCAAATCCAGCCTGGCATCGACGACCTGCGCAAGACCAGCGCAGCGGCTGGTAAGCCTGTGTCATGTGCCTGGTCGGCCTGACCGACGGGCACGGCGAGCCGCTGCGCACCGAGCGCATCGCGGACGCGCTCAAGGCCAAGGGGCTCGTCCGATGCGCATGGCCACAGCACCCGCGCGCGAATTCTCCGACGATCTGGGCGAATCGTCGGAGGAGACTGGTTTTACCGATGCCCCACGGCCCCAGAAGGGCCACGTTCCAGGGACCGGGGCCGAGAGGGTGAAGACCCTGGAGCAGACCTTGCTGGAAGAACTGCTGTTCGCGGGTGAGGTTGGCAAACGTAGTGGCGGCAGCGGGGAAATTAGGGGTTGAATGCGTTGATGAGAGTTGATGGGCCGCTCGGGAGACCGTGCGGCCTGTCTCCCGTGTGTCGTCGCCGCCAGTTACGCGCAACGACTGGCAGCGCCGGCTCCTCGCGCGGAAGCTAGATAGCGTCAGAATCCAGTAGGAGGGGGCGGCGAACCCCCATGAGCGTTAAGATAACAGTTAGATGTTGGTCGATTTGGCAGTTGACGCAAACGGTAGGTGGGCAACGGGCCGTCGACGGGGAGAGTTGCGAAGACGGCGTCTAACTTCCGGAGTGGTACATGCTTGGAGCGGTAATTGCCCGAGGATGGAACTCGCGAGTGCCACGATGCCGAACTGAAACAAGCGCCGGTTCGCGACGCGACGGCCTTACGGTTCCGGGAAGGGTCGGCGTCCGTCCGAGCGAGGCTGCGCAACTGCCAGGCCGGATCCTCAGCGGCGCCTGCCGGGCCCCTCGCCGGACCAGGCCCCGGGGATGACCCTGGGGGTGCGGGGCGGGACACCCTGGCGCAAGACGTCGGGAGGCTCGTCGGCCGCCTGCGTAACGTGAATGGCCGCCTTTCAAGGAACGGCGTCGTCGGCACCCAGCAGCACGGCCAGCGCCCGGTAGCGCGCCGCCGCGTCGTCGGGGTCGGCTGGCAGGTGGGCGAGGTCGTAGTGCACATCCTGCCTCGGATCCCACAGGTGCATGGTCTCGGGCGTCAGCTCGCTGTCCACGGTGAGCCGTCCCGTCGCGTCCCGGGCGAAGTTCACGGCAGCCTGAACGAGCTTCAGGGAGCGCTCGGCGAGGTAGGCGAGAGCGGCCACGTTGAGCTCGTGGGCCAGGCGGATGAGCTCGTTCACGTCCTCGGGGGTGGCGAGGGCGAACGCGACCATGTGGCTTTTGGTCACCATGGGCCTTTCGCCCGCGAGCAGGTAGAACTCCTCCACGGGCCGGCGCAGCGCTTCGCCTTCGCGCCGGCTGTAGCGGCGGGCGAACTCGGGTCCCGCCAGGTTGTGCACGACGCACTCCACCTCGAGCCGCGGCAGGTCGAGGACCTCGATCTCCCGGGCGCCGGTCCGGCGGACAAAGCGGGTGGCCACGCCCCGGGCCGCGATGACGCGGTCGAGGCGTTCGGCCACGCGGGCGTCGATCCGGCCCTTGCCCGCCACCTGGGGGCCCTCGGGTCCCCAGGTGTCCGGGAGGACGATCTTTCGGGTCGGCGCCGATGGGACGCCCCAGGATGGCGATCGTTCCACATTTCGCCCCCCTGGTTCGCCGGCTACTCCACAGGATGCCCGCCTGCGGCCATCCTGACGCCGTCGGCCGCGGCTTCGTCCGGCGCCGAGCCGTTGCCGTCCGCCGCGACGTGCAGGCCGCATTCGGTCCGCGCCTGCCCCGGCCAGCGGCCGGCCCGGGGATCCTCGCCGGGACGGACGGCCCGGGTGCACGGCCAGCACCCGATCGACAGGAAGCCGTGCTCGTGCATGGGGTTGAACGGCACGTCGTGGGCGCGCACGTACGCCCACACCGCGTCGAGCGACCAGCGCGCCAAGGGGTTGACCTTCACCAGAGCGTTGACCTCGTCCCACTCCACCACCCGGATGCCCGCGCGGGTGGGCGACTGATCCCGGCGCAGGCCGGTCACCCACGCGTCCATGCCCGCAAGGGCCCGGCGCAGGGGCTCCACCTTGCGCAGCCGGCAGCAGCGGCCGGGC
>JAJZYS010000091.1 GCA_021797925.1 Bacillota bacterium
GGCCGGGAAGTCCACCAGTCCCGCCCGGACATCCCGGATCTGGCAACCCGTGGCGGCGATCGCCTCGAGGAGCCCTGTGGCCTCGGCGCAAAGGTCCTCGTGGGCCCGGCGCGCCCGCCGCACGTCGGCGGACAGGATGGGGGCTCCGTTGGGCAGCACTCCCACCCGCTCCAGTGCCAGCGCCTCCCGCCGCAGCGCCTCCGCGCGGCGCAGGAGCGTGCGCACCCGGCGCAGCTGGCGTTCCAGCCGGGGCAGGAGCGCGTTGGCCTCGGCGATACTGAACCGGCGCCCAGCTGCCCGGTCGTTCGCCTCCAACCGCCCCGCCCCCCTCTCGGCAGAGTCTACCGCCCGCCCCGCGACGGGTCAAGGAGCATGGCTCCGCGTGAGATGGGCAGGCTGTCACCATGCGAGGCCAAGGCGGTGTCAAGCTGACCGATCGCGTCCGGCAGGCGCTGGGAGACATCGGCACGCTGGGACGGGACGTGGCGGACCGGGTGGACGGCCTTCTGGCCCAGTCCGGCCGGCAGTTGGCGAGCCACGCGCCCGCGGCCCGGCTCGGCCGCGAGCTCCGCCGCGCCCAGTCGCGGCTGAGCTCCGCCGTGGCCGTCTCGGACCTCGAGGAGGTCGTCCAGGGCACCTCCCACACCCTCGAAGAGCTCAGCTCCATGCTTCCCACCTCCCCATCGCCCGGGAGGTTCCACGGGAGGGTGGCCGACGCGTACCGGCGCCTTCACGCCGGCATCGGCCAGTCCTCGGACATCATCCTGCGCCGGCTGCGCCTCGGCCCAATGCCCGCGCTGCTCGCGTTCGAGAACGGGCTCGCCGACAACGCCATGGTCGACCGCGACATCCTGGCGTCGCTCCTGTTCGCCACCGACCTGTCGGCCCTGGCGTCGGACCCGCCGGGGGCCGCGCGATGGATCCGCGCCCACGCCGTCGCCGTCGGCCACGTGACGACGGATGCGACCTGGGAGACCCTGGAGCGCAAGATCCTCACCGGCAACACCCTGCTCTTCGTCGAGGGATGCAGCGACGTCCTGATCTTTGACACCGTCAAGTATCCGGCCCGCCCCATCTCCCCCCCCACCAACGAGATCTCCATCAAAGGCTCCCAGGAAAGCTTCAACGAGGTGCTCCTCACCAGCATGAACCTCATGCGCCGGCAGATCCCCTCCCCGGACCTGCGGTTCATCCAGCGCGAGGTGGGCACCATCACCCGCACGCCTGTGGTCATCGCCTACCTGGAGAACGTGGCCAACCCGGCCCTGGTGCGCACGGTCAAGGAACGCCTGGACGCGGTCGACGTCTCGGACCTCTCGCCGGCCGCCATGCTCACCGGCTTCTTCGAGGACCGGCCCCGGTCGCTCTTCCCCCAGGTGCGCACCACGACCCGGGTGGACGAGGCTGCGCACTACGTCCTCGCGGGCCGGGTGGTGCTCATGATCGACCGGGTCCCTTACGTGATGGTGGTCCCCTCGATCCTGCTCGACTTCTACCGGACGAGCCAGGACTACCAGTTCACCTTCGGCGAGGCCTCCTACGTCCGCATCATCCGCCTCATCGCGTGGTTCATCGCCCTCTACCTCCCGCCGCTGTACGTGGCGCTGACGTCCGTGAACCCCATGCTCATGCCGACGGGGCTCGTGCTCACCCTCTCGGGGACCCGGGAGGGTATCCCCCTGCCTCCCATCATGGAGGTGATCATCATGATGCTCACCCTGGAGATCCTGCGCGAGGCGGCCGTCCGGCTGCCCAAGGCCCTGGGCCAGACGCTGGGCACGGTGGCCGCCATCGTCATGGGCACCGCCATGGCCAAGGCGGGCATCGTCTCCACCGCCATGATCATCGTCATCACGCTGACGGCGCTGGCGTCGTTCACCGCGCCGGGCTTCGAGATCACGGCGCCGTGGCGCATCCTCATGTGGCCCATGCTGGCGGCGGCCTACTTCTTCGGGCTGTTCGGGATGATGCTCCTCAGCTACGCGCTCATCGGCGAGCTCAGCAGCATCACGTCCCTGGGCGTCCCGTACCTGACGCCCCTGGCGCCCCTGCGTCCCAGCGGACTGCGCGACTCGGTGATCCGCTACCCCCTCCTCGCGCTCAAGTGGCGGTCCTCCACCGCCCGCCCGGTGGACCTGCTGCGCACCGAGGGGCTGCCTTCCCACCTTCCCCGCCCCAGGCTGCTGCAGGCCCGGCGGCGCCGGCGCTCCGGGGAGCGCACGTGAAGCGCTGCCTGGCGGCCGCCCAGCTGGTCTTGGCCGTCTTTGCCCTGGCGGGTATCTGGGACAACGTCACCCTGAACCAGCGGCTCATGGTCGTGGGGGTGGGCGTAGACCCGGGCTCCGCGGCCGGGCGGGTGCGGGTCACGTTCCAGTTCCCGACGCCCGCGGCCCTGGAGGGCATTCCCACGGGTTCAGGCGGCGGGCCCGCCCAGCACCCGTTTCTCACCGCCACCCGGGAGGGCACGAGCTTCATCGACGCCTTGGAGCAGGTCCAGAACGAGGAGGCGCGCGACGTGTACCTCGGCCAGCTCCAGTACATCCTTCTCAACGTGCACCTTCGTCCGCCGGTCCTGCCCGATCTGATCCAGGAGCTCGAACGTACGCCGGAGATCGACCAGACCCAGTACGTCGTCATGACCCTCGAGCCCACGCCACACCTGCTGAAGCTGTCCCCGCCCACCACCGTGCTCCCCGCCGTCTTCATCGCCGACCGCTTCCGCTGCGAGCGGTGCATCACGGTCCAGAACCGGGTCCGGGGCGTGGACGTGCTGCGCATGACCCGCACGCCCCTGGGCGACATCGCGATCCCGGTGATCACCGCCCGCGGCGCTCAGGGGTTTGAGTTCACCCGCCTCGCCATCCTGAGCCGCGGGCGCGTGGCCGCGGTACTGAATCCCGCCGACTCCCTGGCGGTGGCGTACCTCAAGGGTCTCGTGCGCAAGGGAGACCTGTGGGTCCCCGGGCCGTGGCCGCAGCCCGCGGTGCTGCGCTCGGTGGCCGATGCCGCCCAGGTGCGCGCGCTCCCGCCCCGGGCCGGCCGGCCGGTCTTCGTCATCGACCTGCACGTGGACGCGGAGGTGGACCGCTCCCCGGTCAGGGTGCTGACCAGCGACGCCTACCGGACGATCGCCGGTCGCGCGGCGGCCCGCCTGCAACGGCAGGCCGCCCAGGTCATGAGCTGGCTCGACGCCCACGACCTCGACCCCGTGGGGCTCGAGCGGGCCATGCTCGTCACCTGGCCCCAGCGCTTCGTGGACGACGCCCACTTCCGGCATCTTCTTCTCCCCCGCAGCGAGGTCACCGTCCGGGTCCACGTGAGCCTGCACCGCGGAGGTGAGCTGATCTGAGCGTCCCACCGGTCCTGGGCCGACTGGAATTCTTCTTCTGCATCCTGGGTTCGGTGGCGGGGCTCGACCTGACCTTCCCCCGCGACCTGGTCGCCATGGCCGGGCGTGACGCCGGCCTGTCGCTCCTCGTGGTCGTTGCCGCCACCCTGGTGTCGGTGGCCCTCAACGTCCGGCTCGCCGCGCTGTTCCCCGACGAGGGCCCGCTGGGCTACCTCCCCCGCCTCCTGGGGCGGTTGCCGGGGCGCGCGGTGGAGCTCATGGTCTGGTGCTTTTACCTGGCGCTCGCCGCATGGGCGCTGCGCAACATCGTCGAGGTGATCCACACCCTCTTCCTGCCCAACACCCCCACCTTCGCGCTGGGCGTCGCGCTCATCCTCACGGTGCTCGGCATCGTCCGTCACGACATCGGCCCCGTGGCCCGCACGGTGGAGATCGTCATGATCGCGAGCCTCGGCGTGGTGATGACGGTCACGCTGCTGCGGCTGCCCTCGCTCACCGAGAGCTGGGCCACGGTGCCCGGGCCCGTCCTTCACCCCGACCGCGCCCTGCGCGCGGCCCTGGCGGCGTATTACGTGCTGGTGGGCTCGCAGGTGCTGCTCAAGCTCTATCCCCACGTGCGCGTCGCCGATTACGCCCGGCTGCGGAACCTTGCCCTGGGTGCCGTGGGGGTCCAGTGCGCGGCGCTCGCCATCATGTTCGTGGTGACCCAGGGATCGCTGGGGCCGGGGGCCGTCGCCAGCCTGGTGTGGCCCTCGGTCACCACGCTGCGGCTGGTGGTGCTCCAGGGGTTTTTCATCAACCGCCTGGGCCTCATGGCCATGATGAGCTGGAGCGGTCTGTCGGTCTCCTTCCTCCTGATCCGGGTCTGGGACGCCGCCACGGAGGTCACGGGCATGGTGGGCCTGCCGCGGGGACGCACCAACTGGACCCTGCCCCCCCTGGGGGCGCTGCTGCTCGTCCTGGCGTTCCTCCCCGCGGACAGCTACACCCTGGGCACCCTGGCCACCAGGATCCTCAGCCCCGTCGCCGTCGCCGTCACGATCGTCCTGCCGGCGGCGCTGCTCCTCGTGGCGCGCCTGGGTCACTTCTGGCACGCCCCGTACGGACCGTCGTGCCCGCATCCGCCGCTGCCGGGCCAAGACCCCGATCCCGCGCCTGTACCCTGAAGGCCAGTCCAAAAGGAGGATCCCCCGTGCCCTGGCTGCCTGCCGCCGTGATCGGTGCCCTCACGGCCTTCCTATGGGTCGGCTGTGCCGGGTCCGCCGCCCGCACCGCGCCGGCCCTGAGCCGCGTGACCACGACCCGGCCGTACGTGGCGCTCACGTTCGACGACGGGCCCTCGGTCCAGACCACCCCGTCGCTCTTGGACCTTCTGACCCGCTACAGGGCCCACGCCACTTTCTTCGTCATCGGCCAGGAGGCCCAGGCACACGGGGACCTGGTGCGCCAGGAGGTGCTTCAGGGATCCGAGGTGGAGCCCCACACCCAGACCCACCGCAACCTGCGCCGGGTGCCCGATCGCAGGCTCCGCGCCGAGGTGCTGGACTCGGCCGCCCTGGTGAGCCGGCTCGCGGGCCGCCCGCCGGCCTTCATCCGCCCGCCGTTTGGCACCTACGACCACCGGCTCGTGGACCTGGCCCGCGAGGCCCACCTCTGCATCGCCCTGTGGACGGCGGCCCTGGACACGCGGGACTGGTCGGGGCGAACGCCCCAGGCGATCAGCCGCCAGGTCCTGACGCACGTGCGCGCGGGCGACATCGTGCTGTTCCACGACGGGCCGGGGCTTCGGCGCAATACACTCGTGGCCCTCAAGGCCATTCTTCCGGGACTTTCGGCCCGCCACCTCGAGGCCGTGACGCTGGCCACCCTGTGGGCGGCGCGCACAGCCCCATCCCCGGACGGGAGCAGCGCTCCCATGCCTGTGGCCGGTCGGGAGGGAACCTCGAAATAGGCCCCAGATCCCAGGGAGCTTTTTTCTCGTTCCGGAAGGACATCCCACGGTTCCCGTCCAATCCCTGCTGCATTCGTGCATCGCGGGAGGGATCCCTTTGCATCGACGTCTCCCCTGGCTCCTCTCCTCCGTGGCCGCCCTGTCGCTCATGGGATCCGGCGTCCTCGCCGCCAGCACCTGCGCCGTGACCCTCGGCCAGACGGTGGCCTACTCCTGCCTCGGCGTCACCGCCCAGGACGCCCTGGAGCCCCTGCCGTCGCTGCAGGACCGCGGCGGCCCCCTCATCCTGTCGGACAATCCCGAGGCCTTCACCCAGGACGGCGCGTTCTACCGAGACACGGTCACGGGCCGGTTCCGCGTGTTCCTCCACCACCAGAACCGCACGGGCTCCGGGCAGGAGGTGGGGGTCGCCCTCACCAACCCGGGCCCCTCGCCCGAAGTGATCCTGAGCCTCGGAGCGGGCACGGGCACCAGCGTCTACCCGGACGTGGCCGGGCAATCGGCCTTGGCCGGCTTCCTCGCGACCCGCTACCGCACCCGGCCCCTGGCGCTCCTGATGCCGGGGCAGTCGGTCACCGAGGCGGTGTACACCCCGCCCGGGGAGACCACCAGCGGCTTCGAAGACTTCTCGGCCGTGGGCGTGCCGTCGGGAGTGGGACCGGGCCCCGGCCGGGGACCCGGCCTCCCCCCGGTGCCGTCGCTGCCGTCGGGACTGCTGCGGGCCGCGCACCCCTCCCCCTTCCTTCCGAACGCCCGGCTCGTGAACCACCCCCCGCTTCCCCCGGGCTTCACGGCCGCGCCCGTCACGGTCACCACCCTCGCCTTCTCGGGCCCACCGCCCCGGGATCCCGCGAGCATCGCGGTGGAGCCGCCCAGCATCCCGCTCGTGATCCACGGCCGCGGCACCTTCCCGGCGGATGACCGGTTCGGGGTGATCGACCTGTCGACCACCCGCCCGATCCAGTGGCTGGCGGTGGACTCGGCCATATCCGGACCGTACTCGCGGGCGATGCCCGGGGAGTACCTGACGGGCTACGACGCCGTGGACCACACCAGCGTCGTGGACAACGGCAACTACGGCGTGCTCTACAACTTCCACGTCGTCGTCGACAACGCGGCTCACGTGCGCGCCCCGTATTGGGTCCTGTTGCAACCCTCGGGCGGGTTCGGCCACTACGTGGAGAGCTTCGACGGCGGCGTCGAGGTGTCCCCGTTCCTGAACTACCTGCACGCGTGGGCGTTTGCCGAGACCACCCTGCACCCCAACCGCAACCGGGCCACGCTGGACACCTCGCTCACCGGCGGTTCCGACGGCCCCCAGAAGCTCATCTTCGACGGCGCGCTGCCCGGACCCGTCGGACCTTCCCTCCCCGGTCCCCGCGGGCGGGTGCCCGCCGGGCCCCTCGCCGGCGGTTCCGGAGCGCCCTAACCCGCCGATCCGTCCCGGCCGCCCCTCTTTCGGGGGGCGGCCTTTCTCCATGTCACCGCTGCGGATGGCGGCGATGTGCGAAAACCTCGGACCCGGCACAAGCGACGAGATCTCGCGCTTCGGGATGGAACCACCAGGGGGCTGTTCTGCGTCTTCTCGCTGCTGGGGAACTGCCGGTCCTTCGCTGGCAATGGACACCCTGCCGGGGAGACATCTTACGATTGATGGCCAAACCTCTGATCACCAGTGCCGCTGGCCGACAGCCCGAATGAATTGTTGCTTGCTCACCGAACACCGCACCAGTCCCACCAGGACGCTCGTTTCCACCCCGAGCTGCTTCGCCATTTCGGCGATGCGCCGGGGACTCAACGTGTGCTTGGAACCCCGAGACAGTTTCGTGTACCGAACGAGTTTCCCTGATTCGGGATCTCTTATCAGAAACAAAACATGATCACCCGTGGACCTGTCGACCTCGCATTCAAGTTTGCTCGTCAGTGCCCTGTCGACGTCATCCGACTCCAACGAGGGTATGGATCACGCGGGGTCCAATATCGATTCCAAGAACTCGAGTTGTTCAGTCAAGTGCTCACCCAATTCAGAACGCGACCGCGCCAGCCATTCATAATCCTCCACCAGGGACGACCCAAGATTTCGCAAGGCTTCCTCCAATGTCCGTCCCGCAGCATGAATCGCAAACCGCGGCTCGGAGGCGACGATTTCAATCGCGTCATAGTAGGCCACCACATCGATCGGTCTTTGCAAATGGTATCTCTGCGGCAGATACCGTGAGGTGAGCGTCAATTTAAAGTACGGTACGTTTACTTCGTCGCCATCCACAAAATCGTAGAGGGCTGCGCTGATACCCTCATTTCTTACCCCGGGAAGCTCAGGGTATCGCTCTTGTCGTGGTGGAGCAATCTCACCCATTGCGTTCACTCTCCTTCAAGAGTGTTTGGACCTTCCGATACTCATCGTAGGTTCTCTCAATCATGTGCCCCAATTCGTCCACATTCTTGGTAATGATCTTTGCAGGAAACGTGGCAACCACTTCAAGATACAGATCATGGGGTTCCCTGAACAACGGTTCGATTTTTACGTCGAAGATTTCAGGGCCTTGCTGCTCCGCACCGCGGCTTTGCACAATAAGCCTTATGCCCAGAGACACCCGCTCACCCAGCGAATCAACCTTCAAGCGACTGTGTAACTGTGTTAGATCGAGTAAGTAGTCGTGGGAGTGCTGATCCACACATGACCATGAAGCACGCAACACAATTTGAGGAGCGACCAGAAACGGAACCGAAAGAGCAGCGAGCACTTGTGCGAGAGCGTCTTGCATTTCCCGGACAAGCAGTTCAGTACCAGCACCATCCCGGATGGTACGCGAAAACCTAAGCGTCTTTCCGGGAGCAATCTCGATGGTTGCTCTCGGGCCGGAAAATGTGACACCCGAGTCCTGAAAGGCTAGACTCTTGAGATCATGCCCCACCCGCAGACTTTCGAATAACCTTGTAGCCGCACTTTCATTGTACTGAACCAGGAACGGCGGCATGCTGAGAGCGCACTGTAAAAAGGTCGTCGTCGGCCCGTCAGAATGAAGACTCACCTTCTCCTCGCCACCCTGTTCCGCTATGGACGAACGTGTGCGCTCTTCGCCCGCTTTCGGTGCGATTCCTCTAAACTCTCTACACTGCTATGAGGCAACACCAGTATCTGAGACGGTACAAGAGACAGTCGCTCACGATCTTTGACGCCAACCGACAGACAGACCGGGCACCGGGCCTTTGGAGGAACGGCGCCCGCCCGCTTCCCGCGAAGGAAACCTTGGGGGGCCTGGACAACCCGCTTCCCGGTCTCCAAGTACGAGAACTAGCACTTCGGGGACCGGGCCGCCTCATTGGACCGATCCCGCCAGCTTGCAAATATTATTATATCTTCTTCCCTCGCTGACAAACAACTGGCTACGGAAGCGGTCGCTGTGGAACGGAGCCGCTCGTTCCGTTCTCGCCGTCTCGGGCCATATCTGCCCATTCTGTGGCCGGGGTCCCCTGATTGGCAACAGCTATCGGCGGCGCCCTACCGGACCGAACCTGTGCGGCGAGGCCACAAGGTGCCCAAGACCCAGGTCTGTCGGGTCATTTGCACAGACTACGGCCATCGCCATACCGTCCTTCCCCTCGAACTAAGGCCGCATAGCCGCTACACGCTCGAGACCCACCGTGCGCGACAGGGTCGGCCTTCTCGCCATCGGAGAGGCGCGTCGAGAGCCGGGCGGCCTGGCCGCGGAACCGCCCGCCGGTCGGGGCGCGCCGCGTGCGCGGTGCGCCCCGACCCGGCCTGCGCTCAGCGCTCCAGTGGACAGGTGCTGAGCTTCAGCGCCCGGTAGATGGGGCACCACCCGGCAAGCCCGGTGAGGAGCGAGACCAGCCCGATGATGATCAGGACCACGGCGAGACCGCCGCCCACCCTGATGCCGATGTAGCCCAGCACCAGACCGATGATCACCCGGATCACCCGATCCACCGCACCCACGTTCCGTTTCATCATCCACCGCCTCCTCAAGCGGCCAGTGCCGCGGCGACACCAGCATACGCCCGGCACAGGCACTGTCAAGGGAGTTGGCGCAAGTCTGTCAATATTCCCGCGTCAGCGGTGCTCCAGCCGCACAAGCGCCAGATTGAGCTCCAGCACGTTGACCCGGGCGTGCCCGAACAGGCCCAGCCAGGGGCCGTGCACGTGCCGGCGCACCAGGGCCATGAGCGCCGAGCGCCGCAGGTGTGCCGAGCGCGCCACCCTGGGCACCTGCAGATACGCGGAGCGGGGCGTGATGTCAGGGTCGAGCCCCGACGCGGAAGACTCGACGAGCGACGGCGGGATGCGCCGGGCGGGGATGCCGGGATACGCGGCCATGGCCTGCCGCACCGCCCTGACGAGAAGCGGGTTGTGCGGCCCGAGGTTGCTCCCGCCGGAGTTCATCGCGTTGTAGGGGTCGCTGCGGCCGGTAGCGCTCACGGTGGCCGAGGGCCGCCCGTGAAACCAGCCGGGACCGGTGAACGACTGGCCGATGAGCCGCGAGCCCACCACCCGGCCGTGGCGCACGACAAGGTCTCCGTTGGCCTGGGTGGGGAAGAGGCTCTGCAGGACACCCAGGACGAGGAGCGTGTAGAGCGCCCCGAAGAGGACCGCCAGGACCGCGAACAGCCGCAGCGCGGTGACCAGGTCGCGCTTGACGCTCATATGCGTCCCTCCTTCACACCCGCCACAGGCCGGTCACGGTCACGGCCAGGTCGATGAGCTTGATCCCCACGAACGGAACCACCACGCCGCCCAGGCCGTAGATGAAGATGTTGCGCGCGAGCACCTGGGTGGCGCTCATGGGCCGCCATGCCACCCCGCGCATCGCCAGGGGGATCAGCGCGGGGATCACCAGGGCGTTGAAGATGAGGGCCGAGAGGATGGCGGAATGGGGGCTGGTCAGGTGCATGACGTTGAGGGCTTCAAGGCCCGGGAACGCGCTGATGAACATGGCGGGGATGATCGCGAAGTACTTGGAGACGTCGTTGGCGATGGAAAAGGTGGTGATGGCCCCTCGGGTGATGAGCAGCTGCTTGCCGATGCCCACCAGCTCGATGAGCTTGGTGGGGTTGGAATCCAGGTCCACCATGTTGGCCGCGTCCTTGGCAGCGGCGGTCCCGCTCTGCATGGCCACGCCCACGTCG
>JAJZYS010000092.1 GCA_021797925.1 Bacillota bacterium
GCTCGTGCGGGCCGGGCCGCATGAAGAGGAAGGTGTCCATCCCCGCCCCCGCAAGGATCTGGGGGAGCGTCCAGGGGTGGCCGAAGGTGTCGGGCAAGGCGCCGACACGGGCGGTGCGGCGGAACTTCTCGCGGAAGTAGCGCTGCCCCTGCACAGTCTGGCGCACGAGCGCCTCACCGGAGGGAAGGTTGGTGTCGGGCTCGACCCACATCCCGGTCACGAGGCCGATCCTTCCGTCCTCGACCGCCTGCGCCACCTCGGCGAAGAGGGCCGGATGGTTCTCGAGCCACGCGAAGTGGGCGGCCGAGCCGTGAACGAACACCATGCCGGGAAACTCCCGCGTGCGGTCGAGGGCGCTGCGCAGCGTCGCCTTGACCACCTCGTATCCCTCGCGCCAGTCCCACAGCCACACCGAATCGATGTGGGCATGCCCCACCATGATCACCCGCGTCGTTGCGTCCAGCGCGGTCATCCCCCTTCGGCGGCGTCTCGGTCCCGTCGCGCCCCGGCCAGAGCCGGCGGCGCGCTACACCCGGGTCCCGCCCGGGGCGGTGCCCGGGTGCGGGTGCACCACCAGCACCGGGACCGGGGAGGTGCGCAGCACCAGGTCGGTCACGCTTCCCAGGACGGCGCGGGCGATGCCGCCCCGGCCGTGGGTCGCCATGGCGATGAGGTCGGCGCGCGCCTCGCGCGCCACCGCCAGGATCACGTGGGCCGCCACCCCGATGCGCACCTCGGCCGCGACCGTCATGTCGGGGGGCAGGCGCCGGCGGACCTCGGCGAGGTAGGCCCGGGCCCGGGCGACCTCTTCGTCCGTCGGCGACGGCTGGGTCGGGGGCGGGAAGACGCCCACGGACTCGCCCACCGGCCCCCAGCCGGGATAGACCGGGACGTCGTCGATGGAGGGGACGATGACGTGCAAAAGGGTCACGGCCACCCGGTCTGCCCCCAAGAGATCCCGGACGGCGGGGACGGCGGCCTCGGACAGCGCGGAGCCGTCCAGGGGGATCACCACGTTGCGCAATCTTCCCACACCTCTCCCGTGACGTTCGATCACGGGTTCGGGGCGGCGTCGGGCAACTCCTGGGCCTGAGCCCCGCGCCCGCACCGTGTCGAGCAATCGCCACGACGGCTTCCTGGCGGTGCAACAAAATCAGACACGGGCCAGGGTTCACACTGGTGTCATGGCAGCGGGCGAGGCGACGCCGGGAGGACGGCTGAGGAACTGGACCGGGCTCAGGCAGTGGGGACCGCCGGTGATGGCGCTGTTGACCGGGCGGGCGGTGCTGGTGCACCATCTGTGGCCGCTGCCCCTGGCGCTGATCGCCGCGCTCCGGCCGCGCATGGGCGAGCGCATCCTCCTGGTCTCCCTCCTGGCCGTGGCGGGGCTCGCCACCCGCTCGTGGGCGGGGGGCGCCGCCCTCGTCACGGTGGCGCTGGGGGAGCTCGTGTACTGGGGAGCCCGTTCCCGCCGGGGCGCTCCGGGCGAGGTGGAGCAGGCGGCGGTGCTCCTGGTGCTCGGGGGGGCGGGGTGCCTCCTGGGGGATGTCCTGGGCCAGGTGGTCCCCGGGGGCGCCATGGGGGCCGCGCTCATGGGCCTGATGACCGCGCTCGCGTATCCGCTGTTTCTCAGGTGCCTTTCGCCCCTGGCGGACCGGCGGGCGCTGGACCGCTCCGACGCGGTGGTGCTGCTCTTCGCGGCCGCCGTGGCCCTGGGCGGCCTCGGGGGGATCACCCTCGGCCTTGTCTCCCTGGGCGTGGCGGTGGCGGGCTGGTGGGTGATGGTGGCCGCCCGCTGGGCCGGCGCCAGCGTGGCGGCGGCGGTGGGGCTGGCCGCCGGGCTGGTGCTGGCGCTGACCGGCGGCGGCAGTCCGTTGCTGGCGGCGGCGCTGGGCCTGGGCGGTCTCCTGGCGGGGGCGGTGCGCACGAGAAGCCCCCTGGCCCAGGGGGTCGGGTTCGCGGTGGGGGACCTCAGCCTGTGGCTGGCCAGCGCCTCGGTCCTGGGCGTGGAGAGCGCCATGGTGAACGTCGCCGCCGCCCTGCTGATGACCGCGCTGACCCCGGCGTGGCTGTGGGAGCGCTGGTCGGCGGTGACGCGGGTGGCGACCCCCCAGGCGGCCGGCACCGGATCCCGCGACGCGGCGCTCATGCTCACCCGCACGCTCCGGGAGATCGCGGCCGCGGGTCCCGGCGGCGAGGAGCCGGGGCTGGTGCGGCGTCTGAAGTCCATGAGCGAGCGCACCTGCGCCCTTTGCCCCAGCGTCCCCGTCTGCTGGGACCGGGAGTACGCCGCCACCTACCGGGGGGCGCTGGCGGGGCTCACGCGCATGCGCGCCGGCGAGCTCTTCGACGTCAAGCACCTCCCCCTCTCCCTGCGCCAGCGCTGCCCCCGGCTGCGGGAGGTGGCCGTGGGCCTCTCGTACCTGCGGGAGGTGGCCCTGTCCGACGAACGGTGGCAGGCGCGCCTCGGGGAGGCGCACGCGCTCCTCGAGCGCGTGCTGGAGTCCGCGGCCGCCATCGCGGCGGGGCCCGACCCCGCCGCGGGAGCCGCCCCGCCGCCGCTGGGCTACGCCACGGGGGTGGCCCAGCTGGCCCGGGCCGGAGGCGCCATCTCGGGGGACACGGCGGTGGTGCGGGTGCTGGGCGGCGACCGGCTGCTCATGGCCCTGGCGGACGGCATGGGCGCCGGCGTGCAGGCGGCCAGCGGGAGCGCGCTCACCGCCACCCTCATCGAGGCGCTGCTGGGCATCGGAATGGACGAGACCACCGTGCTGCGCGTCACCAACGCCCTGCTCCTGCGGGCCATGGAGGAGGCGTTCTCCACCCTGGACCTGGCCATCATCCAGCTTGCCACGGGGCAGCTGCAGCTGGCCAAGGTGGGCGCCGCCCCCACCTTCCTGCGCCGGGGAAACCGGGTGGAGGTGATCCGGTCGCGGTCGCTGCCCATGGGCATCCTCCGCGAGGGCGAGCGCAGCGTGGAGCGCCGGAGCCTTCGACCCCACGACCTGGTGGTCATGTGCTCCGACGGGGTCATCGGGCCGGCGGACGGGCTGGAGGAGGAGTGGCTGCGGGGCTTTCTCATGGCCGCCGGCGATGGGGCCGCCGCGCAGGCCCTCGCCGAGACGATCCTCGGCCGGGCGCTCGAGCGCCGCGTCGAGGAACGCGACGACTGCTCCGTGCTGGTGGCGAGGCTCCTGCCGCGGCCGGGCGAGAGCGGGGCCGTCCCCTTCGTGCGCGAGTGGGTCCGCGCCGCCTCTCGAACCTGATCCGGCATACTCTGGGTCGATCAGGAGAAAATGCCAGAGAGGGGGGTGGTCGGCGTGGCCGGCGGGTACCGTGATCGATAGCGGGGTCGTCCCGGGCGTGGTGCTCCGGGGGCGCAGGAGCGGCCGGCGCTACGTGGTCGAGGCCAGGCTGGGCGGCAGGGGGGACATCGTGCGCGCCCGGGACGACCGGGGCCAGGTGGTGGTGATCCGGTTCGCCAGCGAGCGCCGCAACCTGCACCGCGAGGCGGCCTGGGCGGTGTTCGCGCCCCGCTGGTTTCCCCAGCTGCGCGAGATGGACGACGCCTACGTGCGGGCGTCGGGCCCGGTGGGGTTCCTGGCGCAGGAGTTCGTCAGCGGATACACCCTGGACGACCTGGCCCGCGAGGGCCGCATGCTGGACGCCGGCGCCCTGGCGTCGCTGGGGCGCAGCGTCCAGAGCGCGCTGGACGAACTGTACCCGTGGACCCGCGGTGAGGTGCGGCTCGGCCCCTCGGGGGTCATCTTCGACACGTGCGAGCGCCGGTGGCGGCTTCTGTCGCTGGAGGGGGCCGACCCCGCCGCGCCGGGCCGCCGGCCCGACGTCGAGTCCGTGGGCCACCTGCTGTGGGCGGCGGGCGGAGGCGAGCTGGGCGGCGGGATCTGGGGGGAGGGGCGCCCCTCCCCGCCCCCGGCGTGCTCTCGGGCCCGGAGCGAGGGCGCCCCGGGGCCCGGGGCCCCACCGGCGCAGGCGGGGCTGCGCCGGTGGATGCGCTTCACCGTGGCGACGCTGCTGCTGCTCTTTGGCACGGGGCTCCTCGTGCACTTCGCCTGAGCCCGGCCCGCGGGCGCGCCGGCCTCGCGAGCCAGGGCAGGTTTTCCCCCCCGGGGCGCGAAGCGAAGGCCGAGGGGGATGGCGGTGGCGCAGCTGACCGTCGAAGAGGCGCTGGACGCGAGCGTGGGACCGGGCCGGCTCATCGGCGACGGGGCGCGGGTGCTCGTGGGCCTGTCGGGCGGACCCGACTCCATGACCCTCCTCCACGGGCTGTGGGCCCTGGCTGAGGCGCACGGGCTCGTCCTCGCCGCGTGCTTCGTCGACCACGGCCTGCGGCCGGCCGACGCCGACCGCGCCGCCGCCAGGGGGCTGTGCGACGCCCTGGGGGTCGCCCTGCGGGTGGAGGTCCTCGAGCCGTCGGCGCTGTCGCGGCGCCGGGAGCTGGGGGTCGAGGGCGCCGCCCGGGAGGCGCGCCTCGCGCGGCTCGAGGCGGTGCGAGGGGAGCTCGGAGCCGAGCGCATCGCCCTCGGACACCAGGCCGACGACCAGGCCGAGACCGTGCTGATGCGGCTCCTGCGCGGGAGCGCGACCCGGGGGCTCGGGGCCATGGCCCCGAGCCGCGGGGTCATCGTGCGCCCCCTGCTCGAGGTGACGCGGGCCGAGATCCTCCGGTACGTCGCCCGCCACGGCCTCGAGCCCGCCCGCGACGAGAGCAACGACGACCCGCGCTTTTTGCGCAACCGCATTCGCATGGACCTGATGCCCAAGCTCCTTCGCGAGTACAATCCGCGGCTCGTGACGCGCCTCACGGCGACGGCGCGCTCGCTGCGCGAGGACGAGGCAATGCTGAGCCGCATGGCCGACGAGGCCCGCCGCCGCCTTACCCGCCCCGCCCCCGGGGGGGCGGCGCACCTCGACCTGGCCGGGGTCAGGGCCCTCGACGGGGCGCTGCGCCGGCGCGTCCTGCGCGCGGTGCTCGAGGAGGCCCCGTGCCGGGTGAGCCGGGACGTGCTCGACTCGCTCGCGGCGTGGGTGGAGCGGCCCGCCGCCGCCGTCCTGCCGCTGCCCGGGGGCCTTGTGGCCCGCAGCGAGGCTGGACGGCTCGTCATCACGGCTCCGGGGCCCGTGCCGCGGTTTGACGCGACGCTGCCGGTGGGCGTCCCCGTGCGGATCGAGCCGCTGCGCGCGCGGGTGCGGGCGCAGCTCCTGCCGGGCCCGCCGCCGCCGATGGGTCCGCTGGAGGAGGCCTTTCCCGCCGCGGCCGTCGAGCCCCCCCTTCGGCTGCGTCAGCGCCGCCCGGGCGATCGCATCGAGCCCAGGGGCATGCGCGGGTCGCGCAAGCTGCAGGACCTCCTCGTGGATCTCAAGGTGCCCCGCTGGCGCCGGGACGCCGTGCTGCTGCTCGTGGACGGGCGCGACCGCATCCTCTGGGCGGTGGGAGTGCGCCGGACGCGGATGGGCGCGACAGAGGGCGAACCGGGGCCGATTCTGCGGGTGACGGTGGAGGTCGACCCCGGCAGTTGCATGGTTGTCATCGAAAAAGAAGGTATGGTACACTAGACCGCATGCGGATTGCCTATGGCCCCCGCTGGGAGGGCTTGTCTTGAATCGCTGGCTGCGCAGCCTCCTGTTCCCGATCCTGGTGCTGCTCGTCATCCTCTTCATCGCGCAGGCGATGCGGCCTACGGCGCCTGCGCCTGCCAGCCTGCGCTACTCGCAGATGGTCTCGGCCGTCAAGGCCGGGCGCGTCTCGTCGGTCGTGGTCAACGAGAACACGTCCACCCTCACCGGCAAGGTGGACGGACGGCCCTTCCAGACGTACATTCCCCAGATCGACGTGGGTCTGCCGTCGCTCTTGTCCAAGTACCACGTCAGCTACCAGTTCGCGCCCCCGGCGACGAGCCCCTGGTGGGCGTCGCTGCTCAACAGCGTCCTCCCGCTTCTGATCCTCTTCGGCCTGTTCTTCCTCCTCCTCCAGCAGACGCAGGGGGGCGGCAACCGGGTCATGCAGTTCGGCAAGAGCCGCGCCCGGCTGCACACCGACGAGCGCCGGCGCGTGACCTTCGACGACGTGGCCGGCGTGGAGGAGGTCAAGGAAGAGCTCAGCGAGATCGTCGACTTCCTCAAGCACCCCAAGAAGTACCTGGAGCTCGGCGCCCGCATTCCCAAGGGCGTGCTGCTCTTCGGAGAGCCGGGGACGGGCAAGACCCTCCTGGCCCGGGCCGTGGCCGGGGAGGCGGGCGTGCCCTTCTTCAGCATCTCCGGATCGGACTTCGTGGAGATGTTCGTGGGCGTCGGCGCGTCCCGCGTGCGCGACCTGTTCGACCAGGCGAAGAAGAACAGCCCCTGCATCGTGTTCATCGACGAGATCGACGCGGTGGGGCGGATGCGGGGCGCGGGCTACGGCGGCGGGCACGACGAGCGCGAGCAGACGCTCAACCAGCTCCTGGTGGAGATGGACGGGTTCGGGGTCAACGAGGGCATCATCGTCATGGCCGCCACCAACCGCCCCGACGTGCTGGACCCGGCGCTCCTGCGGCCGGGGCGCTTCGACCGCCAGGTGGTCATCCACCGCCCGGACCTCAAGGGCCGCAAGGAGATCCTCGAGGTGCACGCGCACGGCAAGCCCATGGACAAGGACGTGGACCTGGAGCAGGTGGCGCGGCGCACGCCCGGCTTCACCGGCGCGGACCTGGCCAACATGCTCAACGAGGCGGCGCTCCTGGCCGCGCGAAACCGCAAGAAGCGCGTGAGCATGTCGGAGGTGTCCGAGGCCATCGAGCGCGTCATCGCCGGCCCGCAGAAGAAGGCGCGGGTGATGAACGAGAAGGAGCGGCGCACGGTCGCGTACCACGAGGGCGGGCACGCGCTGGTGGGCCACTTCATGCCCAAGTCCGACCCCGTGGTCAAGGTGTCCATCATCCCCCGGGGCATGGCGCTGGGCTACACCATGCAGCTACCCACCGAGGACCGCTACCTCATCTCCAAGGAGGAGATCCTGAGCCGCGTCTCCCACGCCCTGGGCGGCCGGGCGGCCGAAGAGGTGGTGTTCGGCGAGATCACGTCGGGGGCCGCGGACGATTTGGAGAAGGTCACCAAGATGGTCCGCCGCATGATCACCGAGTACGGCATGAGCGAGGCCCTGGGCCCGCTGACGTACGGCACCAAGCAGGACCAGGTGTTCCTGGGCCGCGACCTCGGGCGCGACCGCAACTACTCGGAGCAGGTCGCGGCCGCGATCGACCAGGAGACCCGGCACGTGGTGAACGAGTGCTACGATCAGGCCAAGCGCGTGATCGAGACGCACCGGAGCAAGCTGGACAAGATCGCCGAGATCCTGCTGGAGAAGGAGACCATCGAGGGGCCGGAGTTCGAGGAGCTCATGGCCGCTCCCGACGAGAAGGCCAGCTGAGGGTCACGGTCCCCCTCCCCGAGCGCTCCGCAGGAGAAGCGCCTAATCGGGGAGAATAGGCATGGTTCACGGTAAAGGTCTGGATGTGGGAGAGGTGGCCGTCGCTTGGCTGATTTCCGGCATGAGACGCTGGCGGGCGGGCTGAGGCTCGCGCTCTGGTCGACGAACAAGTTCAAGACCAACACCTTCCGGTTCGTCCTGCCCACGAAGCTCGGGGTCCACGCGGCCGAGAACGCCCTGGTGCCCATGGTCCTGCGCCGGGGCACCCGACGCTACCCTGACACGCGGGGGCTCATGACCCGCCTGGACGACCTGTACGGGGCGGACCTCAGGGCGGACGCGTACAAGCTGGGCGAGGAGCAGGCCCTGGTCTTCCACCTGTCCATGGCCAACGACCGGTACCTGCCCGGGGAGGAGCGGATCCTCGACGACGGGATCGCCCTCCTTCAGGGCGTCGTCGAGGACCCGGCGCTCGTGGACGGGACGCTGCGCCCCGATTACGTGGCGCAGGAGCGGGAGAACCTGCGGCGGCAGATCGAGAGCATCGTCAACGACAAGGCGCAGTTCGCCGCGATGCGCTGCGTGGAGGTCATGGCGGAGGGGACCCCGTACGCCATCGGGCGGTACGGGCGGGTGGAGGACCTGGAGCCGATCACGCCCCGGGGACTCACCGAGCGCTACCGGGACCTCGTGAAGGGGCCCGCGACCCTGTACGCCGTGGGCGACCTGGAGTGGGACACGCTGGCGCGGGCGGTCGAGGACCGGTTCCTCGCGCCCCACGCCGACGCGCCGCCGCCGCCGGCCGAGCCGCTGCCCCCGCGCGAGGGGGTGCGCCGCGTCGAGGAGCGCCAGGACGTGAACCAGGGCAAGCTTGTGATGGGCTTCACCACCGGCGTGGCGGGGGCGGACCCCGGCTATCCGGCCATGGTGGTGGCCAACGGCATCTTCGGCGGCTTCGCCCATTCCAAGCTGTTTCTCAAGGTGCGCGAGGAGGCGTCCCTGGCGTACTACGCCTACGCCCGCCTCGACGGGTACAAGGGCGTGTGCCTGGTCAGCGCGGGGCTCGAGTTCGAGAACCGGGACCGGGCCCTGACCATCATCGAGGAGCAGCTCATGGCCATGCAGGACGGGGACATCACCGAGGACGAGCTCGACCGGACCCGCCGGGGCCTGGTGAACGGGATGCGGGCGGCGGAGGACTCGCCGTCCCAGAGCATCATGCGCGACCTGGAGCTGAGGCGGATGGGCCGGGATCCGTCCCTGGACCGGCGCATCGAGGCCATCGAGTCCGTCACCCGGGACGAGGCGGTCGCGGCCGCGCAGCGCATCCGGCTGGACACCGTGTACTTCCTGAACCGGGAAGGGGAGGGCGTCCGTGCAGCGGCAGTATGACCCTGTCCTCAAGGAGGAGCTGTACCAGGAGACCTATCCCAACGGCCTGACGGGGTACGTCGTGGTCAAGCCCGGCTATCAGAAGAAGTACGCCAACTACGCGACCCACTACGGGTCGCTGGACCGCCGCTTCCGCGTGGGCGGCCGGGAGGTGGAGGTGCCCGACGGCATCGCCCACTTCCTCGAGCACAAGCTGTTCGAGTCCGAGGACGTCCCGGTGATGCAGCAGTTCGCCGCCCTGGGGGCCTCGTGCAACGCCTTCACCGGCCACAGCAGCACGACCTACCTCTTCAGCACCACGGACCACTACCTCGAGTGCCTGGACGTCCTCATGAGCTTCGTCCAGCACCCCCATCTCACCGAGGAGAACGTGGCCAAGGAGCGGGGGATCATCGAGCAGGAGCTCAGGATGTACATGGACGACCCCCGCTGGCGCGCCTTCCACAACCTGCTGGAGGCCCTCTACCAGCGCCATCCCGTCCGGGTGGACATCGGCGGCACGATCGACTCGATCCAGCGCATCACCGTCGACGACCTCCTGCTCTGCTACCGCACGTTCTACCGCCCGGACAACATGACGTTCTTCGCGGTGGGCGACGTCGACCCCGGCGCCACGCTGGCGCTGGTGGGGCAGCGGGCGGGCCAGGGCGAGCGGCCCGCCGAGCCCATCGAGCGGCTGGGCGTGGACGAGCCGCCCGAGGTGGCCCAGCGGGAGATCGTGGCGCGCATGGCCGTCGCCAGCCCCATCCTGGAGCTGGGGTTCAAGGAGACCGACACCGACGGCGTGGACTTCCTCGAGCGCGAGGTGCGCACCAGCGTGGCGCTGGAGGTGCTCCTGGGGCGGGGGTCGCGCCTCTACACCCGGCTGTACGAGGAAGGGCTCATCGACGAGCGCTTCGGCGCGTACTACTTCGCGGAACCCGGCTTCGGCGCGTCCATCATGGGGGGGGACACCCCCGAGCCCGAGCGGCTGCGCGACGCCCTGCTCGAGGGGATCGAGGCCGCCGGCCGGGAGGGGCTTGAACCCGCCGCCATCGAGCGCGTGCGCCGCAAGGCCCTGGGCGAGTTCCTGGGCCTGTTCAACAGCCCCGAGGCCATCGCCACCGCCTTCAACGCGTATCACTTCAAGGGGTACGACTTCTTCCAGTACCTCAAGGCCCTCGACGGGGTGAACGCCGACATGGTGAACCGCTGCCTCGAGGGCCACCTGCGACCCAGCCAGCATGCGGCCTCCATCGTGCTGCCGGTCAGCTGAAGTGCGCCCGGACGGCGCGCGCCCCGGCCGGCGGGCGAGGCGCGCGCCGTG
>JAJZYS010000093.1 GCA_021797925.1 Bacillota bacterium
CCGGACGCCGCCCGGGCGCGGCGCGCGCCCCGGTAGGGGATGCCGGCGGCGGGCAGGGAACGGCCGCGATCCATGGAAATGGGAGCCTCAAACCGCGGCGGGGGAGGCCACGGCCCGGTTGCGGGAGCCGAGGAGCCGGTGGGCGCGGCGGAGGTGCGGGCGATCGATCTGACCGTCGAGGTGAGGGAACTCGCAGCGGGCGACGTGGACGCGGCGGTCGCCCTGTGGCGGGAGTCCAGGGTGCCGTATCCGCTCACGGCCCCGGCCCTGTCCCGGGCGCTGCGGCGGTCGGACGATCCGCCCGAGGGATGGATCGCCTGGGCCCGGCGCGGAGGACGCGACGTGGGCGTGATCCTGGCCCAGCCTGGCTGGCGCATGCTGACGGCGCACGTGGCGCTGTTTCTGGTGCACCCGGCCCACCGGCGTCAGGGGGTCGGCCGGGCCCTGTGGGTGGGGATGACCGAGCACCTGGCCGGGTCCTCCCACCGCCGGCTGGGCGTCGGCCGCCGGTGGCCCGCGCTGCTGCCGGGTCCGCCGCTGCAGTCGGGCAACCTGCGCCGGTTTCTCGCCGGCGTCGGCTACCGGGAGCTCGCGGTCGTCCACGACTTGGGGCGATCCCTCGAGGGCTTCACGCCCTCGGACCGGGCCCGCGCCCTCTCCGAGCGGTGCGTCCGGCTGCGCCCCGACGAGAGCCTGCGGGCGGAGGGGCTGTGCCGCAACATCTTCCGGGACGCCCAGATGCAGGTGGACGTGCGCACCATCTTTCACACGCCGGGGGCGATCCTGCTCGGGTACCGCGACGGCGATCGGGTCATGGCCTTTGCCGGGCTGCACCCCCCGCGGGGCGGCGTCAGCATGGCCGCGCCCTTCGCCCCGCCGGGGGTGTGGGGGGTGCACCCCTGGATCGTGGACCGCTCCTGGAGCGCACAGGGGTTTGCGCTCACCTTTCTCGAGGTGGCGATCCTCACCGCCCAGCGCGAGGGAGCCGTGGGGATCGAGGCCCCCGGCTGCCACCTGCCCAGCGCCTGGGAAGCCTTCGGTCTTCAGCCCCTGCGCTCCTACGCGGTCCTCAACTCCCTCCCGCCCGTGGCCAACCGGTTCGGCCGGCTGTATGCGGACCATCGGGCCACCGAGCGCCGCATGCGGGCGTGGCGCTACGGGGCCCGACCGAACCCGGGATGAACCGGGGACCGCTATTCGGGGTGCACGGCCAGCAGGGTCTTGATGCCCCGCCCGTTGCGCACGTTGTCCAGGGCCCGGCCATACTCGGCGAGCTCCAGCACGTCGGTGACAGCCTGATCCACCTTGACCCGGCCCGAGGCCAGCAGTTCGATGGCGCGGGGAAACTGGAAGATCTGGGCGAACGAGCCCACGACGGTCAGCTGATTCTTGAAGATGGTGTAGGGTTCCCAGCCCACGCGCTCCCCGAAGCGGGCCATCCCGTAGATCATCAGGGTGCCGCCCGGGCGCACCCGGCTCAGGGCGTGTGTCTGCACCGCAGCTGAGCCGGTCAGGTCCACCACCAGCTCGAAACCGTGGGGGGCGATGTCTTCGAGGCGACGGTCCGCGGCCTGCGGGCGGTCGCGCTCCATGGGAACCGTCACATCCGCGTAAACCCGCTGCGCCAGCTCCAGCTTGGGCGAGGGTGGCGCCGCCACCACCATCAGCGCGGCGCCGCCCTGGCGCAGCAGCTGACCCAGGAGGAGCGCGCTGGCGCCCGCGCCGTAGAAGAGGACCCGATCCCCGCTGCGCACGCGGGCGCGGTCGGCTCCGGACACGGCGCAGGCCAGAGGCTCCGTGAACACCGCCTGGAGCGGGGTCAGCCGGTTCTCGACCCGGAAGACCTTGGACCCGCGCACCACCACGTACTCGGCAGCCCCCCCGGGCCCGTTGATGCCCAGCGAGTAGAAGTGCTCGCAGAAGAGCGGCTCCCCCCGCCGGCAGAACGAGCAGGCCCCGCAGGTGAAGGTGTTGTCGCACACCACCAGGTCCCCGACCGCGAGCCCTTCCACCCCCCGGCCCAGGGCGGCGACGCGGCCCGTGAACTCGTGACCGGGCACGAGCGGGAAGCTCGCGAAGAATTCGCCCTCGTCAAGGTTCACGTCGGTGTGGCACACGCCCGAGTAGCTGACGCGCACCAGCACCTCGTCGTCCCCGGGAACGGGGTCGGGCACGTCCCGCACCGTGAAGGTGCGGGGAGCCTCGTAGTACACTGCCTGCATGGCGTCACGCTCCCTGTGGATGGTGTCAGCGGGCCAGGGTCGCGAGCGCCGCCGGAATCTCCCGCGGACCGCTGACGCGGTGCACGCCCGGGGGCAGCTCGATCTCGTCCTCGGGGCTCACGTAGAGCGCCTCCCGGCCGGCGAGCACGGCGGGGAGGATGTCGTTGAAGAAGTTGTCGCCCACGGAGATGACCCGGTCCGCCGCCGCGAGCTCCGAGAGCGCCTGCTCCAGCCCGGCCGGCTTGCGGCAGCGGAAACGCAGCTCGTCGAAGGCGTCCTCGAGTCCCAGGCGGGCGAGGATGGCCCGGCTGTCGACCTCGGGCGAGTTGGTCAGCAGCCACACGCGGTACCGCGGCCTGAGCTCGTCGATGACGGCCCTGAGACCGGGCACCGGCCGGATGGCGAAGGCCTCGCTCATCATCCACCGGCGCACCTGGAGAAACACCGCATCCTGGGTCTGGGGATCGAGGCCGTGGTGCAGAGCGATGGTGGGCGCCACCCACCACGGGTCGCCCACCCACCGGACGGGAGGGTCGGACTGCAGCTGGGTCACGGGGTGGCCCTCCCAGTCCCACGCGCCGCGCTCCGCGCCCGGATAGCGGACCAGAAAGCCCGGGTGGACGTAGCCGCGTCCAGGCCGCAGGGGATGGGTGCCCGCCGCCACGCGCTGCAGGTCCCGCTCGTAGAGCGGGCGCGCTTGTGGAGCCAGCGCCTCGCCCAGTAGCCGGGCGTAATGGCGGTACTGGGCGTCCTCCGCGTAAAGGGTGCCGTCGAAGTCGAAGAGAATGTAAGACGAGGACACAGGCATCTCCTTTCTGTCACCGGGACCGCGTGCCGCCGTTTCCCGGTGTTCACGCCCGGCCGCGCAGCTGCGGGATCACCGCGGGCACCCTGTGGCTGGTGGCGGCTGCCGCCCGCTCACCTCGGGGCGGCCCCAGCGGGGCTCACGTCCACGGGCACGCGAGCGCCCGACGGGGAGCCATCTCACCCCTGGAGGGTTGTGGGGGTGCTCCCGGCGCGGCCCCCCCGGCGAGCCATGGCGCCGCGGCGCCATCGGACACCCTTGCCGGTCACGGTCTGCGGCTTCTCCGCCGCGGGCGTCGGCTCCTGCCGGGGATCTCACCCGGGCGCGAGCCCGTGCGCGCGGCCGGGGCCGGTTGTTCCTCGCGGCGCGACACGCTATGATGAGCGGGCTGAGAAGGAGCAGGTCGATCCACGTGGTACAAGACGGATTGCGCCGGATTCCCTCGGTCCACCGGCTCTTGGGCACCGAACCCCTGCGTTCGCTGGACGTACCCGCGCCGCTGCGCGAGGCCGCGGTGGCGGGGGTGCTGGACGAGCTTCGTCGGCGTGCCCGGGCCGGCGGGGACGTCCCGGCCTTGCCGGTCATCGCGGACGCCGTGGCCGCCGCGGCCCGAAGCATGCTCCGCCCGTCCCTGGTGCGGGTGATCAACGCCACGGGGATCGCGCTGCACACCAACCTGGGCCGCTCGCCCCTGGCGCCCGCCGCCGTGGCGGCGGTGGTCCAGGCGGCCAGGGGATACAGCAACCTGGAGCTGGACCTTCAGACGGGACGGCGAGGGTCGCGGCGAAGCCATCTGGGCCGGTGGCTCGAACGGCTCACAGGCGCCGAGCGGGCGCTGGTGGTCAACAACAACGCCGCGGCTGTCTACCTGGCCCTGAGGGTCATGGGCATGGGCCGGGAGGCCGTCGTCTCCCGGGGCGAACTCGTGGAGATCGGCGGGTCGTTCCGCATGCCCGACATCATGCGCGAGAGCGGCGTGAAGCTCGTGGAGGTGGGCAGCACCAACCGCACCCGCATCGCGGACTACGAACGGGCCCTCGGACCCGAGACGGGGCTGGTGCTCAAGGTGCACCGGTCGAACTTCCGGATGACCGGGTTCGTCGAAGACGTCCCGGTGGACGATCTCAGCGCACTGGCCCGCAGCCGGGGCCTGCCGCTGCTGCTGGACGTGGGCAGCGGCCTCTTGGACGGCGGGCACCCGGTGTTCGGGGGGGAGCCGTCGGTGGCCGCCCTGGTCCGCGCGGGCGCGTCGGTGGTCACCTTCAGCGGGGACAAACTGCTGGGCGGCCCCCAGGCGGGGATCATCGTGGGCGAGGCGCGCTGGGTGGAGGCCATGGCCTCCCACCCCATGGCCCGGGCGCTGCGGGTGGACAAGATGACCATCGCCGCCCTCGAGGCCACCCTGCGCTGCCACGCCGACCCCCGGCAGGCGCTGGAGCAGGTGCCGGTGCTGCGCATGTTGACCGTGACGCCCGAGTCGCTGCGACCCAGGCTCCTGCGCCTGGCCCGGCGGCTTCGGCGGGCCGTCCCGGGGGTGGCGCCGGTGATCCAGGAGGAGACCACCGAGGCCGGCGGAGGATCGCTGCCCGAGCACCCCATCGCCACCGTGGTGATGGCCGTGGAGCATCCCGCCCCCGAGCGGCTCGAGCGCAGCCTCCGGTCGTTCTCGCCGCCGGTCCTGGCCCGGATCCACCGGGGACGACTGCTGGTGGACCTGCGGTGTGTCGCCCCGGACGAGGAGTCCGAGCTGCTGGGCGCGCTGGTCGCGGCCCTGAAGGAGGTGAGCCCGTGACTGTGCGCCTGACCACGCTGTCGTCCAAGTCCGGCTGAGGCTGCAAGCTGGGTCCAGGGGACCTGGACCGGATGCTTGCGGGCATGGACCTGCACTTCGACGATCCCAACCTGCTGCTCGGGGTGACCGACGACGCCGGCGTGTACCGGCTGGACGCCACGACCGCCCTGGTGCAGACCGTGGACTTCTTCACGCCCATTGTCGACGACCCGTACTTCTTCGGACGCATCGCGGCCGTGAACGCCCTGAGCGACGTGTACGCCATGGGGGCCCGGCCGCTGACGGCCCTGAACCTTGTGGCCTTCCCCCAGGGACAGTACCTCGACATGCTCCAGGCCATCCTGCAGGGCGGCCTGGACGCCATCCGGGAGGCGGGAGCCGTGCTGGTGGGCGGGCACACCATCGACGACGCGGAACCCAAGTACGGCATGGCCGTGACCGGGCTGGCGCATCCCGACCGCATCTGGACCAAGGCGGGCGCGCGCCCGGGCGACGACCTGTACCTGACCAAGCCGGTGGGGACCGGAGTGATCTCCCGCGGCATCAAGGACGCCGTGGCGCCCGAGGCGGTGATCGCGGAGGCCACGCGGTCCATGGCGCGGCTCAACCGCGACGCCGCCGAGGCGGCCCGGGCGTGCGGAGGACCCGACGCGGTCACCGACGTGACGGGCTTCGGCCTGCTGGGACACGCCTGGGAGATGGCCCGCGAGAGCGGCGTGGCCCTTCACATCGAGGCCGCGGCCGTGCCGGTGCTCCCGGGCGCCCGGGAGCTGGCGGCGGCCGGGGTCGTCCCGGGAGGCAGCCACGCCAATCGCGCCTTCGTCGAACCCCACCTTCGGGCCGAGGGCGTGGACCCGGTGACCCTGACGCTCCTCGCCGACGCGGTGACGGCGGGGGGGCTGCTCCTGGCGCTGGACCCCGGTCGCTCCCTCGCGTTCGAGGCGGAGTCGCGCGCCCGGGGCGTCGACGCCCGGCGCATCGGCCGGGTCGAGGCCGCGGCGGCGATGCTGGTGGTCTCGCCTTGACCATGAGAATCCGCCGGCTCGCGATCGCGGACCCGGATCCGTGGATGCGCGCCCTGGAGGAGCGGCCCGACTGGCTCTCGGCGCGGCTGCCCCTGGACGCGCGCAGCGACCGGGTGCTGGCGGAGCGGGCCGAGCGGGTCTGCGCCCGCCACAGTGACCGCGAGCGGCTGGCCGCGGCCCTCGAGGCCGCCAACCGGCGCTGGGGCGCCGACGCGGCGACCCTCGCGTCGCTTGGGGCGCTGCGTTCGCCCGATGCGGTGGTGGTCACCACCGGGCAGCAGGTGGGTGCGCTCCTGGGTCCCCTGTACACGGTGTACAAGGCGGCGGGCGCCGTGGCGCACGCCCGGCGGCTGCAGGCGGCGCTGGGCCGCCCGGTGGTGCCCGTCTTCTGGGCCGCCACCGAGGATCACGACGTCGGGGAGATCAACCGGGTCCGCGTGCCTGCCCCGGGAGGGCGCCGGGCCGACTTCCGGCTCTTCGACCCGGTGCCAGCCGGCCGGCGTCCCGTGGGACCGCTGCCCGTGACCGAGGCGATGGAGCGGCTCGTCGCCGAGCTCACCGCCCGGGAGCTTCCCACGGGCGCCTGCCGCCGGGAGGTCCTCGACGGGGTCGTGGAGCTGGCCCGCGAACACCCCACGCTGGGGGAGCACTTCTGCGCCCTGCTCCTGCGGACATTTCCCGGTACGGGACTGGTGGTGCTCGACCCCATGGACCCCGAGCTGCGCCGGCTCGGGGCGCAGACCATGGCGAGCTTCCTGGAGCGCCACGACCAGGTGGGCGCCGCGGTTGCGGCGGGCATGGCGGCCGTCGCCGCCGCGGGGCACGCGCCCCAGGTGAGCTGGACGCCGGGGGAGACGGGGTTGTTCGCCCTCGTGGAGGGCGAGCGGCTCATGCTGGAGGAGCGCGAAGGGCGCATCATGCCCCGGGGGCGGCCGGACCTGGTGGCCGACCGGAGCGAGTGGGCCGAGCGCGTGCGCCGCACGCCCGAGGGCTTCTCGCCCAGCGCGCTCCTGCGGCCCGTCCTGCAGGAGGTGCTGCTGCCCACGCTGGCCGTCGTGCTGGGGCCCGGGGAGCTGCGCTACTTCGCGGAACTCGGGGAGCTCTTTGGGGTCCTTGGAGCCCAGCTGCCGCCCGTCTTGCCCCGACCCCGCCTCACCCTGGTCGACGGGAGCACTCGCCGGCTCCTGGAGCGGACCGGTGCCGGCGTCGAGGACCTGTGGCAGGGATGGGACGAGCGCCTGGCGGCGGAGCTGGCGGTCCGGGACCGGGTGGGGATCGACGCGCGGTTTGCGCAGTTCCAGGACCAGCTGGTGGAGATGCACACGGCGCTGGTGGCCGCGCTCGCCCCCCTGGACGCCTCGCTGGCGGAACTGGGCGCACGCAACCGCGACCGCATCCTGGCGGAGGTGGCGTGGCTTCGGAGCAAAGCCCAGCACGCTCACCGCCAGGGCAACGAGACCCTGATCCGCCAGTACCGGACGGCCGCGGAGCACATCCTCCCCGACGGCATACCTCAGGAGCGCTACTACAGCGCTCTGGCCTACCTGGCCCGCGTCGGGTGGGACCTGGGAGCGCGCGTAGCCCGGTGCGACGGGCTCACCCAGAGCGGGCTCCTCGTCGCGGACCTCGCCGACCCCGGCTGACGGACATCGCCCGGGCACCCACCGCATAGGCTTGGGCCCGAGGGGGGCTGAGCGTGCGGGGGCGGTTGACGGCCGGGCTTCTCACCCTCTTCCTGGTGGTCTCGGCCATCGTGTCGAGCCGCACCACCCCGGCATCCCTCGTGGCGGGGCCCACCGCCACCTGGCAGGAGCTGACGGCCGGCGTCTACGAGGGTCAACCCGCGCGACCGGGCACGGCCTGGTTGTGGCCCGAGACCCCAGGGAAGATGCCCCTGATCCTCCACGAGGGCATCGAGCCGTGGGTGGAGCCGGCCGTGGTGGAGCCTATGCGCACCGCTGTCCCCGGCGTCGAGCTCGCGACGGTCCGCGACGGGGCGGAGCGGGTCGTGGCGGAGCGGTGGGGCCGCCTGTACGCACCCCTGCCCCCGGGCCCCGGGGGCAGGGGCTACCTGGTGGTGGACGCGGCCTTTGCCAATCTCTGGACGCTGTCGGGGCGAGGCGAGGCCCGGCCGTTTCTGGGCGGGGTCCGGCGGGAGGCGGCGTGGCTTCGGCGCAGCCGGGGCCGGCGCGTACCGGGGATCTGGGCGGCGTCCCCGCTGGCCGCGACCCGCGGCGACGCCGTGTATTTTCTTCGCGAGCTTCACGGGGGCGGCGTCCTGAGCCTGATGATGGCCCATCGCGAGGAGCCGGGCCGGACGCTCGTGAGCGCCGTGCCACCGCCGGTGTCGCTCCTGGGCTTCGCGCCCGACGGCCGGCTGCTCCTGGGCGACGGCCGGGGCGTCGAGGCGGTCGGCCCCGCGGGACGGGTCCGGCTCCTGCTCCGCGGAGCCCGGCCGGTGGCCCTGGCGCCGGGAGGGGCAGCGCTCCTGTGGGTCGACGATCTGGGGAACCTGAGTCTGACGCGCCCGGGCAGCGGCACCACCTACCCTCTGCCCCTGCCCGGCGCGCTCCGCTTTGACGGCCTGGGCAGCTTCTCGCCGCACGGGCATCGCATCGCGGTCCTGGCCCGCGACCAGCAGGGCCGAGTCCAGCTGGTGGGGATCACCCTGGGTTCGCGGGGTCAGCCCTGGAGGACGGACGTGTACCCGCCCCCCCAGGGTGACACCATCCTGGGCGGGGTGCTCCCCACCTTCGTCGGCCCCCGCGACCTCGTCGTCGCCGTGCGCGCCGCCGCCGGGGACCCGGCGTCGTTCCTGCTGTCGCTCAGCCCTCGGCCGGTATGACCCGGATGTCGGGTTCGTGGTCAGGGACGACGGTGCTCGAGGCCAGCGGCTTCTCGATGGCGTCGCGGATCTCCTCGATGAAGATGTACCGGTCCACGGCGTTGATGAGCTCGTAGGCCGCCATGCCGTTGGATCCGACGCCCAGGATCTTCTTGCCCTTGGACCTGAGCAGTTCCACCGCCCGCTCGAAGTCGCCGTCGCCGGAGACGAGGATGGCGGTGTCATAAAGTTCCGCGGTCGTGAACATGTCGATGACGATCTCGATGTCGAGGTTGGCCTTGCGCACCACCGTGCCCGTCTCCTGGTCCTGGATCTCCTTGACGGTCTTGCGGCGCACCGTGTAGCCCATGGAGGTGAGCGCCCGGAGAAATCCCTCCACCCCGGGATCCGGGGGCTGGGTCACGCTGGTGTAGTAGAATGCATTGTAAAGATGAAACTGTTGGTTGAAGAAGTCATACACTTTCCGGTAATCGAGGTGCCAGCCGTTCTTGCGCTGGGCATAGAACATGTTGGCGCCGTCCACGAACAGGGCTGCTCGGCTCATGAGGGGGCTCCCTTCCGGTCTCCGGCTGGCGAGGCGCTCGCCATGAGTCTAGCAGCTTCCTCCCCCTCGGGCAACGAAGGCCTGGCGGCGCGTCAACCCGCCCGGAGGCGTCCGGCGCGGGCTCCCGGCTGGCGGCGCGGCCGGCCGCTGGTCGCCGCGGCGCTTTCCCGGGCCGCGCCTTTCCGCGTGGCGCGGGCAGCGAGGGGGAATGGATGCGCCCCCGGCAGGATGACGAGGCACGGGGTGCGTCCCGGAGCGAGAACGGCGTAGGTAAGGCGGTTGAGCGGCCCGAGCGTCGCCCGGCCCGAGATTTCGCCAGGCCGATGCCCGGGACGGGGCTGTAAGCGGGGGCGCTCAGGCGAGGAATTGGCCCAAGCGTTCGTCGCGCTGACCGCCGGGCACGGCGCGAAAGCCGAGGTGGCGGATCGCCGCGAGGGCCGGCCGGGCGAGCGCCGTCATAGGGGCCGGACCATGCCGCGTACGGACGCGGCGGGTATCCGCGACGTAGGTGACGTGGTGTCAACAATTGCCCGATTCGCCGGACGAATCCTGACAACCGTCGTTTGTGCCGCCCCTGCGCGGGGACCGTTTCCGGGCCGATCCTCCTGTGCGCCAGTTCGGATCGGCAACCCGCAGGGAGTCGCGTCGCGCCTCTGGGGGCGAGCCCCTGCACCGTTCACGCAACGCCAACAACCAGCCCCACCACAGGGGCCTTGGGCTTCCGGACTTCCCCCTTCGGCAGAGCCTCAGGGGGACGGCCGATCTGCTCCGAGTCCCCCCGGAACTCGTCAAGCCGTAAGGGCGTCCGCCGTTATGTCGTCAGCCCCCGAAGCTGCGCCTCCGT
>JAJZYS010000094.1 GCA_021797925.1 Bacillota bacterium
TGGATGGCCTCGGCCACGATGCGCGGGCCCCAGACGGGGGCGGGCACGAGTCTGAGGTACGCGAGGACCGCCGCCCCCATGCCGCCTGCCGCGACGAGGGTGCGCAGCGCGGAGCTGAGGACGCGCTGCCCGCCCAGGGGGCCCAGCTCTCTGCGCAGGATCACGAGGAGGAGCGCGGCGTTGATCACCCCGGTGATGGAGTAGGAGAGCGCCAGTCCCCGGTAGCTCATGACCCGCACCAGGATCACGTTGAGGACAAGGCCGACCGCCATGGAGATCAGCCCGGTCACCAGCGGGACCCGGGTCTCTTGCAGCGCGTAGAAGGCGCGGCTCAGGATCTCGTACGCGCCGTAGGCGGCGATGCCGATGGCGTAGAAGACGAGGGCCTGGGCCGTGTGCAGCGTCGCGTGATCGGTGAAGGCGCCGTGCTGGAACAGCAGCCGGATCAACGGCACCGCCAGGGTCATCAGGCCGATCCCCGCGGGGATGCTCACGAAGAGCACTGCCCCCAGGCTGCGCGCGAGGCTGGCGACGAACGCCTTGCGGTCGGTTCCCAGCGCGAGCCGGCTCAGGGCGGGCAGGAGCGTGATGCCGATGGACGTCGCCGCCAGGACCGGCATGAGCATGATGCGGCTGGAGAGGTTCAGGGCGTTGATGTCGCCGCGGGCCAGGAACGAGGCGAAGTAGCTCTGATTGATGAGCAGGTTCACCTGGGCCACCGACATGCCCAGGGTCACCGGCAGCATCAGGCGCCCGATGCGCCGCAGCCCGGGGTTGTTCAGGTCCCAGCGGAACCTGAGGCGGATCCCCAGCCTGCGCACGCCCCACAGCTGCACGAGGAAGTTGCCCCCGGCGCCGATGAGGGTGGACCACGCGAACGCGGCGACCCCCATGCGGTGGGCCAGGAGCAGTCCCAGCACGATGATGGTGCTGTTGTACACGAGCGGCCCGATGGCGGTGGCCAGGAAGCTCGAGTGGGCGTACTGGGTGCCGATGAGCACGCCGTTGAGGGCGTGGAAGATGATCGTCACCACCAGGATCCGGGTGAGCATCACCGTCAGGTCGAGCGCCGGGCGGTTGAAGCCGCGCGCCAGAAGATGCATGTACACGGGCGCGAACACCACGCCCAGCAGGATGACCGCGCTGATGGCCACGAGCACGGTGGTGAAGGCCGCCGAGACCACCTGGCGCAGCTCCGCGTGCTCTTCCTTCTCCAGGTAGCGGGCAAGCACCGGGATGAACGCGGAGCTGATCCCCCCGCCCACCAGGACCAGATACAGGGTGTCGGGGATGTTGTAGGCGGTGTTGTACGCGTCCATGACCCGTGTCTGGCCGAAGTCGTAGGCGAGGATCGAGTTGCGGAGAAACCCCAGGATCCTGGAGGCCACCATGGCCCCGCCCACCAGGGTCGTCGCTGCGCCCATCGACCGCAGTGGGCTTTGTGCCACCCGTACGCTCCCCTTCCGCCGCGTCCCGACCATTATGCCACAAGCGTTCCGGTGCGGAAAACGGGGCCCGCGGCGCCCCGGCGGCAGGCGGCTGGGAAGCGCGGCCAGGATCCGGTATAATGAGCGCCAAGCGGGCGGCCCGGGCCCTGTGGCCGGGGAGGGCGCGTGAGGTTGATGCCGCACCCGAGCGGGAAGGGGCTGTGTGTGACGTACATCCAGGTGTTCCCGAAACTCGACGATGCCCGGATGCTGCGGCTGTTCTACCAGGGAGCCAAGGCGCAGTGGACCTCCCAGGACCTGGACTGGGGCACCCCGGTGCCTCTGGACCGCCGCCAGTCGGTGGCCCTGGCCCGCCTGATCACCCCCGTGTATCTGGGGGAGCAGAGCGCCATGATGGGCGCGAGCTCGGCCATCCAGGTGTTCATGCGCCAGCACCTGGCCAGTTACCAGGTGTACCTGGCCAGTTTCATGATGGACGAGGCGCGCCACTTCGAGTCGCTCACCCGGCTGTACGGCTACCTCGACCACAACCCGGTGGCGCTGCGGGAGATGCCGGAGATGCTCCGCTACCATCACCGCATGCGCATGGCCGACTCGCTCGCGCACTGGGTGTGGGGGATCCTCATCTCGGACCTCTTTGCCAAGCACTTCTACCGGCTGTTCGCTCGGTCCCAGCCCGAGGCCGTCTTCGGCCAGCTCGCCGCCCGCGTGCTCCTCGACGAGGCCCGCCACCAGGCGTTCGCGGAGTCGTACCTGCGCACCGCCGTGCCGGTGATGACCGACGCGGACCGGCTGGAACTCATCGACCTGCGCGACGACCTTTTGCGGATCATCGACGCCATGCGCACCAAGCTCGACGGGGACTGCCAGGCCCTGGGGATCGACGGCGTGGCGTTCTTCGACCGGTTCGCCGCCGACGTCCTCGAGCGCAGCCGCAAGATCGGGATCGACCGCACCCCCGAGGCGCCCTCGGGCGGGAGCGGCGTGGCGCTGGCGGCCGGCCGCCGTCCGGCCGCCCCGCCCTCGGCGGGCAGCGACGGCCGCGTGAGCTCGTGCACCGCGTGCGGAGCGTGCTTTGTGGCGCGGCTGGTGAACGCGCTCGTGCCGCCCGCGAGTCCCTGCGGGGCCCTGACCCGCTGAGGGCGCAAACCCTTGACAGCAAAGCCGCCGGACCCCGAGGGGGAAGCGACGGGAATCGCTACCCCCAGAGCCGCCCAGCGGGATGCGAAGAAAAGATGACGAGGGTTCCATCGACCGAACGGTCTGGCACCACGGCACCCCCCGGGTCGACCGGACGGCGATGTCCCCTCTACAGGGCGACGTCCATGCGCGACACGCAGCGCGTGTGGGCGTCGCAGTCCTGTCCATCGCGATCGGTGCCATTGTACCACGTGGTCGGTCCGTTGGCGATGCGCGGCCTTCATGTCGACGGGGCGCCGCTGGAGCGAGGAGGGTCGCGATGAGGCCCGGACTGCGCCTTGAGCGGGAACTTTCCCTGGAACTGGTGAGGGTCACCGAGGCGGCGGCGATCGAGGCGGCCGCGCTCATGGGCCGCGGAGACACCGAGGCGGTGGACCGGGTGGCGGTCGACGCCATGCGGGCGATCCTCGGCACCGTGCACGTGCGGGGGCGCGTGGTGATCGGGGAGGGGGAGATGGACGAGGCGCCCATGCTCTACATCGGCGAGGAGCTGGGCGCCGGGCCCGTGCCCGTGGACATCGCCGTGGACCCGGTGGAGGGGACCAGCCTCGTGGCCAAGGGTCTTCCCGGGGCGGTGGCGGTCCTGGCGGTGGCTCCGCAGGGGACGCTGCTCAACGCGCCCGACATGTACATGCAGAAGCTCGTGGCGGGCCCGGCGGCGCGGGGCGCGCTGGACCTTGACGACCCGATCGCCGTGAACCTCGAGCGGGTGGCCGAGCGCATGCACAAGCGGGTCGACGAACTCTCGGTGGTGATCCTCGAACGCGAGCGTCACCTTCAGCTCATCGCCCAGGTGCGGGCCGCGGGCGCCCGGATCAAGCTCATCACCGACGGGGACGTGGCCCCGGCGGTGGCCGCGGCCATTCCGGGCACCGGCGTGGACGTCGTGGCCGGGATCGGGGGGGCCCCGGAAGGCGTCCTGGCGGCCGCCGCCCTGGTGTGCCTGGGCGGGGAGATGCAGGCGCGGCTGGTCGCCGACACGGCGGAGCAGGCGGAGCGGGCGCGGGCCATGGGCGTGGCGCCCGGCCGGATCCTGGGCCTTTCGGACCTGGTGCGCGGAGATGACGTGATCTTCGCCGCCACCGGGATCACCGACGGCGAGCTGGTCAGGGGCGTGCGCTTCGAAGGCGTGCGGGCCGCGCGCAGCCACTCCGTCGTCATGCGCTCGCGCACGGGGACGGTGCGCTTTGTCGACGCCCTGCACCACCTGGACCGCAAGCCCTTCTTCCGCGAACGGCCGCCGACTGGGGGGGCCGGGGAGCGGACACAATGACCCCATGGCGGCATTGATCCGGCCGGCGACGGGGCGATGACGGGGCTGCTCAAAGTCGGGATCCTGGCCTTCTCCCTGGGGCTCGACTCACTCTCGGTGGCGGCCGGCATCGGGATGGGCGGGGTGACGCGGCGCCAGCTGTGGCACATCGGCCTGCTCTTCGCCCTGGCCCAGGGTCTCATGCCCGGGGTGGGCATCGTCCTCGGGCAGGTGCTGGGCCACGTCCTGGGCGAAGTGGCGGGCTACGTGGGCTTTGGGGCGCTGATGGCCCTGGGGGCGGTGGTCATATGGGAAGCGTTGCGCCGTCCCCACCGGCCGCTCAACCTCTCGAGCGGCTGGGGGCTGGTGCTGGCGGCGCTGAGCATCAGCCTCGACAGCGTGGCGGTGGGTTTCACGCTGGGGCTTCTCGAGACCCCGGTGTGGGTGAGCCTGGCGCTCATCGCCCTGAGCGGGTTTCTCTTCACGTTCCTGGGGCTTGCCGTCGGCGCGCGCATCGGCCGCCGGGTCGAGCGGTGGGCGCAGCCCGTGGCCGGCGGGGTGCTCCTGGCCACCGGGCTCGGGCTGCTGCTGCAGAAGCTCCTTCTGCCCGGCCACGTCTGAGGCGGGCCGGGTGCCTCAGGGGACCGCGCAGCCCTCGGAACCCGCGCCGGTCTCCTGAGAACGCTCCCTGGCCAGCTGCTCCTCCTGCCAGGCCGTGTCCACGTGCGGGTGAAACCGCTCGGGACAGCGCAGCAACCAGATCTGGCTGCGGACGATGAGATTGTCGGGGTCCACGCGCAGCGCGTGCTCCAGCTCCTCGGCGGCTCCAGCCCGATCGCCCCGCGTGTGAAGTTCACGCGCCCAGCGCATGCGGGTGCACACGAGTTCCGCCCGCAGCGGGTCGGCGAGCGGCGCGTCCATGAGGGGTGTGTGCCCGTGGGTCATCCACGCGCGCACCACCTCGAGGTCCTCGGGGTTGTCCACGGAGAAATGCCCCGGGCTGACCCAGTGGATGGTCCCTTCGCGGTCCACGAGGAGAGCGGTGGGAACGGTCTTGACGCCCAAGGCGCAGGCGACCTGGGCGGTGGTGTCCACGAGCGTGGGAAACGTCGCGTGGGCCGCCTCGTGAAACGGCCGCACCGCCTCGGGACCCGAGACGTCGACCGCAAGGGATATGAAGTGCAGGTTGTGGCCCTCGTGACTCAGAAAGTGCTGCCAGCGCGGCAGCTCCTCGCGGCACCGGCACCAGGATCCCCACATGAAGACGAGGCTGCGGGGCCCGAGCTGACTGTGGAGGCTGACGTCGCCGCCGTCGAGGTCCAGAAGGTATACCTCCGGCAAGACCAGGGCCATGACCGGCATCTCCTCTTGAAAAGCCATTTTCAAGGACCATCATACACGCAATCGCGGGCCCTGACATCGCCCGCCGGACCCGCGCCCCCCTTGACAGCGCGTGCCGCGTGGGCCAGGGTAGGACCCGACGCCGCTCGTGGCCGCAAGGCCCTCAGGGCGGACCCAAAGGAGACAGCGAGCCTTGACGCCAGCGCGGATCATTCACGGGGACTGCCGCCACGTGCTGCCCCGGCTCCTTCAGGCGGGGTATCGCGGCCGGGTGGACCTCGTCTACACCGACCCCCCATTTGGAGCGGGGCGGATCCAGCACTCGGACCGCGAGGACGGGCTGACCTACCGCGACCCGGGGGCCGAGACCTTCATCGCGGAGATGACCCAGGTGCTCCCCCTGCTCCATGCGCTCCTGAGCCCAGGGGGATCCCTCGTGATCCATGCCGACTGGCGCGCCAGTCATCAGCTCAAGCTCCTCCTCGACCAGGTGTTCGGGCCCGAGGGCCTGCGCAACGAGATCGTGTGGAAGCGCGCCAGCGTCCAGGGCCGCAAGGCGGTCTCCCGGCAGCTGGGCCGGGTCACCGAAACCCTTTTCTGGTATACGCGGGGTCCGGGATGGACCTACCATCCCGCGGTGGTCAGCGAACGCGTGCCCCTCCTCGACGGGAAGCTGCCCCCCGGCTACCGTCGGGACGAGGAGGGGCGGTACTTCCGCACCGCCCCTCGCGGCGACTACACCGACGCCTCCATCGCCCGGCTGGAGCGCGAGGGCCGGATCCACCGCACCCGCAGCGGGGGGGTGCGCATCAAGTACTTCATGGAGCGCGACGGGGACGCCCTCGTCCTGCCGCGCATGCTGGGCAACCTCTGGACCGACATCCCCGACGCCATGCACCTCACCCGCGGCGAGCGCACCGGCTACCCCACCCAGAAGCCGCTGGCGCTGGCGAGCCGCGTCATCGAGATGTTCAGCTCCCCGGGGGACCTGGTGCTGGACCCCTACGCCGGCTCGGGGACCGCCGGGGTCGCGGCGGTCCGGGCCGGGCGGGCCTTCATCCTGGTGGACGTGAGCGCCCCGGCCGTGCGCCTCGCCCACGCCCGCCTCAAGCCGCTCGCGGGCGGGCTCGAGATCGAGAGCTGGGGTGCGCCCGCCGGTCCCGGGGACGCTCAGGGGACCAGCGAGTAGACCACGAGGAGCCGCGTGGTGAGCCGCTGCTCGCCCACGGGGAGCGAGGTGGCCGCGGCTGCGGCCGTCACGAAGGGGTGGAACACCGGTACCCGGGTGGAGCCGGTCGCGTCCACGCTGAGCACCGGACCCAGCGTCACCCCCGCGTCACGGGCGATGGCCTGGGCCTGGGCCCGGGCATCGGCCATGGCGCCCGAGTATCCCGCGAGCTGGAGCTTGCGGGCGTCGCTCACGCGGAAGCTCAGGCCCTCCACCTGGTTGGCGCCCGCCGCCACCGCGGCGTCGATGACCTTGCCGGCGTTGGACGCGGGGGCGACCCGAACGGAGAGCAGGGTGGAGCCACGGTAGCCGCGGACGCACGAGGCGGTGCACGAGACTCCCTGGATGACCGCGAGGTTCACCACCTGGGTGCGGATGTCCGACGCGGGGATCCCCAGCTTTTCCACGGCCTTGACGATGGCCCGGACCGCGTCCTCCGTGCGCAGTTCGGCCTGGGCGGCGCTGGCGGCCGTCTCCTGCGCGCCCACGCTCACGCTGGCCAGATCCGGGACCACGCGCTGGCGGTACACGCCCTCCACGCGCAGCGTGTGCTGGGTGGACAGCGCGCTCTGGGCGTGGGCTCCGCGGGACGCGAGGCTTGAGGCCGCACCGATCAGGAGAAGGCCGCCGGCGAGAACACCCACGATGCCGAGACGCTTCACTTCATGGCGCCTGGTGCAACAACCCCGCAGCGGTCGCGGCTGCGGGGCGCCCTCCCCTGACCAGGCTTCGCTCCTTCTGGATGTGGATTTCCCTGACGGGATCATGACGGGAGGGCTTGGGCCACGGGGCGGACCGGAGCGCGGCGTTGTTTGGTGCCCGCCTCGTCGCGGCCCAGGATACGAAGTTCGCGCGCCGATGGCTTTTGGGAGGGTCGACCGCCCCGAGCCCGCGTGCCCCAGGCGCCGGGACCGCGGTTGAAGCGGCGCCGTGCCCGTGCTAAAATGGAATGCATTGTACGGAACGGGGTGAGAACGTGAAGCCAGGCATCCACCCGGAGTACTTCGAGACCACCATCACGTGCGCCTGCGGCGCGACCTATCCGGTGGGTTCCACCCGCAAGAACCTGCGCGTGGAGATCTGTTCCAACTGCCATCCCTTTTACACGGGCAAGCACCGGATCGTCGACACCGGCGGGCGCGTCGAGCGGTTCCGCAAGCGGTACGGCATCGGGGCTTCCTGAACAGAGAGCCGGTGGCTCTCTTTTTTCTTGGCCGGGGGGGATCGGGATGCTGGAACGGCTGCAGGAGATCGAGGCGCGTTACCGGGAACTCGAGGGGGAGCTGCTCTCCCCGCGAGTCTGGTCGGACCCCGAACTGGCGGCGCGCCTGGGTCGGGAACGCGCGGAGCTCGAGCCGGTGGTCACCGCGTACCGCCACCGCCGCGAGCTCGAGGCCCAGCGCTCGGCGCTGGAGCCGCTCCTCGCCGATTCCGACGCGACGCTCAGGGCCATGGCCGAGGAGGAACGCGCCGCGCTCGATGCGGCGCTCGAGGCCTCGCAGGCCGAGATCAAGCGGCTGCTTTTGCCCTCGGACCCCGTGGACGGGAAGAACGTCATCGTGGAGGTGCGTTCCGGAGCCGGCGGCGAGGAGGCCGCGCTGTTTGCCCAGGAGCTGTGGCGCATGTACGTCCGCTATGCCGAGCGCCGCGGCTGGCGCTGGGAGGAGCTGAGCCTGAGCGCCACGGAACTGGGCGGGGTGCGCGAGGTGGTCTTCGCCATCGCCGGCCGCGGCGCGTTCTCCCGCCTCAAGTACGAGAGCGGCGTCCACCGGGTGCAGCGGGTGCCCGCCACCGAGTCCCAGGGGCGGATCCACACCTCCACCGCCACGGTGGCGGTGCTGCCCGAGGCCGAGGAGGTGGACGTGGTGATCCAGCCCGAGGATCTCAAGGTGGACACCTTCCGCTCCGGCGGCGCCGGCGGCCAGCACGTCAACAAGACCGAGTCCGCCGTGCGCATCACCCATCTGCCCACCCAGATGGTCGTGATCTGCCAGGACGAACGCTCGCAGCTGAAGAACCGGGAGCGGGCCATGCGCGTGCTCCGGGCGAGGCTCTTGGACCATTACGCGCGCAAGGCCGCCGAGGAGCAGGCTCACGCCCGGCGGTCCCAGGTGGGAACGGGCGATCGCAGTGAGCGCATCCGCACGTACAATTTCCCCCAGGGCCGCGTCACCGACCACCGCGTGGGCTTCACCACCCACCGCCTGGCCCAGGTCCTCGACGGCGACCTGGACGAGATCATCGACGCGGTGTCGGTGAGCCGCGAGGCGCAGCGGCTGGGCGAGGCGGCGCTGTGACGGCCCGGGAGGCGCTGCGCGAGGCTGCGCGCCGCATCCCCCCCCGGGATGCGGCGCTGCTCGTGGACCAGGCGCTGGGGATGGGACCGCACGGGGTCTACCGCGAGCCCCAGCGCGCACTGGACGCGCACGCCCGCCGCTGGCTGGCGAGGGCGGTGGCCGCGCGCGCGCGGGGGGTGCCGCTCGCGTACCTCAGGGGTTGGCGGGAGTTTCACGGCCACGTGTTCCGGGTCAGCCCCCGGGTCCTGGTGCCCAGGCCCGAGAGCGAGCACCTGGTGGAGGCGGCGCTGGCGTGGATCGACGCGGGGATCGAGGTCACCGTCGCCGAGCTCGGGGTGGGCAGCGGGGCGGTGCTGGCGTCGATCCTCCGGATGCGGCCCCGGGCCCGGGGGATCGGCAGCGACGTGGATCCCGGGGCGCTCGCCGTGGCCCGGCGCAACTTCCGGGCGCTGGGCCTCGCCGGGCGCGTGACCCTGCTCGCGGGGGATCTTACGGCGCCGCTGGTGGCCCGGGGGCTTCGCGTCCCGCTCCTTATCATGAACCCGCCCTACGTGCCCACGGCGGCCCTCGCCGCGGATCCGCTGCTCGCCCCCGAACCCCGGGTGGCGCTCGACGGCGGCGTGGACGGCCTTGACTTCTACCGGCGGCTGCGCCGGGAGGCACCGCGCGTCGTGCGGCCCGGCGGGCACCTTGTCGTCGAGCTGGGAGACGGCCAGCGGCCCCAGGTCCAGGCGATCCTGGGGGAACTGGGGCCGGTCAGGGTCAGTCGCGACCTCGCCGGCGTGGAACGGGTCATGGTGGTGGAGATCGGCCATGCGCTGTGAGCGCTGGCCGGTGGATCCCGAGCGCCCCGACCCGCGGACCCTGGAGCGCGCCGGAGCGTGGCTGCGCGCGGGGGCCCTGGTGGGATTCCCCACCGAGACGGTGTACGGGCTGGGCGCCGCGGCCGGGGACACCGCCGCTGTGGCCCGCATCTACGCGGTCAAGGGGCGGCCGGCGGACAACCCCCTCATCGTGCACGTCGCGGACCCCTCGTGGCTGGGCCGCGTGGCCACCGCCGTGCCGCAGCCCGCGCGGCTTCTCGCCGACACCTTCTGGCCCGGC
>JAJZYS010000095.1 GCA_021797925.1 Bacillota bacterium
CATCATCCAGGAAGGCATGATCGGCCTGTACAAGGCCATCCGCGACTTTCGAAGCGACAAGCTCTCGTCGTTCCGGGCGTTTGCGGAACTTTGCATCACGCGCCAGATCATCACCGCCATCAAGACCGCGACGCGCCAGAAACACATCCCCCTCAACTCCTACGTCTCGCTCAACAAGCCCATCTACGACGAGGACTCGGACCGGACCCTGCTCGACGTCATCTCGGGCACGAAGGTGTCCGACCCGGAGGAGCTCATCATCGACCGCGAGGAATTCGTCAACATCGAGGCCAAGATGGGCGAGATCCTCAGCGAGCTCGAGTGGAAGGTCCTCATGTTCTACCTGGACGGCAAGTCCTACCAGGAGATCGCTGCGGACCTGGAGCGGCACGTCAAGTCCATCGACAACGCCCTGCAGCGGGTCAAGCGGAAGCTGGAGCGCTACCTCGACTCCAGGCGCAGCCGCAGCGACGAGGCGGTCTGATCAGAACGCGGCCCCGGTGTCGGGGCGGGTGGCCTCCTGACGGGTACCGACGCTGATGCGACCTGGGGCCAGATGGCGCCCGGTCGTTTTGCCGTGGTGCGGGGCCGAGCTGGGCGGCGATCCGGCGCAGCCGGCGAGGAGGAGCGTCGCCGCCAGCGCGGCCACAAGTCCCTTGCTCAATCGACGGCCCCCCTTGCGACCAAGGGTTCCCGGCCGCGCCGCGTTTGAATCCCCGGGGGTCGCGAGCGGTTGCGGGGCGAGGGGACGGTGTGCTATCATCAGTCTCGCGCTGGCGTAGCTCAACCGGTAGAGCAGCTGATTTGTAATCAGCAGGTTGCGGGTTCGAGTCCCGCCACCAGCTCCACGGGCAGGCGGCCCAGACGGGCGGCGACGTGGACCGGCGCAGCGTGGAGGGGTTCCCGAGCCTGGTTAAAGGGGGCAGTCTGTAAAACTGCTGGCTAACGCCTTCGTTGGTTCAAATCCAACCCCCTCCACCATTTGGATCGCACGAGAACGGGGACCGACGACGTCGGTCCCCTTGACGTTGCCGTCCCAGAAAGGCGCGCCGGCTACGCGGGCCGGCCCGTGGGCGCGGAGCTCGCCGCCGGCTTCCCCTCCCGGATCCTGCGCACCAGCATCTCCACGGTGTGCGCGACGACGCTGTCGAGGGCCCCGCCCGCCGGCGCCGCCACGCGGGAGCCGAGGAGGACGTTCGTGACGTCCTTGACGGCCTTGGCCTTGGTGTCGGCCGCGAGCTGAGGGGTCCACGCGCCCGCGGCCTTGGCGGGCCGGACCACGGTCTGCTCCAGGGACTCGACCACGCGCAGCGCCACCTGGTCCACGCTGCTGAGCAGATCCCACAGCGCGGCCGTCTCCGGGGACCGCGCCCGGCGCGAGCGGTCGCGGAAGTATCCGCCCAGCAGGTACAGGGTCCAGATGAGGGCCACGACCGCGACGGGTTCGGCGACGTCCATGGCCAGGCTCGTGACGGGCATGTTCAGGGTACCTCCTCGTGAAACGGCTCGAGCACCTGGGCGATGGACTCGATGAACGTGGGGGCGACGATCGGCTGGTCGAGAAGGGAGTCGGCGTCCCACAAGAGCGCCCACGGGGCGCCGTGGGCGTGGATGTCCGCGAGGGCGGCCCGGGTCTCGGCCGCGGTCACCCGCCCGTACAGCGGCAGCGAGGGCCAGATGCGGGGCACGCGGAAATAGCCGCGGGTTGTGGCGTACGTCCGGGCCACCTCGGCCACGCTGCCGCCGGCGTACGCCCACGCGTAGTCCTGAGGCGAGAGGAACGAGGCCCACTGCCGGAACGTCCGCCAGGGGAGCGCCGGGGCGGCGACGGGCGAGGACATGGTGGTCACGCCCAGCGGATACGCGTAGCCGGTGCGGGAGCGGATGATGGCGCCGTAGAGCCTCGACTCGGCGTCCTTGCCGTCGTAGTCGGGCGCCTCCATGTCCGCCACGAACCCGGCCGCCCCGGCGCGGATGGCCTCAAGCGCCACCGTGGCCTCCGCGGGCACGTCGTTCCCGTAGCAGAAGCTCCACGCCCAGGGCTCGAGGCCCGCCTGGCGCACCGGCTCGACGCTCGCCTGGAACTGCTGCCACACGCCGGTCCCGTCGCCCGCCTTGATGGCCAGACCGTCCGCGTGCAGGGCCTGGGCGATGGCGACGATGCGCCGGGGATCGGTCATGTGCCAGACGTAGAGCAAGAACTTCATGAGGACCCCCGCGGCGCAAGAGTGGGTCCGCGGACCGTCGAGTTGACCGGTGTGCCTGCGGTGCCCTATACTTTCAAGGGGCTGCTGCGGCCGCGACTCGACGTCGCATGCCACGGTGTATGCGCGAGGTCTGGCGGACGTGAGCGGAGGGTTGCTTGCTGATGTAGCTCAGTCGGTAGAGCACCTGCATGGTAAGCAGGAGGTCTCGGGTTCAAGTCCCGACATCAGCTCCACTCAAAATTCAAGCCCTAAGCGGGTTTCGGGGATCGGCAGCGAGATCGACTCGGTGCCGATCCCCGTTTTCGTACCATTTTTGGTGCCGTTGGTCCGCCGAAGTCGCCGGAGGTCAGCGCTGTCGGGCGCTGACACGTGGAAGACGCAAAAAGACGCGGGTGCCGGCGGCGGCACTGCGCTCGATCACCGCCTGCGCGCGCTGGGCTCGGCGCTCTCGACGGTCACGGTGTCGACGATGTCCGCCAGGCCGTCGGGGCCGTCCACGTAGTTGTCAGGTTGGGCGAGGGTATAGGGGGAACTCGGGTCCGGCTCGACGGTATGCGGGCCACTGGTGTCGGTGATGCTGCCGAGGGGTGTCAAGAGTCGCCCGATTCGCCGGACGAATCCTGACCACAGTGGTTCATGCCGCCCCTGCGCGGGGACCGTCTCCGGGCCGATCCTCCGGTGCGCCGTTTCGGATCGGCAGCCCGCAGGCAGTCGCGTTGCGCCTCTGGGGGCAAGCCCCCGCAGCATGCACACAGCGCCGACACCAGCCCCAGCACTCGGGCTTTGGGCCTGCGCCGGAAGCGATCCGGCTCCGGCCGATCGGTTTCGGGGCTGCCGGAACCCGTCAGGCCGGGAGGGCGTCCGCCGTTCTGTCGTTCGCCCTCGAAGCTGCGCCTGCGTCTGCGGCGCGTCTTGGTTCAGTCGCCGCCTTGACGCCGAAAAATCCGGACCGCTTGGAATCCCGGAATCGCGTTCTTCCCCGCCCCGATGGGAAGCACGGGACGCGCAGGCCACAGGTCCGTCAACTCCCCGTCTTCACGAGCGGCGGAACGGACGCTTCCTGCGCCGTGGGGACGCGTGTCCTGGCGTGGCCGGGCTCGGCCACGGGACCGGGCGCAGGGACTGGGTCAGGTAGGCGTCGTGGGACCGGCGCATATCCGGCCGGATGCGCAGCCGTAAGCGAGGCGCCGCGGCCGCCGTGGGGCCAGGACCGCGCCTGGTCCCGGGTGCGTGAATTCCGGTCCCGCTCCTCTGTCGCTTCGGGAGCGGGTCCCGCCGCCCCGGCCCGCCGACATCGGCGGGAGGCCTCAGAGGGTGTCCGCCGAGGCGGCGGCCGGTGGTGCGCTCACCGCAGGCGCACGGCCCGGAACGCCCAGTCCCGCGACCGCGGAGAGGAGCGCCGCCAGCGCGATCATGTCGAAGACCCCTCCGAAGGTCGACGGCACGTCGCCGAACCGTTGCAGGATTTGGGCCAGCAGCGAGGATCCCAGGATGCTGCCGAGGTAGCGGCTGGTGGAGTACATGCCCAGCGCAAGCCCGGCGTCCGCAGCCGTGACCGACTCACAGGCCGCCGTCTGCAACGCCGCCCCCGCCAGGCCGATCCCGCCGCCGATCAGGGCGAGCCCGACGGCCAGTTGAGCAATCCCGACCGACCCTCCGGCGACGGCCAGCAGGACGGCTCCGGCGCTCATGCCACCGAGTCCCGCGACGGCCGGAGCTCGGCGCCCGCGGGCGTCGGCGAGCCAGCCGCCGCACGGGGCGCACACGAGCTGGGCACCGGTCATCGCCGTCAGCAACCACCCGGCGCCGGCGGCGGTCCAGCCACGCCGGCTCGCCATCAGGATCGGGACCGTCAGCAGCGAGACGTACATCGTGAAGTTCCCCAGGGCAATTCCGCTGGCCGCCGCCGAAAAAGCGCGCCGCCGAAACAGGCGAGGCTGCAGCACCGGCACCGCCTGACGCGCCTCGTAGAAGACAAAGCCGACCGCCACGGCCGCCAAGGTGACCGCCTCGGCGATCTGGAGCGGGCCGTAGTGCCGGGTGAGGACGACCAGCGTAGCTCCGGAACCGAGGATCGCCGACAGGGCGGCGGCGCCGGCGAAGTCGAACGCCGACCCCGGACCGGGCCGGCTCGCGGTCTGCGAATCCGGCATCGCCCGGTGGACGAGGAGCACGGACGGAACGACGAGGGCCAGGTTCACCCAGAAGATGGCCTGCCAGCCCGCCATGGAGATGAGTAGACCCGCCAGGAGGGGGCCGGTGGCAGCGGCCAGCGAAGTCGCCGTGCCAAGCCACCCGAAGACCCGGCCGCGGCGGACGGCCGGGACGAGGACGCGCAGGAGCGCACTGGCATTGGGCAGGGCCAGCGAGGCCGCCGCCGCCTGAAGCAACCGGGCGGCGACGAGCCAGGCGAAGCCCGGCGCGTTCGCGGCCGCGACGGAGGCGAACGCGAACAGCGCCAGACCGCCCAGCAACAGCGGCCTGCGTCCCAGCCGGTCGCCGAGCCGGCCGGCGACCGGCTGGAGCGAGGCCATCACGACCAGGTATCCGGTCACGAGCCACGCCAGGGAGCCCACGCCGACCTGAAACTGGGCCCGGATCGAGGGCAGCGCGACGGCGATCATGGTCGAGTTGAGCGGGGCGAGCATCGCGGCCAGCGCCGCGCCGGCCACCACGCGTCGCTCGACGCGCGCGTCGTCCCGCGCTGGTGTCATGCCGGGCGGCTGCGGGCGAGAACGCGGACCTCCCCCTGGTCTCCCCGCACCTCGACCGTATCCCCGTCCTTTAGGACCGAGCTGGCCCGTCCGGTCCCGACCACAGCCGGGATGCCGTACTCGCGCGCCACGATGGCGCAGTGGGACAGCACCCCGCCGGTGTCCGTGACGACGGCGGCTGCCGTCGCGAACAGGGCTGTCCACGGGGGCAACGTGGTCGGGGTGACGAGCACGTCGCCGGGTTGCAGTTTCGCCGCCTCGGTCAAGGACAGGACCACCTTGGCCGTACCCCGGGCGGTTCCCGGCGATCCGGGCTGCCCCCGAACGATCTCGGCGTCACCGGGATCCTCCGGCGGCCGGCCGAAGAACTTGCCGATGGCGATGGTGAGCGCGTCCTGCGGTGGCTCCTCCCCCGGCCGGGTGCCGAGAGCCGGCGGCGGGGTGATGCGGGCGAAATGCGCCATCTCCGCCCGCCGGTCCGCGACCGCAGGCGCAAACCCGTCCGCGCCGTCCGACGCGCTCAGTCCCGCCCGGATCTCGTCGAGCCGCAGCATGAAGACATCCGCCGGCTCGCGGATCGCACCTCGGCGCGCCAGGCGGCGACCGACCTCCACGAGCACGCGACGCAGGTGATACATCCCGGAGTGGTCGATGTAATGGGCGTGATCCTCCGAGATGATCGTCGCCTCCTGGGCGCACCGCAGCAGGTTCTCGAACTCGTCGATCACCGGCCTGGGGAACGCAGCGAGGCGCTGGCGACACTCGGCGATCGCGCGCTCTCGCGCGACCGAGAGTTGGCGCCACTCGGCCTCAGGGTCGCGGGCGTCGTCGCGGGCGAAGTCCCGGATGTTCTTGAGGACGGTGGTCGGATCCTCCACCCACGACGGCTCCGAGAACATGATGTGGTCACCCCGCTCACCGTAGCGGGCCAGAAACGCGTCCAGCGCCTGGCGAAACCGCCGCCCCTCGCCGGAGTCCCCCATCCGCTGAACGGCCTCCCTCGCGGGCAGGTCGAGCGCCCGTCGCACCGGCTCCAGGTCCCGAGCCATCCGACCGAGCTGCCAGAGCGCCCGGTCTACCTCGAGCGTCTTGTTGCCGAGGCCTTGTACGAGCCGGTAGGAGGCAAACGCGTCGCCTCCCGGCAGCACCTCGTTGTAAAACTCGTCGAACTGGCTCATGGCGAACAGCGTGGGCACCATGACCAGGAAGTGGATCTCCCACAGTCGCCGCTGCCGATCCAGAGTGTCCTCCAGGAGGTCAAGCAACTGCGACTGCGTGACTTCCCCGAGGCGCAACGATCTCCAGTACGCGAGATGCCCCTCGAGCTCAGGCAGCAGTTCCCCCCGCCACCGCTCCATCAGGCGCGAAGCCGCCGATCGCAGTTGCTCCTCGGCCTGCCTGGTCCGGGTTCGCATCTCTTCGCCGGGCAGCGGCAGCGGCTCGGCACTCGCGTATACGTACGTGTTGATGCGCCTCAAATGGTAGGCTCCCACCGGCACCCCGTATGTCTCGAATGCCGCCCGGAAGCCCGCGTCGTGCACCTGTGCGAATGCGTCAAAGAGGGCCACCACCGGATCCGGGAAGTGGACCGACTCCCGCGTCCAGAAGAGACCTGCCTCTTCGGCGTGCTGCCACGACACCGGGAAGTCCTCCGGAACCGCCAGCGCCTGACCAGGTTCGCCCACGTGAGGTCCTCGCTTTCTGTTGCTTGGCTTATGCGTCCGCCGGTCCCAGGCGTGTCACCGCCCGGCACTGGAGGAGATAGATCCGGTCCTGGGCGATGGCGCCTTCGACATCGACAGGACCTTCCATGTCCGCTTCCAACTCCAAGAGGAGCCGGGTGATGCTGCCCACCTGCTCTCCGGTGAGCGCCCTGCGTTCCCGCAGGATGCGGGGGGTCGCCACCTCGGTCGTCCCCACCGCGGTGGCGACGGTCATCCGCTCCTTGGACCCGATACGGGACGAGACGAGATCGAGGCTCGCCTTCTGCACCACATAGGTGTCTGGCGTGGCATGCCCGCCCACGATGCTCTCGCCCAGCCCCCAGTTCGCGTTGATGACCGCCCGATCTCGTCGGCCGTCGACGGGATCGACACTGAAGGCCACGAATGCCACGTCTGCCGCCACCATGAGCTGCACGAGGACGGCAAGGCCGGTCCCTTCCGGGGACAGCCCCCGCTGGCGGCGATAGTGGAGCGCCCGTTGCGAGGCGGCAGAGCGCCAGCATCGCAGGACGGCCGCCTCCACCGCGGCCAGACCGCGCTGGTGCAGAAAGGTGTCGTGCTGGCCGGCGAACGAGGCCTCGGACCCGTCTTCGTCGACCGCCGAGGAGCGTACCGCGACGGCGGGATCGCTCGTCCCCTGCGCACCGCCGAGGTCCCGGTACGCCTTCGCCAGTGTCGTCCTGACTCCCCGCGGCAGATCATCGGGACCCGCCGCCGCCCTCCACTGTCGAAACGCCTGGGTGGTCAGACAGAATCCGGCTGGGACCGGATATCGAGCAGCCAGGCGGCACAGGTGGGCGGCCTTGCCCCCGACAAGCAGCCGGTCCCCACCGGCCGCGCCGCCCAGCCACACAAGATCCAACAGCATTCCTCCCAGCAACCGCGGAGCGCCGGGTCGCGGCCTCGAGACTCCGCCGTTCTGCGCGCCCGCCCGTCCGGAGGACGGTCGCGAGGAGTCGGCCGGGTCGAGTTTCCCGGCTCGCGCCGGCGCAGTCGAGTCACCGTGAACCGTACCGCGGCGTGACCCCGCCTTTTCCCGTTGCGACAGATCTCACCCCTGAGCGATGCCCGGATCACCTCCCCCCGAAAAGACGATACGAGCGGATGAACCCGGTTGGATGAGTTCCAGATGTCTTGCGTAACCTTCCCGGGCCGCAGGAGCATTCCGGATGGAGATCGACGCCCGCTGCCATGGCTTGACCGCAAACCCGCTTCATAGTTGAAGACGGCCGTATGCAGATGTGAAAACCGTAGGCCATCCAGCTCTACCGCTTTTTCGGATCGCCCTTTTGTCGGCGGGAGGCGTTGGGTTCGGTCTTGGCCCACATGGAAGGTTGGCCCCACCTGCCATGACACCGAACAAGCCTGCCGGGAGGGCAGGTAGAACCGACGCCGAACTTCTGAATGCAGAGCCCGCCGAGCTTCACCTGATCGGACGCCTTCCCGTTCCCAACGGCCGCAGCGCCCGTGTCGCGGAGGGCGTCTGCGCCCTTGGCCGTGTCCGCAAGCCTTTGACCGCTTTGCGATGTCCAATGCTGGTGGAGCGTGGCGCTCAGCATGGCGTTCCCAAGATCACTGCACCGTGCTCTTCTGATTCCGCCGAAAGCGAGGTCTATGGCGCTGTGGGCCCGAACGCCGAGGTTTCCATGCCATGAATGGGATGAAGAGGGGACGAGAAAAGCGGCCCGGCGACTCCAACGACGGCCCGGGGCGGGACCCGGAGGGGGCGCGACGGGGCCGTCCCCGATGGCGCCGGGGGATCCCCGGCGGCGCCCTGGCGCTCGGTCTGGCCGTCCTGACGCCGCTCGCGGGCGCCCGCGCCGCACCGGCGAAGCTCGTCGTGCTCGCCGGCAGCTACCAGGGGCTGACCCTGGTCACCGGAGCCGGCGCGCAGCGCACCGTGCCCCTGCCCGGGGGCGTGATCGCGCTCGCTCCCGGCCCCGCCGGCGTGACGCTCCTCCTGGGCCCCGAGGGCGAGCCGCCCCTTGGCGACCTGGGGATGGTCGCCGTGCGCTGGCGGCTCTCGACCGGAAGCGTGGGCCTGATCTCCGTCGACTTCACGACGCCCCGGATGGGCTCCATGTTCACCGGCGACGGCTACAGCGAGCTCCAGGGGGTGGTCGGCGCGTTTAACCGGACGCCCTTCGCCCTCGACGCCTTCCACGGCGGCGGAGTCGGGGAGATCTTCGCCATCGGCGCGCGGGGTCTCGTGCCCGATCCCGCGGAACCGGTGCCGCGCGCGGGGAAGGTCGCCCTGGAGGGCAACGGCGGGGATCGCGCGTGCGCGCCCCCGGTGCTGGCGCTGCTGCCCCACGGCGCCTTCCTCGTGCGCGGGCCCGAGGCCGTGGGCAACGGCTGGTCCTGCCGGTACTTCGTCCTGGCCCCGGGCGGCCGGCTCGGGGGACTGGCGCGCCTGGACGCCCTCGCCCGCGAGCATCCGCTCGCGGCGGCCGCCGCCTTCGGCGGCCAGCTGGCCCTGCTCGCCCGCGACGGCGCCGTCTACCTGGGCCCGGCGGGCGGCCCGTGGCGACGGGCCGGCACGCTGACCGCCGGTCGCGGCGCCGGGTACCCCGCGCCCCAGGGCATCGCCTTCTCGCCCCGCGGGCACCGGGTCGTCGCGACGCTGGGGGACCGGGTCGCCCTCTGGCGGTTGGACCGGGGACGGCTTGCGCCCCTGGGCTCGTGGACCCTCCCGGCGGCGGCGACGTCGTGGCTGCCGGTCTTCGCCTCGACGGCGGTCGCACCGGCCGTCGACGGGCTGCAAAGGGTGCTGCGCGAGGCCACCGGGCTCGCGGCCCGGGCCGAGGTGATCCTGCCCGGCCCCCTCGCCGCGGCCCCCCAGGTGCGCATCCGCCGCGGCCGCGGCCCCGAGCGCGTCTGTGTGCCGCTGCTCTCGTGGTCGGCCTTCCTGCGCCCGCCCGCGGCGGGAGCGCGCACGGCCGACGGCTGCCCCGCGCCCGCGCCCAGCCCGTGGCCCCCGATCTCGAGCGCGTCGTTCTTCCTCGTCCCGCCTGGCCGCCATCCCGGCAG
>JAJZYS010000096.1 GCA_021797925.1 Bacillota bacterium
TGGGCGGCGACGGGATGGCCGCAGCCGGCGAGAAGCGCGGCGGACAAGAGGGTGGTGGTCGCCAGGGCGAGCTTCTGGGTGCGCATGTCCGATGTCCTTCCGCGAGTCGTGTGGCGGAGCGATGGCCCGCTCGCAACCGGACCCATGGTACCATAGTCGCGGCCCTGGGCGCGCGGGTGGCCGGGCCCCCGGCGCGGCCCCGGATCGCCGCCACCGGCCGCCGGCGCCGCGGGGCGCGCCTTGGCGCCCCTCCCCACCGGCCGCCAAGTGTGCTACCATAACGCCGAGAAGGTGGGGCCGTGGAAACGATCCGCGAGAGTTTCTGTCCGGTGGAGGAGACTGCCCGCATCATCGGCGGCAAATGGACACTTCTGATCATCCGCGATCTCGCGACGGGAACCAAGCGCTTCACGGTGCTGGAGCGCTCGCTGGGGGGCATCAGCCCCAAGACCCTGGCCGAGAGGCTCCGGGGGCTGGAACGCGACGGCGTGATCCGGCGGGCGAGCTACGCCGAGGTGCCGCTGCGCGTGGAGTACTCGCTCACCGCCAAGGGCCGCGCCCTGATCCCGGTCATCGAGGCCATGCGCGCCTACGGCTCGGAGTGGCTGTCGGACGCCTGCCCGCCCGTGGACGCGCTCCGGCAGGCCTAGCCTGGCTCGGGGCCGCTCCACAGGCTTCCTGACGGCTGACTTCCCAGCGGGGTGATCGCGTCGGAATCGATCTCGCGCCGCCGGGCCCGGACGCTGATCCTGTGGCTGGGGCTTGCGGCCATGGCGCTCATCGGGCGGCTCGGGTTCCTGCAGCTGGATCAGGGGCCCAAGCTGGCCGCCGCCGCGCAGCTGGAGCGGGTGCACTACGTGCCCATCGCCGCGCTGCGCGGGCCGATCCTCGACCGCAGCGGCCGGATCCTGGCGGTGGACGCCACCGGCTACGTGGTGTCCGCCGATCCCGAGATCATGACCCCCGCCCAGCGCTCCACCGCCGCCAGGGCGCTGGCGCCGGCGCTGGCGCAGCCCGTCGGCAGGCTGATGGGGCTGCTGCGCCTCAAGCTCCAGTACGTGGTCCTCGACCCGGACCTCTCCCCGGTGCTGGCGCAGCGCCTGGCGCGGCTGGCGCTGCCGGGGGTCGACTTCACGCCCCAGGAGCGGCGCCGCTACCCCGAGGGCGCCCTGTTCGGCCCGGTGGTGGGCTTTGTGGGCGCCGATGGCCAGGGTCTGGCGGGCGTGGAGGAGACGTATCAGCGGCAGCTGGCCGGGCGGCCCGGCCTCGAGCGCGAGGTGCTCGACGCCGCGGGCAACCCCCTGCCCGAGCGGGACCGGGTGCTGCGCCCCCCCCGCAACGGCGACACGCTGGTGCTCACCCTGAGCGCCACGATCCAGGCCCTGGCCGAGCGCGCGCTGGTGGCCGAGATTCACAGGGCCCACGCCCGCAGCGGCCGGGTCATCGTCCTCGACCCGCGCACCGGGGGGGTGCTCGCCATGGCCCAGTGGCCCAGCGCCGACCCCAATCACCCCGGGCGCTACCCGCCGGCGGACTGGCGCAACCAGTCGGTGGAGGAGGCGTTCCCCCCGGGGTCCACCTTCAAGCCCGTCACCGCCGCCGCGGCGCTCATGGCGGGGATCATCACCCCCAAGAGCGAGTTTTACGACCCGGGGTACAAGGTGGTCACCGGCCACATGTTCCACGGCTGGGAGTGGCCCAACGCGTTCGGGTGGCTCAACTTCGACCACGCGGTGGCCCTCTCCAGCGACATCGCCTTCATGGACATCGGGCTCAAGCTGGGCGCCCGGCGCCTGCTCAGCTACGCCCGGCGCATCCACGTCGCCACCCCCACCGGCATCGACCTGCCCGGCGAGTCCCCGGGGGTGTGGCTGCCGCTGAACCGCATCCGGCCCATGGACCTGGCCACCATGGCCTTCGGGCAGACCGAGGCGGTCACGGCCATCCAGCTGGCGTCCGCGGTGGCGGCGGTCGCCGACGGCGGCGTGTGGCACCGGCCCCACGTGGGCCGGGAGCTGATCGCCCCCGACGGCCGAATCGTCCGCCGCATCGGCGCCGGCCCGGGCCAGCGGGTGATGAGCCGCAAGGTCTCCGCGGAGATCGTCAAGGCCATGACCGACGTGGTCCGGTTCGGCACCGGCACCGCCGCCAAGATCCGCGGGTACACCATGGCGGGCAAGACCGGCACGGCGCAGCTGCTCCTGCACGGCACCTTCGGGCACCACCTGTACATGGCGTCCTTCGTGGAATACGGTCCCATCCCCCACCCCAGGGTCCTGGTGCTGGTGCAGGTCAACGACCCCGTGGGGCAGATCTACGGGGCCGAGGTGGGCGCCCCGGTGGCCAAGCGCATCATGGCCGAGACCCTCTCGGTGGAGGGCATCCTCCCCCAGCGGCCCGCGCCGCTGCCGGCGGGCTCCCAGCGCTCGGTCCCCGGCTTCGTGGGCGCGCCGCTGGCCACGGCCATGGCCACGGCGCAGCGGGCCGGACTGGCGCTCCTGGTGCGCGGCCGCGGCGAGCGGGTCGTGAGCCAGCTCCCGCTCCCCGGCGACCCGCGGCCGCTGAGCGGTCTCGTCCAGGTGTCCGTGGCCCAGAGCGTCTACCTGGCGCGCCGGGTGCCCAGCGCGCTGGGACTGTCCCTGGGCGAGGCCCAGGCGCTGTTTCGGGCGCAGGGGCTGGCGGTGCGGGCCCGCGGGGCGGGCGAGGTGCGCTCCCAGCGCCCCCGCGCCGGCACGCCCGTCAGGCCGGGGATGACGGTGGAGCTCACGCTGCGCCCGCCGCCCGTCGCCTGGGCGACGGCGCCCTGACGGGGACCGGCGAGCTCCACGGTTGCCATTTCGATGCTGTTATAGTATAACGCTGCCATGAGGAGCGACCCTTGAGGTCGACGCCGCCCGGAGCCGGCGATCCGCGCCCGGCAGGGGAGAGCCTGGCCGCCGGCGAAGGGCAGGGTTCCGTTCGCGAGCGGGTTTGCGGTCGGTTCCGGCTGCCGCCCCGGACCCGGGGGGGCCGGACCGAGGCCGTGGCCGCGACGGCGCGCCGTTCGGTCGACGCGCCCGCGCGGCGGGACCCAGGTCGACGCTTGCGCCGGAGGGGACGCCGGCGCCAGCCCGTGACACCCAGGAGACCGAGCACCGCGCCCTTCCCCGGCGTGGACGGCCGCCGGCGACGCCCGGACGGCCGGGACCGTGGTGTGGACCCCGCCGGGCATGGCGGGCAGGCGAGGGGGTGGAGGCGTCGGTCGAGCTCCTGCGGCGGCCAAATTTTCGCTATCTGTTCGTGTCGCGCAACGTCTCGCGCTTCGGCGACAAGCTCACGCTCGTCGCGCTGGCGGTCTACGCGTACGACGTCACCCACGGTTCGGGGCTGTGGATCGCGCTGATCCTGGGGGCGTCCACGCTCCCCGACGTGGCGGTGGGGTGGGCGATGGGCGCGTTCATCGACCGCTGGCACCTGGGGCGGGTCATGTGGGCGACGGATTACGCCTCGGTCCTCATCGCCGCGGCGCTGGCGGCGGTCCACACGCCGGTCCTGCTCTTTCTCGTCGCCACGCTGCTGCGGCTGATGCGCACGGTGTACCGGCCCGCCTACCAGAAGGCCATCCCCATCCTGGCGGGATCCGAGGGCCTGCTCAAGGGCAACGCCCTGAACCTTTCCGCGGGCCAGGCCATGGACATGGCGGGCTACCTGGCGGCGGCCCTCTTCATCGCCGCCGTCGGGCCCCGGCCGCTCTTTCTCGCCGACGCGGCGACGTACCTCGTGTCCGGGACGGCGATTCTCATGGCGAGCTGGCCCGAGGGGGCGTTCGCCCCGTCCTCGGTGCTTCGGATGGGCGTCCTGTGGCGGGAGATCCGGGAGGGGCTGGGGACCGTCTTCGCCCAGCCCGTGGCCCGAGGGCTCCTCGTGCAGGCGGGATTCCTCTTCGTGGCCATGGGCGCGGTCAACGCGCTGGAGATCCTCATGCTGCCGAGGCTGCTGGGGCTTCCCGCCACGGACATCGGCTGGCTCCTCATGGTCCAGGGCGGCGTCATGACGGCCGTGGGCCTGGGGCAGGTGCGCCTCGGCGCCCGGTTCCCCCGGGGCCAGCTCATCAACGTGGGCCTTCTGGCCATGGGCGTGTCCCTGGCGCTGATCCTGGTGGTGCGCGGCCTGGTGCCGGCGCTGCTCGACTGGGGGCTCATGGGGCTGAGCAACATGCTGCTGCTGGTGCCGCTCCTGACGTGGTACCAGTCGCTCTTCGAGCCGCGGATCCAGGGCCGGGCGGTGGGGGCGTACGAGTGGCTCGCCGGCATCGGGACCGGGACGGCGCCGCTGGTGGCGGGGCCGCTGGTGCACGTGGTGGGGCTCGGGGCCATCGTGGGGGCGTGCGCGCTGATGCTGCTCGTCTCCGGGGGCCTGGGCTACCGGCTGGCGAGCCTCCGGAACGCCGCGGTGAAGACCGCCGCCAGCACCTGAGGGCGTGCCCGCCGCTTCGGACCGCGGGCGGAAATTCCGGCGCACAGGCTCCCCGAAGCCTCACGGGGCTCCTGTGCGCCCATCACGGGGTGAAGCGGCTTGACGGATCCGCTGGCGCAGCTCATCGATGTCACGTTCGCCTACGCGGCGACGCCGGTGCTGGAGGGGGCGAGCCTCACGCTCGAGGCGGGCTCGGTGGCGGGGCTGCTCGGGCGCAACGGCGCCGGCAAGACCACGACGATGCGGCTTTTGGTCGGGATACTCGCGCCCGAGCGGGGCCGGGTGGTGGTGAGATCCATGGCGGTCGGCTACCTTCCCGAGGAGCGAGGGCTCTACCGCCGCATGGGGGTGCGCGCGTACCTTCAGTTCCTGGCGCGGCTCGACGGCCTGACGGGAGCGCGGGCCCGGGAGGCGGCGGACCGCTGGCTCGATCGGCTCGAGCTGGCCCGCGCGGCCGAGGCCGCGATCGAGACGCTGTCCAAGGGCAACCAGCAGAAGGTGCAGCTGGCCGCCAGCCTGATCGGCGACCCGCAGCTTCTGCTGTGGGACGAGCCGTTCTCGGGACTGGACCCCGTGAACCGCGACCTCATGCTGGAGCTTCTGGCGGAGCAGCGGCGCGCGGGCAAGAGCGTGCTGCTCTCCACCCACCGCATCGCCGACCTCGAGGAGCTCGCGGACGTGGTGTACATCCTGGCCGGCCGGCGCCTTCTCGCCCACCGGCCCTCGCGCGAGCCCGAGGCGTACGAGCTCGAGCTCAGGTCAGGGGCCCAGGAGTCCATCTCCCGGCGCGTGCCGCGGTCGGAGCTGCCGCAGGCGCTCGCCGCGGCGCTCGAGCGCGGCGAAACGGTGCTCCGGGTGCGGCCCGAGCAGGATCTGGAGCGTGTCTTCCGCGAGCTCGCGGCGGGGGACGAGACCGATGCGGCGTCCTGACGCGCGCCGGCAGATCGGGGTCGTCGCGCGGCGCGAGTGGGGGGAGCGGGTGCGCCGGCCCGGCTTCTGGGCGACCGTGCTGGTGGGCGTGCTCCTGGTCCTCGCGGCCCAGTTCGGCCCCGCCCTGGCGAACCGGCTCATGCATCCCGTCCCGACGGCGCGGGCCTACCGGGTGGCGCCCCGGCTCCTGGAGGGACTCTACCGCCAGGCCGTGCGCAAGCCCCGGGCCCGGCTGCGCGTCGTCGAGGAGGCCTCCCGCGCCCGGGCGCTCGCGGCCGTGCGGGAGGGGAGGCTCGACGGCTTCTTCAGCCTGAGCCGGGGGCGACTCGTCTACAGCGGTCATCCCGACCAGGTGTCGACCCTGGTGGGGTCCGCTTACAACGCGCGGGAGCTGACCCGCTACCTCGGCCCGTCGGCGCAGGCCGCGCTGGCCGCGGCGCTGGCCCGGCACGGGCTCGAGGTGCTCCCCGTGCGCGTCTCCCAGCGCGCCGTGGGCGGGCGGCTGGCGGTCTTCCTGCTGGGCATCGTCCTCTACATGGTGGTGCTGACGTACGGGGTCGTCATCGGCATCTCCACGGTGGAGGAGAAGGAGACGCGCCACGCGGAGATGCTCCTCTCGCGCCTGGAACCGACCACGCTCCTGTGGGGGAAGGTCCTGGGCATCGGCGCCCTGGCGGCGCTGCAGCTTCTCATCTGGACGCTGGCGTGGGGGCTCGCCGTCGCCCTGAGCGGCGGCGCGAGCGCGACGTCGGAGCTCAGAAGGCTGCCGCCGACCGACTTTCTCCTCTTCGGGCTCTTCGCCGCCGTGGGCTACCTGCAGTACGGCACAATCTTCGCGGGGCTGGCGTCGCGGGCCACGCGCGCCAGCGAGATGAACCAGGCGACGCTGCCGGTGCTCGTCCCGATCATGCTGGCGTACTTCGGCACGGTGCTGGCCATGAGCGGTCCCACCGGCCCCGTGGCCCGGGTGCTCTCGATCTCGGCGTACGTGCCGTTCCTCGCTCCGCTCATGGGCTTCGCCCAGCTGCAGCTGGGCGGCATCCACTGGTGGGGCGTGCTCCTCGACCTCCTGCTTCAGGCGGTCTTCGTCTGGCTCTCCATGCGGTACGCGGCCGTGCTCTTCAAGCGTCACCTGCTGGACTACCGGCCGCTGCGCCGGGGCCCGGGGGCGCTGGCGCGGCGGGGGCGACGGGCGGCGGGATGACGGAGCGGCCGGCGCCCTCAGGCCGTCGCGCCGGCCCCGCCACGAGCGCGGCGACGGGGCGGGTCCCCGCCGCGCCGCCAGCAAGCGGGTTCTGGCATTCTTGACGGGATTTGCCCGGTTGCGCTATGGTCACCATAATGGGGGTAGCCGGAACCTGACACAGACCGCGTCCCGCGCCGCCCGGGTCCTCGGGAACCGGGCGCGCATCACTCCGGTGGCGGGGGATGCCGATGACGGAAGTGGGACTGGCCCGGCTGCAGTTCGGCGTGACCACCGTGTACCACTTTCTCTTCGTCCCGCTCACCATCGGGCTCGCGTTTCTCCTCGCGATCCTCGAGACGATCTACCTGCACCGCGGAAGGGATCCCGAGACGAGGAAGCTGATCGACTTCTTCGGCCGGCTGTTTCTCATCAACTTCGCCGTCGGCGTCGTGACGGGCATCCTCCAGGAGTTTCAGTTCGGGATGAACTGGGCGAACTACTCCCGGTTCGTCGGGGACGTGTTCGGCGCGCCCCTGGCCGTCGAGGCGCTCTTGGCGTTCTTCCTGGAGTCGACGTTCCTCGGGGTCTGGATCTTCGGGTGGGACCGCATCTCCCCGCGGCTTCACGCGACGGCCATGTGGCTCGTGGCCGCGGGCACGTCCATCTCCGCCTACTGGATCCTCACGGCCAACGCCTTCATGCAGGAGCCGGTGGGCTACGTCATGCGCCACGGCCACGCGGAGATGAACAATTTCTTCGCGCTGCTCTCAAACCCCCAGCTGTGGCTCGAGTTCCCCCACGTGGAGCTCGGCGCGCTGGCCACGGGGGCGTTCTTCGTCACCGGCGTGAGCGCGTACTTCCTCGTGCGCGGCCTCCACCGGGAGCTCTTCGACCGCACCTTCCGGCTGGGCCTCGTGGTGGCGTTCGTCACGAGCCTGCTCGTCGCCATCGTGGGCCACGAGCAGGCGCAGCACATCGTGGTGGCCCAGCCCATGAAGATGGCGGCGTCGGAGGCGCTCTGGCACACGAGCCCCGACCGCGCGCCCTGGACGGTGGTCGCGAACATCGATCCGGCCGCCCGGCGCAACACCGACGTGGTCGCCATCCCGGACATGCTGAGCATCCTCGCGTACAACCGCACCGTGGGGCGCGTGCCCGGCATCGACGCCCTGCAGGCGCAGGACGTGCGTCGCTACGGGCCCGGCGACTACATCCCGCCGGTGATCCCCACGTTCTGGAGCTTCCGGCTCATGGTGCTGGCCGGGACCGTCATGGTGATCCTGGCGGGGTACGGGCTGTACCTGCAGAACCGCGAGCGCCACCTCGAGCGGCGGCGCTACCTGCGCACCATGGAGTGGAGCATCGGGCTGCCGTTCTTCGCCAACACCATGGGCTGGATCATGACCGAGGTGGGCCGCCAGCCGTGGATCGTGTACGGGCTGCAGAAGACCGCCGCGGGCGTGTCGCCGACGCTCACGGCCACGGACGTGTGGATCACCCTGATCGGGTTCGGCGTGATCTACGGCGCCATCGCGGTGGTGGACGTCACGCTGATCGGCCGGTACGTGCGCCTGGGACCCGACGCGGCGGAGCCGGAGGAGAGCCCCGTCCGGGGCCTGGCCGACGAATCCCTGGCCTGAGAGGGGGTGGCGGGAGTGACCCTCGACACGATCTGGTTCGTGCTCATCGCGGTGCTCTTCACCGGCTACTTCTTCCTCGAGGGATTCGACTACGGGGTGGGGATCCTGGCCCTATTCCTGGGCCACACCGACAAGGAGCGGCGAGCCGTGCTCGCCACCATCGGGCCGGTGTGGGACGCCAACGAGGTGTGGCTCATCACCGCCGGCGGCGCCATGTTTGCCGCCTTCCCGCGGTGGTACGCCACGCTCTTCAGCGGGTTCTACTTCGCCCTGGCGCTGCTCCTGCTGGCCCTGATCCTGCGCGGGGTGGCCCTGGAGTTCAGGAGCAAGATGGCGGGCACGAGGTGGCGAGGGACCTGGGACGGCATCATCTTCGGCAGCAGCCTGGTTCCGCCCGTCATCTGGGGCATGGCCATGGCCAACATGCTGACGGGCGTGCCCATCGACGCCCAGATGAACTTCGTGGGCAGCTTCTTCACGCTGATCACGCCCTACACCGTGCTGGGCGGGCTCGGCGCGGCGGCCCTGTTCACGCTGCACGGGGCGCTGTACGTGGCCCTGAAGACCTCGGACGACCTCAGGGAGCGCGCCAACCGGTACGCGATGGTGATCGGCGCCGTGGCCACGGCGCTGTATTTCGCCTTCGTCATCCTCACGTACTTCTACACCTCGTTCCCCCGGCACATGGGGATCGACCCCGGCGCCATCCCCGTGCTCGCGGCCGTGGCCATGCTCGCGGTGCGCGAACTGCTGGTGCGCCGCCGCTACGGCCTGGCCTTCGCGGTCAACGGGCTCGTGATCGTGCTCAGCAGCATCACGGTGTTCATGGCGCTCTCGCCGCGGCTCATGCTGAGCACGCTGAACCCGGCCTGGAGCCTCACCATCACCAACGCGGCGTCGAACCCCTACAGCCTCCGGGTCATGACCATCCTGGCCCTCGCGGCGCTGCCCCTGGTGCTGGCGTACCAGGCGTGGACGTACTGGGTCTTCCGGCGGCGCATCTCCCTGCAGGACACCTTTCACTACTGAGCGCTCTGGCCGGCGGGCGTCCCCGGCCGGGGGAGGGGCGGCCCCGGCGCGCCGCGCGGGGGACCCGGCGCCGGGGTGAAGGGAGCGCCGAACCGTGGCGCTAGCGGGTCCGGACACGACCCCCGCCCGGGGGTCGGCGCACCCGGCCGGCCTGTGGCGGTTGGGCCGCCGGATCCTGGCGGGGACGAGGGGAGCGTCCCCGGCGTTTGCGGCGGCCGTGGCCCTGGGTCTTGTGGCCGCGCTGGCCACCGTCGCCCAGGCCCTCCTCCTGGCCGGCGTCATCGCCCGGGTCTTCCTCCACCACGCCACCCTGGGCCAGGTGCTCCCCGGGATCCTCCTCGCCGCCGTGGCCGTG
>JAJZYS010000097.1 GCA_021797925.1 Bacillota bacterium
CGGTGGTTCACCCCGAACGGGTGGACGTGGTGATCTTCCGCGAGAACACCGAGGACATCTACGCCGGGATCGAGTGGGCCAGCGGGACCGCCGAGGCCAGGGCGCTGCGGGAGTTTCTCAGGGGCACGCTGGGAGTCGACGTGCGCGAGGATTCGGCGCTGGGCATCAAGCCCATGTCGCCGTTCGGTTCCAAGCGGCTCGTGCGCAAGGCGATCCAGTACGCACTGGACCACCACCGCCGCGGCGTGACCCTGGTGCACAAGGGGAACATCATGAAGTACACCGAAGGCGCGTTCCGCGACTGGGGATACGAGGTGGCCCGCGAGTTCGGCGAGCGGGTGGTGCGCGAGTCGGAACTGGAGCCGGGCGCGTCGCGCGAGGGCAAGGTGGTGGTGCGCGACCTCATCGCCGACAACACCTTCCAGCAGCTGCTGCTGCGCCCCGCGGACTTCGACGTCATCGCGACGCCCAACCTCAACGGCGACTACCTGAGCGACGCCGTGGCCGCCCAGGTGGGCGGCATCGGGCTCGCGCCGGGGGGCAACATCTCCGACGAGGTGGCGGTGTTCGAGGCGACCCACGGCACCGCCCCCAAGTACGCGGGCCTCGACCGGGTGAACCCCAGTTCCCTGCTGCTGTCGGGGGTGATGATGCTGCGGCACATCGGCTGGGTCGAGGCGGCCGACGACGTGGAGTCGGCCCTGGCCCGCACCATCCGCGACGGCGTCGTCACGTACGATCTGGCGCGCGGCCGGCCCGACGCGCGGGAGGTCTCCACCTCCGGGTTCGCCGACGCGATCATCGAACGGCTGGGAGGCGAGTAGCCATGCGCGAAAAGGTGACGATTCTGGGCGCCGGCAACGTGGGTGCCACGACGGCCAGCTGGATTGCGGCCCGGGGTCTGGGTGACGTGGTGCTCCTCGATGTGGTGGAGGGCGTTCCTCAGGGCAAGGGCTTGGATCTCTACGAGGCCACTCCGCTCCTGGGCCGGTCCGTGAAGGTCAGCGGCACCGGCGACTACGCGGCCACCGCGGGCTCGGCGGTGGTGGTGGTGACCGCCGGCGTCGCCCGCAAGCCGGGCATGAGCCGCGACGACCTCCTGAAGGTGAACCAGGAGGTCGTGAGCGCCGTGGTCCGCGAGGCCGCCGCCGCGTCCCCCGACGCCATCTTCATCGTCGTCAGCAACCCCGTGGACGTGATGACCTACGTGGCCCAGAAGGTGTCCGGCCTTCCCTATCCCCGGGTCATGGGGATGGCGGGGGTGCTCGACTCCGCGCGTTTTCGCACCTTTCTCGCCGAGGCGCTGTCCATCTCGGTGCGCGACATCAGTGCCTTCGTCATGGGTGGCCACGGCGACCAGATGGTGCCGCTGGTGCGCTACAGCTCCGCCGGCGGCATCCCCATCGAGCGGCTGCTGGGCGCTGAGACCATCGAGCAGATCGTGGACCGCACGCGCAAGGGCGGCGGCGAGATCGTGAACCTGCTCAAGCAGGGCAGCGCGTTCTACGCGCCGGGGGCGGCGGTGACGGAGATGGTGGAGGCCATCCTCCTCGACGAGAAGCGGCTGCTGCCCACGGTGGCGCACCTGCAGGGCGAGTACGGGGAGGACGACGTGTACGTGGGCGTGCCCGCGGTGCTGGGCCGCGGCGGGGTGGAGCGCATCATGGAGATCGACTTCACGCCCGAGGAGCGGCGCCGGTTCCAGGCGTCGGTGGAGGCCGTGCGCGGCCCGCTGGCGATGCTGGGGTACGGCACCTGACCGATCCCGGGGATCTGGTCCCGGATCACGTAGAGGGGGCGCCGAGGAAGCTTGAAACTGTACGAGTATCTGGCCAAGGGTGTGCTGCGGGAGGCCGGGGTGCCCGTTCCGCCGGGCCGGGTCTGCCAGACCCCCGCCGAGGCCGCTGAGGCCGCGGCCGAGATCGGGCCCGTGGCGGTCAAGGCCCAGGTCTTGGTGGGTGGCCGGGGCAAGGCCGGCGGCATCGGGTTCGCCGACACCCCGGAAGCGGCGCGGGCCGAGGCCCGGCGCATCCTGGGAATGGACCTCAAGGGTTACCGCGTGGAGAAGGTCTATGTCGAGGGCAAGCTCGCCACCGACCGGGAGCTGTACGTGTCGGTGACCGTGGACCGCGTGGCCCGCGAGCTTGTGGTGATGGCCTCCGCCCACGGGGGCGTCGAGATCGAGGACGTGGACGAGAAGTTCCTCGTGCGCCGGCACGTGCCCATCCTGTGGAACGGCGAGGGGTACCTGCTGCGGGAAGTGGCGCGCGGGATCGGCCTCGAGGCGCCCTGGGCCGCCCAGTTCCAGGACATCCTGGCCCGGCTCATCGGCGTCTTCCGCCAGCGGGACGCGGAGCTGGTGGAGATCAACCCGCTGGTGATCACCGGCGATGAGGTCATCGCCGCCGACGCGCGCCTGAACATCGACGACAGCGCGGTGGACCGCCACCCGGAGCTCGAGCGGGTGGAGGAGGGGACAGAGCTCGAACGCCGGGTCCGAGAGATCGGGCTCGCGTACGTGGAGCTCGACGGGGACATCGCGGTCATGGCCAACGGCGCCGGCATGGCCATGGCGACGCTGGACGCGATCGCGCACTTCGGCGGCCGACCCGCGAACTTTCTCGACGCGGGCGGCGGCGCCAGCGTGGAACCCACCGCGCAGGCGCTGGACGTGCTGGTGGGGATGCGGCCGCGGGTGATCTTCATCAACATCTTCGGCGGGATCACACGCTGCGACGACGTGGCCCGGGCCATCCTCACCGTCCGGGAGACCCGGGGCATCCCGGTCCCCCTGGTGGTGCGGCTGGTGGGCACCAACGAGGCGGAGGGCGTCGCCCTGCTCAGGGCGGCGGGCATCGAGGCCTACCGGGACATGGCCGAGGCGGCCCGGCGCACCGTGGAAGAGTCGCGAAAGGGTCGAGACCGATGAGCGTTCTGCTGCACCGCGACACCCGGGTCGTCGTCCAGGGCATCACCGGGCACCAGGGAAGCTTTCACGCGCAGCAGATGATCGCCTACGGCACGCGGGTGGTGGCCGGGGTCTCGCCGTCCAAGGCGGGGACGACGCACCTCTCGGTCCCGGTGTACGCGTCGGTGCGCGAGGCGGTGGAGCGCGACGGGGCCGAGGCCGCCATCGTGTTCGTTCCGGCGGCCATGGCCCGCGACGCCGCCTTCGAGGCCGTCGCCGCCGGCGTGAGGCTGCTGGTGATGATCCCCGAGCACCTTCCGGTGCTCGACACCATGGCGATCCACACCTTCTGCCGCCTGCGCGGGGTGACCCTGGTGGGGCCCAACACCTTCGGCCTGATCACCCCCGGCGAGTCGAAGCTGGGCATCATGCCGTCGCACATCTACCGCCCGGGGCCGGTGGGGATCATCGCCCGCTCGGGCACCCTGAGCTACGAGATCGCCGCGAGCCTGTCCGACGCCGGACTGGGGCAGTCCAGCGTCGTGGGCATGGGCGGGGACCCCGTGGTCGGGCAGACCTTCACCGACCTTTTGCCGCTGATGGAGGCGGACCCGCAGACCGAGGCGGTGGTGCTCGTGGGCGAGATCGGGGGCAGCGCCGAGGAGCGGGCCGCGGAGCTGGTGCGCACCATGACCAAGCCGGTGGTGGCCTACCTGGCCGGCAAGTCCGCCCCCGAGGGCAAGCGCATGGGTCACGCCGGCGCCATCATCGAGCGCGGCCGAGGCACGCTGGAGTCCAAGCGAGCCGCGCTGGAGGCGGCGGGCGCCCGGGTGTGCGAGATGCCGTGGGAGATCAGCGCCGCGGTTCGGTCCGCCCTGGGCTGAGCCGTTTTCACGAGCTGCCGGAGCGTGACGCACGCGATGTGCTGGGCCCTGAGCCGGGGCAGGATGAACCTGAGCTGGGCCAGCGTGGCGCGGGGGGCGCCCGCGTCCTCCTCGAACCGCACGATGTCCCCGGGCCTGACGCGCGCCAGGGCGGCGAGCGCCCCCGCGCCCCGGGCGTCGACGGACCACAGGACCGGCTGCAGGCGCGGGGCGCTGAGGTAGGTGCGCAGCGGTTGGCTCAGGGTGGCCGTGGGCGGCCGGAAGAAGTGGACGGCCTGCCCGGTGAGGTCCTCGATCTCCTCGGAGGTGTCCTGAATCTCCCGCATGGCCTGGCGCGGTGTCATCCGCCCGTAGTCGACCCGCCTGAACCCCCGGTTCTCCACCTCCTCCCCCGCAGCCTTGAGTTCGAGGATCAGGGCCGGGTTCTCCTCGATCCCCTCGCCCAGGACGAAGAAGGTTGCCCGTGTGCCCGAGCGCTGCAAAAGGTCTACGATGGCCGGGGTGGCCCGGGCGTCCGGGCCGCTGTCGAAGGTGAGGGCCACCGCCCGGACGGGCGTGGCGACGCGGGTGAGGGGCGGGGGCGGCCCGGGGGCGTGAAACCACGGCAGGCCGGCGATGACGAGAGCTGCCAGCATGGGTTGACCTCCTCCTTGCACGGGGGCGTTGGGTGCGAGGGCCACCTGTAGCCTTCCATGGATCGGGGCCCGGTCATCCCCGGCGTCGGATGGGATCGCGCTGGGCACCTTACGCCCGGGAGGTCGACGCCATGTGGCACGCTGTTCTCGCCACCTGGGCGGCGCTGGTCGTGCCGCCACCGGTGGTGACATCTGCCCCGCCGGGGATCAGCGTGGTGATCAACGTGGACGCGCGCATGCTGAGCCTGCGCAAGAACGACGTGGAGATCGCGCGCTACCCCGTGGCGGTGGGCAAACCCGCGACGCCGTCCCCTTTGGGGGTGTTTCGCATCACCCGCAAGGCGGTGTGGGGCGGAGGTTTCGGCACCCGGTGGCTGGAGCTGTCGGTGCCGTGGGGCGTGTACGGGATCCACGGGACCAACCGGCCGTGGACCGTGGGGACCGCGGCCAGCGGCGGGTGCTTCCGCATGCGCAACGCCGCGGTGGAGCGGCTGTTTGAGGCCGTGGGCGTGGGTACGCCGGTGTACATCATCGGCACTCCCTCGCGGCGGGTGCTCTTCAGCGGCGATCGCGGCAGCGAGGTGCGGGACGTGAAGGAGCGGCTGAGCGCGATGGGGCTCTACAGCGGTCCGGTGGACGGCACGTTCGACGACGGCCTCAAGGGGGCCGTGGAGTCGTTCCAGCGCGCTCGCGGCATCCCCCCCGACGGCGGCGTGGGCGCGCGGACGTGGCAGGCCCTCGGCCTCGTTCCGCCGAGGTTCCAGGCGAACGGGGTCCGCTGGGAGGAGCGGGGCTCGACAGCGCAGCGGCCACGCGCGGCCTGAGCCGTCCCCGGGCGCTCGGGGTCGGATGTGGCGGGCCGAGACGGTGCCGCCTGCGCGCGGCTTGTGGTACACTGGGCCCGAAAGCGGGGAGTTGACCACGGAAGTGAACCGGGGTTTGCTTCGAGCGTTCACCGTCGAGCATACCGTGGCGCCCATCGCCGTCCGCGAACCCGCGGCCCGCTGGGCTCAGGGGGAGGACCCCGTGGGCGAGCTGGGGGAGGCCTTCTCCGAGGCGGTGGTGCTCTCCACGTGCAATCGCACCGAGATCTACGCCGTGGTGGCGGACATGCCCCAGGCGCTGGCGGCCGTGCAGAAGGTGCTCGCGCGGGGCGACGAGGCCGACATGGGGGCGTACCTCAGGGTCTACGGCGAGGGGGACGCCCTGCGCCACCTCTACCGGGTCGCGGCGGGCATCGAGGCCCAGGTGCTCGGCGAGACGCAGGTCCTGCACCAGGTGCGCCAGGCGTACCGCAAGGCGCTCAGGTCGGGCAGCGTGGGGCCGGTGCTCTCCCAGGCGTTTGCCGGCGCGATCCGGGCGGCGCGGCGCGTGCACACCGAGACCGCGCTCTCCCAGGGCGCGCTCTCGGTGGGGCACGCCGCGGTGGCGCTGGCCCGGCGCGTGTTCGACCCCCTGGCCCAGCGCCGGGTGGCGGTCGTGGGCATGGGGGAGATGGGGAGGCTGGTGCTGGAGCACCTCGCGGCGGCGGGCGTCCGGCAGGTGACCGTGCTGAGCCGCAGCGTGTCCCGGGCCGGGCCGCGGGCCGACGACGGAGAGGTGCGCCCCCTGGCGGACCTGCCCCGGGTGCTGGGTGAGGTGGACCTGGTGCTGTTCGCGAGCGCCGCTCCCGGCCCCATCCTCCGGGCGGAGGCGCTGGGGCGTGTGCTCGAGGCGCGGCGCGGGCGGCCGCTCTTCCTCTTCGACCTGGCGGTGCCCCGGAACGTGGATCCCGGGGTCGCCGAGCTGGGCGACGTGTTCCTCTACGATCTCGAGGACCTGGGCCAGGTGGTGGAGGAGAACCTGCGCGAGCGCCAGCGTGCGGTGGCCGCCGCCCAGCAGATCCTCGAGACGGAGGTCAAGAACCTCGAGGAACGCCTGAGCGCTCGGCAGGTGGGACCGCAGATCCACTCGCTCCGCCAGCGGGCCGAGGCCGTGCGCCGGCGGGAGCTCAGGCGGCTGTTCGCGCGCCTGCCGGACCTCACCGACCGGGAGAAGCGCCTCATCGAGGCCATGAGCGCCACGCTGATGAACAAGCTCCTGGCGGATCCGACGATCCGGGTGCGCGAGGCCGCCATTGCCGGCGACGGCGACCTGATGGCGGCGTTCGCGCAGTTGTTCCGGCTGGCCTGACCCGATGGGCGTGGCCGAGGACCTGCTGATCCTCGCCGTGTGCGGCAACGTGGGCGCCAGCATCCTCCTGGGGCTGGGGGTGCTGCGCAGTTCCCGGTGGCTCGCGCGCGGGCAGGCCACGGGGTTGGCCGCCCTGGGACTGTTGGGCGCGTCGATCCTGGTGCGGGTGCTCATCGCCCCCGCCCCGTGGGCGCCGTCGCTGCCCGACTGGGTGCTGCTCGTTGTCTTCGTGGGCGGCGTGTTCTATCACCTGTACGCGCGGCGCCGGGAGCTCTACCTCGTGGGGGCCTTTGTGGAGCCGCTCATGGTGGTGCTGCTGCTTCCCGTGCTCGCCCTGCCCCAAGGGGCGCTGCGGGTGCCTCTTCGCTGGGAGGCGTCCTGGTTCTGGATCCACGTGGGGGCCATGGTGGCCGCGTACGCCGCGTACGCGGTGGCGGCGGGCATGGCGGCGGCGTATCTCTGGGCGTTCGGAGAGCTCAGGCGCAAGCGGGCCGGCCGCATGGGGATGCGGCGCCCGGCCCTGGAGCTTCTGGAGCGGCTCACCTGGCGGATGGTGCTGGTGGGGACGGTGACGTACGCGGTGGGACTGGGATTCGGGGCGCTGGGCGCCAGCGCCGACTGGGGCCGGGACTGGATCCGCCATCCCGAGGCGTGGGTGGGATTCCTGGTGCTGCTGCCGTACGGGCTCTTCCTGGTCAACCGCGTGCGCCGGCCGTTCTTCCGGATGGGCAGCCGCCTGTGTCTGTTCGGGTTCGCGCTGGCGCTCGTGGAGCTGTGGGGCGTCGGGCTCTTGCGCCCGGGTCCCCATCGGTTCCTGGGCTAAGCCATGAACGAGCGGCGCACCCTGGCGATCGGGACCCGCGGCAGCGCCCTGGCCCTGGCCCAGGCCAGGTGGGTGGGAGAGTGGCTCGAGGCGCGCGGGCGCGCGACGCGCGTGGAGGTGATCCGGACCCGGGGCGATGTGCCTCCCGACGAGCCGCTGCCGGCCGAGGGAGTCGGGCTGTTCACCAGCGCCCTGCAGGAGGCCCTGGGCTCGGGGCGGGTCGACCTCGTGGTGCACTCGCTCAAGGACCTGCCGCTGCTGCCGTCCCCGGGGCTCACGCTGGCCGCGGTGCCCGTGCGCGCCGACCCGCGCGACGCGTGGGTCGGGCGCCCGCCGGGGCGTCTTGTCCGGGTGGGGACGTCAAGCCCGCGCCGGCGGGCGCTCCTTGGCGCGCTCTATCCGGAGGTGACCCCGGTCCCCCTGCGCGGCAATCTGGACACGCGGCTCGGGCGGGTCCAGTCGGGCGCCGTGGACGCCGTCGTGGTGGCCCAGGCGGGCCTTTCGCGCCTGGGCCACAAGAGCGCGGCGCTCATGCTCCTCGACCCCGACCGCTTCGTGCCGGCGCCGGCCCAGGGCGCCCTGGGCGTCGAGGTGCGGACGGAGGACGATGACGCCCGCCTGGCGGTGGCGGACCTCGACGACGAGACCACCCGGCGGTGCGCCCTGGCGGAGCGGAGCGTGCTCGCGGGGCTCGGGGGCGGCTGCCAGCTGCCGATGGGCGCCCACGCCCGCGCGGCGGGGGAGGGGTACGTCCTGACGGCGTTCCACGCTCCCGCGGGGCTCACGCCCCGCTGGGCCCGCCGGGAGGGGAAGGACCCCGCGGAGCTGGCCGCCCTGGTGACGGCGGCGCTGGGCGGGCGCTGATGCCTCCCCCGACGGCGGTCCTGGGCGGTCGGGGGGTGCTCCTGTGCCGGCCGGCGGAGCAGGCGGCCCCCCTGGCGGACGCGCTGGTGGCGCTGGGCGCGCGGGTGGTCGTGCTGCCCCTGATCGAGGTGGCGTGGACCCCGCTCGAGGCGCGCCGTGCCGGCCTCGAGCGGCTCGCGGCCGCGAGCTGGCTGGTGGTGACCAGCGTCAACGGCGCGGCGAGCCTCGCCGACGCCCTGGCGCGCACGGGCGTCGGCCCTCCCGCCGGGCTGGCCGTGGCGGCCGTGGGCCCGGCGACCGCCCGGGCCCTCACGGCCGCCGGGATGCGCGTGCGCGCCGGCGCCGGGGCGGGCTCCGCCGCGGCCCTGGCGGAGGAGCTGTTGCCCCACGCCTCGGGGGGGCGCTTTCTCCTGTGGCAGGGCAACCTCGCCGCGCCGCTGCTCGCGGAGCGGCTCCGGGCCGCCGGCGCCGAGGTCGCGACCGTGGTGGGCTACCGCACGGTGGAGACCGAGGTCGACGTGAGCCCGGTGCGTCAGGACATCGAGGCCGGGGCGATCGACGCCGTGATCTTCGCGAGCCCGAGCCAGGTCCGGGCCGCCGTCGGACGCCTCGGGACCCGTGCCCTCGGCCGCCTGGCGGTCGTGGCCATGGGTCCGAGCACCGCTCGCGCCGTCCTGGCGGCGGGGCTGCGGGTGGACGCCCAGGCCGAGGCGCCCCGGGTCGACGCCCTGGCGGCGGCGGTGGTGCGCGCGCTGCGCGCAGGGGAGAGGCCGTGACAAGAACGCCCAGGGCGTCGGCGTGCGGGTGGCGCCACAAAGCCTGGATCGGATGAAGAGGCGCGTTGCGAACTGACACGACGCGCGCGCAGCCAGGGCATGGCCACCGGATCCGCGCCACCAACGCGTACCTGGTGGGGTGGATGGGGTAGTACGGCTACGCGAACGCGCCCAGGACCTACAGGGCCCTGGACGAATGGCTGCGCCACCGCATGCGGGCGTGCGTGTGGAAGACGTGGAAGCGGCCCCGAACCCGGTTGCGGGAAACTGCGCGCCCTTGGACTGCCCGACTGGGTCGCCCGCGAATTTGCCAACACCCGCAAGGGTGATTGGCGCAATGAACAGAGCCCCGGGCGTCGCCTATTGGCGCGCCCAGGGCTCTGTTCAGCCTTTCCGATCTGTACCGCACCCGTCACGCTTGCCCAGCCGCCGGATGCGGACCCGCATGTCCGGTGGTGTGAGAGGCTGGGGTCAGTCGCCCCCGCCTACTCGATCGAGGC
>JAJZYS010000098.1 GCA_021797925.1 Bacillota bacterium
GGACTTTCCCATCCTCGCCACGTCCGTTCACGGGCAGCCGCTCACGTACCTTGACTCCGCGGCCACCAGCCAGAAGCCCAGGGCCGTCATCGAGACCGTGGACCGCTACTACCGGACCCAGAATGCCAACGTGTACCGCGGGGTATACTCCCTGGCGGCCACGGCCACCGAGGCGTTCGAGGGCGCCCGTGACGTGGTGGCAAGGTTTCTCAACGCCCCGCGCGAGACCATCGTCTTCACCCACGGCACCACCGACGGACTCAATCTCGTGGCCCAGAGCCACGCGCGGACCACGCTGGGCCCCGGGGACGAGATCGTCGTGAGCCCGCTGGAGCATCACGCGAACCTGGTCCCGTGGCAGGAGGTCTCCCGGGCGACGGGCGCGCGCCTCAGGTTCGTCGAGCCCGAGCCGGACGGCTCGGTGACGGTGGAGGCGGTCAGGTCCGCGCTCACGGACCGCACACGGCTCGTGGCGCTGGCGCACGTGTCCAACGTGCTGGGAACCGTGACCGACATCGCCCGGATCACCCGGGCGGTGCACGAACGGGGGGCGCGGATCGTGGTGGACGCGGCCCAGAGCGCGCCCCACATGCCGGTGGACGTCACCGCCCTCGACGTCGACTTTCTCGCCTTCTCCGGCCACAAGACGCTGGGGCCCACCGGGATCGGGGTGCTCTACGGCAAGCCGGAACTCCTGGCGGCCATGCCTCCCCACTACTTCGGCGGCGAGATGATCGAAGAGGTCCAGCTGGAACACTCCACCTACAAGCCGCCGCCCATGCGCTTCGAGGGCGGCACCCCCCACATCGCCGGCGCCATCGGACTGGCCAGGGGGCTCGAGTACCTCATGGACGTGGGGCTCGAGGAGATCCATCGCCACGAGGTGGAGCTTGCCCGCTACGCGCTGGAGCGGCTCGCGGAAGTGGAGGGGATCACCGTCTACGGTCCGCGGGAGCGCCAAGCCGGCATCATCACCTTCAACCTGGGGGACGTGCATCCCCACGACGTGGCCACCGCTCTTGACGAGTACGGCGTGTGCGTCCGCGCGGGCCACCACTGCTGCCAGCCGCTCATGCACCGCCTGGGGATCCACTCCAGCGCCCGCGCCAGTTTCTACCTCTACACCACGCGCGAGGACATCGACCGCTTCGTCCACGCCCTGGTGCGCACAAGGGAGTTCTTCCTCCATGCCGTTGGCTGACCTGTACCGCGAGGTCCTCATGGACCACGTTCAGCACCCGCGCAACCGGGGAGAACTCCCCGACGCCACGGCCCGGGTGGGTCTCTCGAACCCCACCTGCGGCGACGAGCTGGGGCTCGACCTCAAGGTGGAGGGCGACCGCATCGTCGACGCGCGGTTCAACGGCCACGGGTGCTCCATCAGCATGTCGGCGGCTTCGATGCTCACCGAAGCCATCCGGGGCCGGCGCATCGACGAGGTCCGGGCGCTGTCCCGCTCGTTCCGGCAGCTTTTCACCACCGACATGCCGCCGGGCGACTCGCTGGGCGACCTCGTGAGCCTCGCCGGCGTCCGCCAGTTCCCCATGCGGGTGAAATGCGCCACTCTGGCCTTCAACGCCCTGGACGAGGCCGTCGACGCCATCCGAAAGCAACAGGAGGTGTCCTGAATGACCGACAAGCTCGAGACCCTGCCCATGGAGGACTACCGCTACGGTTTTTCCGACCCGGACGAGGCCATCTTCCGCACGGGCCAAGGGATCAGTCACGACGTCGTGGACGCCATCTCGCGCATGAAGTCCGAGCCCCAGTGGATGCGCCAGTTCCGCCACGACGCGCTGGACATCTTCTTCAGCAAGCCCATGCCGCGCTGGGGCGGAGACCTCAGCGAGCTCGACTTCGACCGCATCACGTACTACGTGAAGCCCATGGAGAACCAGGGCCGGACGTGGGAAGAGGTGCCCCAGACGATCAAGGACACGTTCGAGAAGCTCGGCATCCCCGAGGCGGAGCGCAAGTTCCTCGCCGGAGTGTCGGCCCAGTACGAGTCGGAGGTCGTCTACCACAACATCCGCGACGAGCTGCTGAGCCAGGGGGTCGTCTTCCTCGACACCGACTCCGCGCTGCGGGAGCACCCGGACCTGTTCCGGGAGTACTTCGGCACCGTGGTGCCGCCCGAGGACAACAAGTTCGCGGCCCTGAACTCCGCCGTGTGGTCGGGGGGCAGCTTCGTCTACGTGCCCCGCGGCGTGAAGTGCACCACCCCGCTGCAGGCGTACTTCCGCATCAACTCGCAGAACATGGGGCAGTTCGAGCGCACCCTGATCATCGGCGAGGACGACTCCTTCGTCCACTACGTGGAGGGCTGCACCGCCCCCATCTACACCACCGACTCCCTCCACTCGGCGGTGGTCGAGATCATCTGCAAGCCTCGCTCCCGGGTCCGCTACACCACCATCCAGAACTGGGCTCCCAACATCTACAACCTGGTGACCAAGCGGGCGGTGGCGTACGAGGACGCGACCATGGAGTGGGTGGACGGCAACATCGGCTCCAAGCTGACGATGAAGTACCCCTCGGTGTACATGATGGGCCGCGGCGCCAAGGCCCATGTCCTGTCCATCGCCGTGGCCGGCAAGGGCCAGCATCAGGACGCGGGCGCCAAGGTGATCCACAACGCCCCCGACACGACCTCCACCATCATCTCCAAGTCCATCTCCCGCGGCGGCGGGCGCACGACCTACCGCGGCCTCGTGCACATCGCCGAAGGGGCCGAGGGTTCCAAGAGCAAGGTCAACTGCGACACGCTCATCTTCGACGAGGACTCCCGGGCGGACACGGTCCCCGTGAACGAGGTGAACGACAGCCGGGTCACCATGGAGCACGAGGCGACCGTGAGCCGCGTGTCCGAGGAGCAGCTCTTCTACCTCATGAGCCGGGGCATCACCGAGGAGGAGGCCACCCGCATGATCGTGATGGGGTTCATCGAGCCCTTCACGAAGGAGTTGCCGATGGAGTACGCTGTGGAGATGAACCGGCTGATCAAGCTCGAGATGGTCGGGTCGGTGGGATAGCCGTGAAGACCAGAGTGATCCTCGGCAGCGTCGACGAGGTCCCGGAGGGCGGCATCAAGCGCTTCGACCTGGGGGGGCGGCCCATCGCCGTCTCCCGGGTCGAGGGGGTCTTCTACGCCATCGACGACACGTGCACCCACGCCCAGGCCTCGCTGTCCGAGGGCAAGCTCCTGCCCGACCGGGTCATCCAGTGTCCCCGCCACGGCGGACGTTTCTCCCTGGCCACCGGCAAGGCGGTGCGGCTGCCCGCCTTCACCCCCGTGCACACCTACCCCGTGATCGTGGAGGGCGACAAGCTCGTGGTCGAGACACCGTAGTCCGCGAAGGAGGATGGCCCCCATGAAGATGTCCGCCAAGAGCGAGTACGGGCTTCGGGCCATGGCCGCACTGGCGGGGTACGACGGGAGCGCACCCGTTTCCTTGCGCGAGATCGCAGGCGGGGAACACATTCCGGTCGAGTTCCTGGAGCAGATCTTCGTGGACCTGCGCCGGGCGGGTTTCGTTCGCTCGGTCCGGGGCGTCAAGGGGGGCTACCTTCTGGCGCGTCCGGCCGAGGACATCACCCTCCGGGAGCTTCTGAACACCCTGGAGGGATCGTTGGCGCCCATGGACTGCCTCAAGCCCGACTCGGGGACGACCTGCGCCCTCGTCGACGGCTGCTCCACCCGCAAGGTGTGGATCGTGATGATGGCCAGCATGACCGAGGCGCTGGGCCAGATGACCCTCGCCGACCTTTTGACCCCGCATCCCGCCAAGGTGGCGCAGGACGTCTGACCACGGGTGAGGGACCGCGCCCGCGGCCGCGAAGGGTCGATCCCGCGGGCAGGCGCGCCGCCGGAGCGCGCGGGCGCGGCGGTCTCTCCCGCAAGCGCCGAGGTCTTTTGGCTTCCCAGCGGTGCTGGGGACCCGGTGGAACAGGTTCTGTGGCTCACCCAGCGCCCGCGCTGTCTCGTGGCAACGCGCCCGGGCACGCGATCCACTGTCCGCTGCGGGCGGCCTCCGTCGCCAGCTCCGCCAGGGTGGACGCGCGGACCCCCTCGGCGGCCCCGGGCGTGAGGGGCGCGCCCCGGCGCACGCCATCGAGGAAGGCCGCGATCTCCCGGCGGAACCCTTCCTCCAGGCGATCCCAGTAGTCCACGTAGGCCGGCGCGCGCCGCTCCCCCTCGGCCAGCGCGACGAACCCGTGCCGACCGGCGCCTCCCACCGTCAGCACCCCCGTCTCGCCCATCACCTCGACCCGCAGGTCGAAGCCGTACGCGGCGCCCCGGCCCAGGACGATGGAACCCAGCGCCCCCGAGGCGAACCGCATGGCCACGTGGGCCTCGCCGAAGTCGCCGATCTCCTGGAACACGGGGTCGGTGGCGAGGCCCGCGGCGGTCAGGGCGCAGACCTCCTCGCCCATGAGAAAGCTCGCCGCGTCGAAGTCGTGTACGCCCATGTCGCGGAAGATGCCGCCGCTCTCGGCGAGAAAGCTCCTCGGCGGCGGCGCCGGGTCGCGGTCGACCGCCCGGTACATGAGCGGCCGGCCGATGTCGCCGCGGGCCAGGCGTTCCCTGGCCTCTACGTACGCCGGGTCGTACCGGCGCACAAGTCCGAGCTGGAAGGGCACCCCCGAGCGCTCCACGTCGGCGGCGAGGCGCCGCGACGCCTCGAGGTCCAGGGCCAGGGGCTTCTCGCAGAACACCGCCAGGCCCCGCTGGATCGCGGCGCGCACCAGGGCCGGGTGCTGGTCCGTCGACGCGGCGATCACCACCGCCCGGGCTCCCGAGCGGTCCATCGCCTCCTCGGCGTCGGTGTAGTGGGCGACCCCGTAACGCTCGCCGACTTCGGCGGCGCGCCGGGCGTTCGGGTCGGCGACCGCCGCCAGGGCGCCCTGGCCGGAACGCGCGACCGTCTGCGCATGGCGCGCGCCCATCCGCCCGAGCCCCACCACCAGGCATCCCACGGGCTCGGTCACGATGCCGCCACCCCCACGCTCACGCCCCGCTGCAGCGAGTGCGCCGCCGCTTCGGCCACCCGGAGCGCGGCCACGCCGTCCTCGGCGTCGGGGGTCAGGGCGGCCCCCCGGCGAAGCCCGTCGAGAAACGCCTCGAGCTCCAGGCGGTAGGCCGCGTCGAATCGCTCGATCCACCCGGGCATGGTGGGCTGGCGGACGTATCCCTGGGTTCGCACCGTCAGCGGCAGGGCCTCGAGCTCCTGGACCCTGAGGGCGCCCCGGGTGCCCAGGACCTCGGTGTCGATGTCGTACCCGTATCCCGACGCCCGGGTCCCCTCCAGCTGGCCGATCTCCCCTCCGGCGAACCGCAGGGTGACCATCGCCTCCTCGACGTCGCCGTACTTGCGGAAGAAGGGATGGGCGCGCACCGTCCCCACGGCGAAGACCTCGCGCACCTCGCCCACCAGGAAGCGCGCCAGATCGAAGTCGTGGATCAGCTGGTCGCGGAAGATGCCGCCCGACACCGCCACGTACGCCTCGGGCGGCGGGGCGGGATCGCGGGAGATCGACCTCAGGGCGACGACCTCGCCGATCTCCCCCGCGCGAAGCCGCTCGTAGAGCTGCCGGTACCCCGGGTCGTAACGGCGCATGAAGCCGATCTGCAGCGGCACGCCGGCGCGGCGCACCTGCGCGGCCACCGCCTCGGCCTCCGCCAGATCCAGGCTCAGCGGCTTCTCGCAGAAGACGGCCCGGCGCTCCGCCACGGCCGCCCCGATGAGCGCCGCGTGGGTGTCGGTGGCCGAGACGATCACCACCGCCTCCACGTCCGGCGCGCGCACCGCCTCGAACGGGTCCTGGAACACCTTGGCGCCCCACCGCCCCCCGATCTCCCGGGCGCGCTCGAGGATGGGATCCGCCACCGCCACGAGGCGCGCACCCGGCGTCTGCGCCAGATGCTCCGCGTGGATGGCCCCGAGCTTGCCCACACCCAGTACCGCGACCCCGATCCCCTGTGGCAACGGCCACCCTCCACTCTCTGCACACCAATGCTCCGGGAGCGCCCGGGCCGCTTCCCCTCCACTGCACCGTAGCGGGCCGGACTCGGCCTGTCAACGGCTTGGGCCGAGACGGGTCGGGCTCAGAAGGATCCCGGCCACGACGCCATGGGAGGGGCGTCGGGACGCACCCAGTCCCACTGGGTCACATGTCCGTACACGACGACGCTCGGGTCGCCGCCACCCAGCTCGCCCTCGACCTCGACGGCAAAGTGCGCGATGGCGCCGGGAAGAAGGGCGAATCCGCCGCGCGAGCGCGGCCAGGCGTCCGTGTCCGCGCGCTCGCCGCGCATGCGCTCCATCAGCCAGGGCCTCTGGTCGGCGCCGACAAGGCTCAGCGCGAAGCCTCGTCCCGAGCGGATCCGGGCGAGCGCCGGCGAATCGTGGGGCAGGGCCACCAGCATGCGCGGCGGCGCGTGGGAACACTGGATGATCCGCGTCTCGACCCGGACGAGATCGTCGCCCCGGCCAGCGGTAAGGAGCATGGGCCCGAAGGAGCGCCGCCCGAGGACGCGGCCCAGGACGCCATGCGCCGGATGCTCCACCGGCGCCCGGCGCAAGCTGTCACCGGCATCCTCGAATCCCGAGCGGGGCAGCACCGCCCGGCGCACCCGCCCCGCGGCCTGGATCTCGTTGACGGTGAGGCTCGGCTCGACCTCGCGCAGGAGCGCTCCGCCCCGCACGTCTCCGACCACGAGCAGCGCGTCCTCGAACTCCCGATGGTGGGCGAGCTCGAGCTCCAGGTAGCCGAGCGCCCGCTCGGGCACGGCGCATCCCCGCCGGGTCAGGAGAAACGCCGTCCGGCCCAGGTCGCCAAGGGAGTGGCGGCCGGAAAAGAGCGCGTCCACGAGTGCCGCCTGGTCCCGGGCCAGCACGCTCACCGCGAGGACCCCCGATTCCAGGGCGAGGGCGGCGCCCTCGAACTCCCGGGGGATGGACACCGCCACCCGCGGCGGATCGTCCCCGGCCGCGGTCACCCAGCAGCCGGCGTGAAGGTGCATGCGCCTCCCGGCGGCGGCGCTGATCAGGCACACGCCCCGGATCCTCCGGTCATAGCGGCGCTCCACGGGATCCGAGCCCGACTTGCTGTCCATCGCTGGTCCGGGGCCGCCCGATGCGCGGCGGCCCCCTTCGCCTCCCCTCCCCGTGCGCCGCGGTCCGCAGGAGACAGACGGCCGGCAGCGAATGCTCCGGGGTGGTTCGCCTCCGCGAGGAGCGCGGGCACACGTGTGCCATGGGTTCTGGGCCCCTGCGGCCCCGGGACCTCGGGCCTCAACCGCTCCGAAAGGTGGTGCCCCCATCAGGCGCTTCATGCTGGCCGCCCTGGCAGGCCTTGTGCTCCTCTTCCCCGGATCCGCCGGCGCCGCGGCCCCCGGTGTGGGCCTCACGGCCACGGCCCTCGCCGAGGGCCTGGGACCCACTGCGGGTCCGCTGACGGCCCATGACCTCGCAACCTTCCTCTTCCGGCTCGGGACCCTGGAACTGGGGACGTCGACGCCCCTGGCCGCGGCGGTGAAGGCCGGGTTGCTGCCGAGCTCCTTCGCCGGCCATCCCGGGCGCGCCGTGTCGCCGGTCGTGGCCGTGGGGGTCCTGGCCGCAGGCCTGGGCGTCGAGGCTTCGACCCCCTCCGCCGAGGTCGCGCTGCTCCAGCGCCTCGGCGACGGCCCCATCCCCCCGCTGACCCGCCCGTGGACGCTTGGGACCGCGGCGGGGGTGTTCGCGCACGGGTTCCAGTCGAACCTCTCCGTGGAGACGCTCCTCGCGAACCAGCTCACGGGCGCGCTGCCCGCGACCGAGAAGCTCGACGGCACCTTCGTCCTGAACCTGCGCGGCCCCGCGGGGAGCGTCGCCAAGGGTTCCACCGCCCTCAAGAACCCCCTGGCGCTGGCCCTGGTCGGGCTGAGCCTCACCGGAGCGTTCAGCGTCGAGGCCCGAAACCCCTCCGGCCCCGCCCGGGTGGGGATGACCATGAGCGCCCGCGTGGGTTCCAAGCGCCGCACCTTCACCCTGATCGGGATCACCTCCGGCACCATGGCGTACGTGTACACGTCCGGGCCCAAGGCCGGCTGGCACCGCGTCCCGGTCAAGAACCCCTCGGGGGGCGTCCCGCTGGCGCCCATCCTCTCGGTCGCCTCGGGCGTCCTCACCCGGACCCACGTCCATCTCCTGGGCAGCGCCGCGGGTCTGGACCGGGTGGGGTTCTCCGCGCGGCTCGCGTCGACCCGGGGCCTCCTTGAGGGCTTCGCCCACAGCCTGGGCAGCCGGCCGATCTCGCGCGTCGGCGGCCTGCCTCCGGCGGACGTGTGGGGCCTGGCCACCCTCGACGCCGCCACCGGCCGGATGCGCCAGCTGCGCCTGTGGGTGGGCCTGCCGTCAGACCCGGGGCTCGGCCTCATGATCTCCAGCGTCGCCGCCTACGGCGTGCCCGTGAGCGTCACCGTGCCACCGGCCGCACGCTCGGCGCCGCTGGAAAAAGGCTCGGTCATGACCCTGCTCCCGTAGCATGGCACCACGATGGCCGGCACAGGAGGCGGCACGTTGAACCTCGATCGGCCCTACTTCGCGTACGGTGTGGTGGTCGCGGTCTCGCTCGCATCCATGCTGCTCGATCTCTTCCACAGTCGGGCCGCGGTGATCGGGCCGATCATCACCGTCCTGCTCATCCTCTCGTGGGGCCTGGCGGGGGCGCTGGCCCCCCGCTGGGGCGGCAAGCCCTCGCGGGCGGGGTTTCTGGCCGGCGTCATCGCCGGCCTCATCACCGCCATCCCCATCCTCACGACCCACACGCTCGCGGTGCGCTCGTCGCCCGGGGCACCCCCGGTCCACCTGACCCCGGCCGCACTGGCGGTGCTGCGTCTGTTCGGGTTCATCCTCACGTGGGTCATCACCGCCCTGGTGGGCTGGCTGTGCGGATGGGTGGGGGGCCTCATCACCCGGGAGCGCCCGGTGAGCGGGCCGGGCCTGTAGTCTCGGACCCAGAACCTGCGTGACCGGCAGCCGCCGGTTCTTTCCCGGGCTGGTGATACCGTGCGCACCGCCGCCGTCCTGATCGCTGTCGCGGCGCTCCTCGCCGGGGTGGCGCCCCTTCACGCCGCCCCGGCCCCCCCGCGGGTCGTCAACGGGACCGACGCCGCGCCGTACATGAAGCCCTGGGGCGGTCCGCTCCTCTTCAGCGACTCCCCCGAAGACCTGCGCTCGCCCGGGCTCACCGACGCCGCCCGCCTCGGGGGCCGGTTCCGGCTCTTGGACTATCACGTGAACCTGACCCGCGAGGCCCTGTGGGTGGGAGCGGTGCTGGAAAATCCCCACCCCTACCCGGTGACGCTCACGGTGCGCGACGGCGTGGCGGGCATCCTGGGCTCGCTCGCCGCCGAGCGGAGGTTCGTCATCCGGTGGTTCGCCCGCCGCGCCCACCCCGCGCCGCGGTCCTACGTGCTCCTTCCGGGCGGCAGCGTGGCCTTCGTGCGCCGCATCCCCCCCGGCGCCGTCAGCGCCCGGGTGATGG
>JAJZYS010000099.1 GCA_021797925.1 Bacillota bacterium
GTGACGGGCGAAGTCCTTGTACCCGACCCCGTGATCCCGGTCGATCCAGAGCGGGGAGGCCACGAGCCCGGCGTAGCGCATGCGCTCGCCGTGGTCGGAGGCCAGCCCCACCCAGACGATGAAGCACAGCCGGCCCGGCGGCGTGCCCTCGGGCACGGGCTGGAAGGTGAGACCCCGCTCCAGGGGGCTGCGGCCGTGCAGGGCGCCCCGGGCCACCTTCACCTCGTCCCCGTCCACGGTGATGGAGCTGACCGTCGGCGGCGCGGCGTGGGCGCCGGAGGGAACGCCCGCGAGGGGGATCGTCCCCGCACGGGCGAAGCGCAGCGCCTTCTTCTCGCTGTCCATCCCCGGGCCGCTCTCCTCCGTCATCGGCGGGAGGGGGACCGGGTCGCGATGAACTCCACCAGCGCCGCGTCGAAGGCCGGGATGTCCCCCGGATGGCGCGAGGTGACCAGGTGATGCTCCCGGTCCACGACGACCGGCTCATCCACCACGCTGGCGCCGGCGTTGCGCAGGTCGTCCCAGACGCTCTTCCACGCCGTGACCCGCGCCCCCTGGACACCGCGCGCGCTGATGAGCAGCTGCGGCCCGTGGCAGATGGCGCCGATGGGCTTGCCCGCCGCCACGAAGCCGCGCACGAAGTTCACGGGCGCCTCGTGGGCCCGGAGCGTGTCCGGACCCTGCCCGCCCGGAAGCACCAGGGCGTCGAAGTCCTCGGAGCGGGCGTCGGCGGCTGCCAGCTCCACGCGCATGGGCACGCCGTGCTTGCCCTCGACGGTACCGGTCGTCAGCCCCACCACCGTGACCTCGGCCCCCGCCTCCTTGAGGCGGTAGTACGGGGCAACGGCCTCCGAGTCCTCGAAGCGCGGCCCCACCAGCATGGCCACCCGCATACCCGCAAGCTCGTTCATCGTCCACGCCTCCCTTTTCCGGCTACTCGCCGCTCTCCTCGTACCGGTCCTTGAGCTCCTTGACCACCTGGGGATCCGCGAGGGTGGACGTGTCGCCCAGCGCCCGGCCCTCGGCGATGTCGCGCAGCAGGCGGCGCATGATCTTCCCGCTGCGGGTCTTGGGCAGCTCCGCTGTGAAGAAGATCTCCTCGGGGCGGGCCAGCGCGCCGATCTTGCGGGCCACGTGCTCGCGCAGCTCGTTCATCAGCTCGTGGTCCGTCTTCACGCCCTCGCGCACGGTGACGAACGCGGAGATCGCCTGCCCCTTGATCTCGTGATTGCGGCCGATGACCGCCGCCTCCGCCACGAGGGGATGGTCCACCAGTGCGCTTTCCACCTCCATGGTGCCGATGCGGTGGCCCGACACGTTGATGACGTCGTCCACGCGGCCGAGCAGCCAGAAGTCGCCGTCCTCGTCGCGGCGGGCGCCGTCCCCCGTGAAGTAAAGCCCGGGATAGCGGCTCCAGTACTGCGACCGGTAGCGTTCGTCGTCGCCGTAGATCGTCCGCAGCATCGAGGGCCACGGGCGCTTGAGCACCAGGTATCCGCCCTTGCCGGGTGGGACGGGCGTGCCCTCCGCGTCCACCACCTCGGCCGAGATGCCCGGCAGGGGTCGCGTTGCCGATCCCGGCTTGAGCGTGGTCAGTCCCGGCAGCGGCGCGATCATGATGGCGCCGGTCTCGGTCTGCCACCAGGTGTCCAGCACCGGGCAGCGCTGGTGGCCGATGTGTTCGTAGTACCACATCCAGGCCTCGGGGTTGATCGGCTCACCCACGCTGCCCAGGATGCGCAGGCTGTCGAGATTGTGGCGCTCAGGCCACGTCTCCCCCCAGCGCATGAACGTCCGGATGGAGGTGGGCGCGGTGTAGAGGATGCTGACCCGGTACTTCTCGACGATCTCCCAGAAGCGGTCTCGCTCGGGAAAGTCCGGCGCGCCCTCGTACATCACCACGGTTCCCCCGGCACCCAGGGGACCGTACACGACGTAGCTGTGCCCGGTCACCCAGCCGATGTCGGCGGTGCACCAGAACACGTCGTCGGGCCGGAGATCGAAGACGGCGCGGGTGGTGGTGATGACGCCGGTGAGGTACCCGCCCGTGCTGTGCACGATCCCCTTGGGCCGGCCGGTGGTGCCGCTGGTGTAGAGGATGTACAGGGTGTCCTCCGCCGCCATGGCCGCCGGGGGGAAGGGATCCGCGGGCGCCTGTTCCATGAGGTCGTGGTACCACAGGTCGCGGCCCGCGGTCATCCGGGAGTGGGCGGCATCCCCCACCCGGCGGACGACGATCACCTTCTCCACCGGGGTGGGGGCTGCCAGCGCCTCGTCGGCATTGGCCTTCAGCGGCACCACCCCCCCGCGGCGGTGGCCGCCGTCCGCCGTGACCAGGACCTTGGCCTGCGCGTCCTCGATGCGGTCGCGCAGGCTCTCGGAGGAGAACCCTCCGAACACGACGCTGTGGATCGCGCCGATGCGCGCACAGCCCAGCATGGCCACCACGAGCTCGGGGATCATGGGCAAGTACAGGGTGACGCGGTCCCCCTTGCGCACGCCTAGGGAGGTGAGCACGTGGGCGAAACGCTCAACCTCGGCGAGCAGCATGCGGTACGTGAGGACCCGCCCGTCCCCGGGCTCGCCCTCCCAGATGATGGCCGCCTGGTTGCCCTTGCCGGCCGCGACATGGCGATCCACGCAGTTGGCCGACGCGTTGAGCAACCCGTCCTCGAACCAGCGGGCATGGGGCGGATGCCAGTTGAGCACACGGCTGAACGGCTGGATCCACTCCAGCCGTTTGGCCTCCTGGGCCCAGAAGGCCTCGGGATCCGCGTCGGCGCGCGCGTAGATCTCCGGGTCCCTCACCAGCGCGTGCTCGCGCAGCGCTTCCTTGGGCTCGAACCGCCGCGTCTCGAGCAGGAGCGCTTCGAGCCGCTCCGATGCCGGATCGATCATGGATCCGGCCTCCTTTCCTGCCGGTAGTATTCCTGACGTTCTCTTCGCGGACCGCGACGCATCTCCCTCCTGGGCGCCCGCGGATCGGCGGGGTGCCAATGCCTGGCAAGGGTCCCGGTGACGGGCCGGGGCCGCATAGACCGTCACGGGGGGATCCCTTGGGCGCAAGACGCCGCCCGCGGTTGCCGCTCATCGGCCGCGTGGAGCGGGAGGAGATCTCGCCGCTCGCGGCCCTCAGGGCGCTTGGCAGTGGGACGCCGGCCCGCCAGGCTCCCGCGGCGCCGCCCGAGGCCCAGGGACAGGGCAAGTCCCTCGCCGAGGCCATGCACGAGCTCGACGCACTGGTGGGGCTCGACCACGTGAAGGAGCTCACCCGGGAGATCGCGGCGCTGGTTAGGGTGCAGTCCCTTCGGGCCGCCCAGGGACTCAGAAGCCAGCCCATCGTCCTGCACATGCTGTTCAGCGGCAATCCCGGCACCGGCAAGACCACGGTGGCCCGGCTGCTGGGAGAGATCCTGCGGGCCATGGGCGTGCTGCCCAGGGGCCACCTGGTGGAGGTGGAGCGCGCGGATCTGGTGGGGGAGTACATCGGGCACACGGCCCAGAAGACGCGGGAGCAGATCCGAAAGGCCCTCGGGGGCATCCTGTTCGTGGACGAGGCGTACTCGCTGGCGCGCGGCGGCGACCGCGACTTCGGCAAGGAATCCATCGACGTGCTGGTGAAGTCCCTGGAGGACCACAAGGGCCAGCTGGCGGTGGTGCTGGCGGGCTACCGGCGGGAGATGGCGTACTTCCTGGAGCAGAACCCGGGCCTGCGCTCGCGGTTCCCGGTGCACCTGGATTTCCCCGACTACTCTCTCAAGGACCTCGTGGCCATCGCCGAGGGCATGCTGGCCCAGCGCCAGTACCGCATGGACCCGAGGTCCCGGGCCGCGCTGTGGCGGCGCCTTCAGGTCGTCGCGGCCCAGGAGCCGGTGGAGTCGGGCAACGCCCGCACCGTGCGCAATCTCGTGGAGCGTGCCATCCGGCGCCACGCCCTGCGGGTGACCTCCCGGTCCACCCCCCCGGACCGGGAGGGGTTGATGACCATCAGCGCCCAGGACTGGGAGCCGTGAGGCCCCGGACGGATCCCGGCCCGCCGGTCGGGGGCAGTCTACGACAAAGGGGTGAGAACCTGGTCCCCCGCGGGCGCCCGCACGACGGCGGCGTCCCGGACAGGCGACCAGGCGATGCCGTGCCGCACTACTTTGCGCCCGACCCGCTGGCGCCCTCGAACCGCCGGACGATCACCGCGCGAATCCGCGGGCGCGAGTGGACGTTCCTGACCGACACCCAGGTGTTCTCCTTCCGGGAGATCGACGCGGGCACCCTGCTGCTGGCCGAGCGCATGGAGGTCGGTGCCACCGACCGGGTGCTCGACCTGGGGGCCGGCTACGGGGTCCTGGGTCTTGTGGCCGCGAGCCTCGCCAGCGGCGGCTCGGCCGTCCTGGTGGAGTCGAGTCCCCGCGCGGCCGAGCTGTGCGAGGAGAACCGACGCCGCAACGGGATCGAGAACGCCCGCGTCCAGATCGGCGATGGGCTCGGGGCCGTATCGGGCGAGCGCTTCGACCTCGTCGTCACCAACCCCCCCATCCGGGCCGGCAAACGCGTGTACTATCCCTGGTTCCAGGGAGCCCCCGGCGTCCTTGCCCCCGGGGGGCGCCTTTTCGTCGTGATCCGGGTGAAACAGGGCGCGGATTCGGCTGTGAAGGAGCTCGCGCGGACCTTTGCCGACGTCAGGACCGTGGCGCGGTCAGCTGGCTACCACGTCATCCGCGCCACAGGGACGCCCTAGATGCTCGGGCGCGCGCCGCGCTGCGTCCTCGTGGGCGGGGCGCGTTCCGGCAAGACCTCCATCTGGCTGGCGGTCATCGCCCGCGAGCCGGGGGGGACCGTCACCGTGGCCCGGGACCACCGCCGGCCGGTGCGCATGGCCGTGACCGACATCCCGCGCGCGGGCGGCGGAGCGGAGCCCGTGGCGGCCCGGCTGCGGCGCCCCTGGCTCACGGGGCTGGGGCCCTGGGTCATCGACACGCCCTCGCTGCCCGACGGGGAGGAACCCCTCGCCGGGACGGGCCGCGCGGCGGCGGCCACCCTCACGCTGGCGCTCGAGGCCGACGCCGTCCTGCATGTGTGGGATGCTGCGGCCATGGGCGGGGGGGCCGCCAGCTCGCCGCTCGACGACGAACTGGCCCGCTGGGGCCGCCGCCGGCCAGGCTACTGGATCCTGGCGGCCAAGATGGACGCCGGGCCGGCCCAGACGGGGCTCATGCGCATCGGCGAGCGTTACCCCGACGTGCGGCTCATCCCGGTGGCGGCGGCGACCGGCCGCGGCATCCAGGCGTTGCGGCGCGCGCTCAGGAGCGCGGCGAGGCGCTGAGATCACGGGCCGGCGAGACCGCTGCGGACCAGCGCCTGGTACCGGGTGGACAGCGTCTGCCCCTCGCGGGTGACGATCGCGAGCTCCCTGGACTCCCCGGCCGTGTCCCCGCCCAGGGCGTCGTGCATGAGGCGGGTCACGCTGCCGAGAAACGTCCGGTACGCGCGCAGATACGCGAGAAGCTGGGACGACGCGCCCGCGCCCGGGGATCCGAGCGCCTGCAGCCGGGCGGAGAGCGCGCGGGTCTCGGCGCGAAGGGCCCGGGTGTCGCCGGTGGCGGCGTCGGTGAGCGCAGCGGCGTAGCCCTGGTTGAGTTGGGCGAGGATGCGGGCGGCGGACGCGGAGGGGGCGGCGACCGGCACCGGGCGCGGCCAGGCCAGGAAGACGGCGACGGCCGCCACGAGCAGGGCGGCGCCCAGGACCCAGCGCACGACGTGCCGGATCACGCGCATGGCGATGAGGCCGGCGAGGACCAGGGCGGCGACGACGAGAACCATGCCGCGCACCTCCTCATGGGACTTCGGTGGACCGATCATAGCACTGCGTGGCGGAGGGCGGCCACGGGGACGTGCGGGATTCGCGCCCCCGGCAGGATGCGAGGGCCCACCCGCGAACTCAAGGTGTTCTGGGACGAGAACAACCGGGGACACCGAGGGGGCAAGAGCGTTGGAGTACTGTCACGAGTGCGGCCGCATGCGGGTGGCCGAGGTCTGCGAGCCCGATACCTGTTCTGGCCAGAGCGCCCTGGGCGTGTCCGTCAAGGACCGCTGGCTCGAGGTCCGGCCGTGGAAGCCGGCGGACGGCAGCCGCCTGGTCCCGCCCGCCACCATCGCCGTCTGCGATCCGGCGACGGGGAGGGCGAGCGTCTGGGACTGGGAGGAGCAACGCTACGGCAGCGACGTGGCGGCCGTGGCGGGGGGCGAGGCGTCCTTCGCCTGGATCGAGGTGACGACCCAGTGCAACCAGACGTGCCGCCACTGCTTCATGTTCGAGCGCCTGCGCCAGGGACACGTCCCGCTGGAACAGCTCGTGTCCGCGATCTGCGCCCTGGAGCGGTTGCCGGTCCGGCGCCTGGTGCTCTCGGGCGGGGAGCCCACGCTGCACCCGAACTTCCACGAGGTCCTCGCGGCGGCGCTGCGGGCGGTCCGGCCGGTGACGGTGCTCAGCAACGGGCTTCGCCACAGCGCCACCCTGATCTCGGCGCTGCGCCACCCGCTGGTCCGGGTGGAGGTTCCCCTGCTGGGCTGGGAGGAGGCCCACGATCACATGACCGGCGTGCCCGGGTCGTTCCAGCGGGCGCTGGCCGCCCTGAAGGCGTACCGCGAGGCGGGGGTGAGGGTGGTGATGACCACCACGCTCACGCGCTACGGATACGAGGCCCTTCCCCGGCTGAAGACCCTGGCCGAGACGCTGGGCGTCCCCCTGGAGCCCTCGCGGCTCTTCCCGGAGGGAGCCGCGGTCGCGAACTGGGAAGAGCTGGCGCCGGGGCAGGAACCGGTCATGCCCGGGCTCAAGGCGCAGCAGGTGCCGGCCTAGCCGCCGCGCGCGCCCCGGTTTCGCCGCGGGCCGTGCGGCCCTCCGGAACGGGAGCGGACGGCTGCCGGCGGCTGTCCTCGGGGGACGCGGCGCCTCGCGCGGCCTCGGTGCCCGGCGCCGTGAAGAGCGTCTCGTCAACGCACGGGGCCGAACAGAAACCTGAGCCGCCCGGCCGGACCGATCGGGGCGGGCGGCTTGCGCCCTGGGGCGGCGGAGCAGGCCGCAAGTCGCCGGGGACACGGAGCGGCGAAGCCCGAGGCCTCTGGCGTTGGCCCCGGGGCGGAGATCACGGTATAATCGATCCATGCACGAAGATGGCAATGATGCGGGGTCCCGGCGGAGGGGACCTTCGCGGCTGGCGCTCGTGGGTCTGCGCGGCCGACGGGGAGAGCGCGAGTGGGCGGAGCACCTCGCCGAGCTCGACGGGCTGGTGCGCTCCGCCGGCGGCGAGGTGGTGACCCAGGTCCTTCAGAACCTGCAGCAGCCCGACCCGAGGAGCTACGTGGGCTCGGGGAGTCTCGACCATCTGGCCACCGCGGCCCGTGAAGCGGGAGCCGACGCGGTGCTGGCCGCGGACTCCCTCACGCCGCTGCAGGCCCGCACCATCGGTCGGGTCACCGAACTCGGGGTCGTGGACCGCACCCAGCTCATTCTGGACCTCTTCGCCCAGCGTGCCCGGTCCACCGAGGGAAGGGTGCAGGTGGAGGCGGCCCAGCTGCGCTACTTCCTGCCGCGGCTTGCGGGCCACGGCGGCGGCCTCTCCCGCCAGGCCGGCGGCATCGGCACCCGGGGGCCCGGGGAGTCGAAGCTCGAACTGGACCGGCGTCGGATCCGGGTTCGGCTCCGGGAACTCAAGGCGGAGCTCGAGGGCATCCGCCAGCGGCGCGAGCGCACGCGCGCCCGGCGCGAGGATCTGCCGCTGGTGGCCGCGGTGGGCTACACCAACGTGGGCAAGACCTCGCTGGTGGAACGGCTCAGCGGCGACGGGGATCTGGGGGCGCAGGACATGCTGTTTGCCACGCTGGATCCCACCGTGCGGCGGGTGGTGCTTCCCGGACACGAGGAGGTCCGCGTGGTGGACACCGTGGGCTTTGTCCGCGAGATGCCGCCGGAGATCGTGGAAGCCTTTCACGCCACGCTGGAAGAGGTCGGCGCGGCGGACCTTCTGCTGCACGTGGTGGACGCCGCGCATCCCGACTGGCCGGTCCAGGCGGCGGCGGTGGAGCGGGTGCTGGCCGCCATCGGCGCCGACCGCGTGCCCAGGGTGCTGGTCATGAACCGCATCGATCTCGTGGCGTACCCCGAGGCGGTGGCGGGGGCCGAGCTCGTCTCGGCGCGGACCGGCGCGGGCATCGCCGCGCTCAAGGCCCGGATGCAGGCGGAGCTCGGCATCCGGCGGCGCCAGGCTCACTTCCTGGTGCCGTTCAGCCACGCGCGGCTTCTCTCCCTGGCTCACCAGCACGGCCGGGTGCTGCGGGAGGAGGCCACCGCCTGGGGCACGGAACTCGATGTGGAGATGGACTCGCGGTGGCTCGGGGTTCTGGAGAAGGCGCTCGCCGCCGCCGGGGGCCGTTGAACCGCGGGTCCGCATCGCGCACCGGGAGTGCTCGGCGTTGCGGGTAGCGGCCGCCGCCCGGGAAAGTCGCCGACGGGTCGAGGCGCTGACCCCCGAGCTTGAGGCCCGGCGCGAGCCGGTGTATCGGCGGGTGCACGAGGCCTTTGCCCGGGTGGGGCTCACCGAGCCGGACCTCGCGCCGACGACCGGCTACGGTTACGGGGCCCGTGGCCGGGAGAAGCTCGACGCCCTGTTCGCGAGCGTCCTGGGCGGGGAGGCCGCCCTGGTGCGCAGCCAGATCGTCAGCGGGACCCACGCGATCCGCCTGGGTCTTCTCGCGGCGCTCGCGCCGGGCGACGAGGTCGTGGTGCTCACCGGGCCCCCGTACGAGACGCTGCTGCCCCTCTTCGACCCCGTCCCCGTCCCGGGCAATCTGGCCCACCGGGGGATCCGTGCGCGGATCGTGGACCACTTCGCCGAGCCTCCCCGCGACGTGGCGCAATGGCTGAGCCCGCGGACGCGCCTTGTGTTCCTGCAGCGCTCCGCCGGCTACAGCCAGCGGGCGTCGCTGGGAGAGCGGGAGCTTCGACCCGTGCTCCAGCGCCTGGCGGCGCTGGGGGTGGCGACCCTCGTGGACAACTGCTATGGGGAACTGGTGGAGCCGGAGGAACCGCTCCACTGGGGTGCAAGCCTCGTCGCCGGCTCGCTCATCAAGAACCTGGGCGCAGCCCTGCCGGTGACCGGCGGGTACCTGGCGGGCCGCCGGGAGCTTGTGGAGCGCGCGGGAGCCGAGCTCACCGCCCCCGGGCTCGGTGGGGCCGTGGGGGCGTCGCCTCAGGGGATCCGCCTGGAGGCCCAGGGGCTCTACCAGTCGCCGGCCGCGGTGGGGGAGATGCTTCGCACCGCGATGTACGCGGCCTCGCTCTTCGAGCTCCTGGGCTTCGCGGTCCGGCCCCGCTTTGACGCGGCGCGGACAGACGTGATCCAGTGCGTCACCCTCGGCTCGCGGGACGCGCTTGTGGCGGCGTGCCGGGCCCTGCAGGCCGCATCGCCCGTGGACGCCAACCTCGTCCCCGAGCCCGCGATCATGCCGGGCTACGCG
>JAJZYS010000100.1 GCA_021797925.1 Bacillota bacterium
TAGCAGCGAGACCACCGCCTTGAGGATGACATCCTGCGCATTGCGGGGAATGTGCGTGGCCACCGGGTGACTCCTTTCAGAAAAGTATCGCACCTCATCCGGCTCGGGGGCAAGAGCCGGCATCGGTTGGCGTATTTCGCCTTTTCTGGGTTGTATCGCCATATCCCTGCCCGCCCGCGACGTCTTGCGGCGAGCTTCAAGACGGCCACGGCCACAGTCTCCGGGCCACGATCGCCCCACGGCTCCCCCGGCGCTGGACAGTCCCGTCCACCACCACCGGACCCGATCGCCCGGTGAAAAGAAGGCCCCCCGAGCGCTGGTAGACGTCGTCGAACATGGTCACATCGCACAGTCCGCACTCGTCCTCCAGGGAGAAGAACACCACGCGCCGGCCGCTGCGCGTCGGGGGCCGGTGAGGCCGGATCGGGATGCCCGCCAGCCGGACAGACCGGCCGGCCGGGAGCGACTGGACCTCCCGGGTGGTGAGCAGACCGAGGCGCCTCAGCTGCGGGCGGATGTGACGCCACAGCAGGCCGTCGCGGTCGAAGCCCAGTTCGGCCGCCTCCTGGCGGCGTTTCTCCAGGGGGCTGAAGTCCTCGACGGCCACGGGCGCCAGGGCGAAGAGCCCCGCCGGGGAGCACTCGTGGACGCTCATGAGCGCCCAGCGTCGGCTGGGCTCCACGGCGTCGAATGCCCCCGCCCGGACCAGGGCCGCGGCCAGGTCCCGGGAGGCCCGGGTGCGGCGCATGAAATCCGCGAGGCTCGTGAAGGGGCCGCGGGCCCGCGCCGCGAGCAGGCTGGCCACCCCCTCCTCGCCAACGCCCCGCACCGCCCGCAGCCCGATCCGGATCGCGCCGTCCTCCACCGTGAAGGCGGCCGCGCTGCGGTTCACGTCCACCCCCCGGATCACGACGCCCCGCCGGCGCGCCTCGGTCACCAGGGTCGAGGGCGGATAAAAGCCCATGGGCTGGTGGGAGAGCAGCGCCGCGAAGAACGCGGCCGGATGGTGACGGCTCAGATACGCGGTCTTGAGGGCGGTGGTGGCGAAGGCGGCGGCGTGGGCCTCGCAGAACCCGTAGCTGGCGTAGCCGGCGACGGTCTCGAAGATCCCGGCGGCCACCTCCGCCTGCATCCCCCGCGCCACCGCCCGGGCGACGAACTCCCGGCCGATCTCCGCCATGGCGGCCCGGGAGCGGGCGTGGGTCATCACCCGCCGCAGCCGGTCCGCCTCGCCCGGCGCGAAGCCCGCCACCCTGGACGCGATCTCGATCACCTGCTCCTGGAAGAGCACGACGCCGTATGTCTTGCGCAGGATGGGCTCCAGGAGGGGGTGCAGCGGTCCCACGGCCTCGCGCCCGGCTCGCCGCCTGAGGTAGGGGTCCACCATGTTGCCCTGGATGGGCCCCGGCCGGATGAGCGCCAGCGAGTGGACGATATCCTCGAAGCGGTCGGCGCCCAGCTGGGACTGCAGCGCCCGCTGGGCGGGCGACTCCAGCTGGAACACCCCGATGGTGTCCCCGGCGCGGATGGGCGCGTACACGTCGGGGTCGTCCACCCGCGCTTCCGTGCCCGGCGGCAGGGCGGCGAAGGTGTCCTCGACCACCGAGAGCGCGCGCAGCGAGAGCAGGTCCATCTTCAGCAGGCCCAGGTCCTCCACGTCGTCGCGGTCAAAGGCGATGATGCGCACTCCCTTGGCGGACATGATCAGGGGCGAGACCTCCATCACCGGTCCGCGGGTGATGACCAGGCCGCCCAGGTGGGTTCCCACGTGGTGGGCCAGCCCCGCGACCGAGGCCGCCGCCTGGAGCAGGATCCCCAGCCGCTCCCGCCGCGCGCTGCCCTGCGCCCGCAGTTCGGGATAACGGCTCCAGGCCTCCTCGATCCCGTCCGCGGGAAGCCCGAGCGGAAGCCGGCGGGCCAGTCCGTCGAGCACGTCGGGGCCGAAGCCCAGCGCCTTCCCCAGCACCCGGACCGCGGACCGCGCCCGGAAGGTGGCGTAGGTGGCCACGTGCGCCACGTGCTCGGGGCCGTGGGTCGCCTCCACGTAGGCGGCCACGGTGTCGCGGTGACGGGCGTCGATGTCGATGTCGATGTCGGGCTGCTCGGCCCGCTCGAGGCTCATGAACCGCTCGAACAGCAGCTCCCGGCCGTGGGCGTCCACCTCGGTCAGCCCCAGGAGGTAGGCCACCACCGAGTCCGCGGCCGACCCCCGCCCCGCGAACCGGATCCCTCGCGAGCGGGCAAAGCGCGCCACGTCCCACATGATGAGGAAATAATCGTCAAACCCCAGGGCGTGGATCACCGCGAGCTCGTGCTCGAGCCGTTCCATGAGCCGCCGGTCGGGCCGGGGGTAGCGCCACCGCACCCCCTCCAGGGCCAGGCGGCGCAGCATCGCCCGGGGCGTCTCCCCGGCCGCGGGGACGAACTCGGGGTAGCGCCGGGTCCGCCACTGGAACACCGGCCTGAGCGACGCCGCCAGGCGGGCGGCCTCGGCCAGAAGCTGCGGCCGGTCGCTCCAGCGCTCGCGGACCGCCGCCGGGTCCGCGAGCCAGCCCTCGGCGTTGAGCGGCCGGGCCGGATGCGGGGTGTCGACCGTGACCCCGACCCGGGCGCACACCAGGAGGTCGTATGTCCCCATCCCCTCGCGCCGGGCGTGGCGGACGGGGTACGCCGCGACCTCGGGCAGGGCGTACCGCTCCGCGAGCTCGTGCAGCTGCGCCTCCACCGCCCGCTCGCCCGGGATCCGCGCCCGGGTGACCTCGATGTGGAGCCGGCCGGGGAACAGCCGCCGCAGCCGGCCCACCAGCGCGGCCGCGTCCTGGAACCGGTGCGCGAGAAGCGCCGGCACCAGGGGCCCGGCGCGATCGCCGGTGAGGCAGTGCAGCCCCTCGGTGCCCTCCTCCAGCGCCTCCCAGGCGAGGCGGGGCGCACCGCGGGGCGCGTCGAGGTTCGCGCGGGTCAGCAGCCGGCACAGGGTCGCGTATCCCTCGGGTCCGTCGGCCAGCAGCGGCAGCCGGCCTCCGTCCGCCAGCGTGACCTCCGCGCCCACGATCCCCCGGATTCCCCGGGCTTCGGCCGCCTTCTGGAAGCGCACGGCCCCCCCCACGCCGTCGCTGTCCGTCAGGGCCACGGCCGTCCAGCCGGCCGCCTGAGCGGCCGCGACCAGCGTCTCGGGAGCGTCGGCGCCGTCGAGCAGGGAGAAGGCCGAGTGCACGGTCAGGTGGGCGAACGGGACCGGAGCCCGGCTCACGGCCCGGGGGCGCGGCGGTCCCTGGCTCGCCGGCGTCATGCCGGCGCAACCCCGCGGCCGGATCCGCTCAGCCGCCGGAGTCCCCGGCGGGTCAGTCATAGTTGCGCTCCAGCCACCACGTCTGCGTCCCCCGGTCCCGGGCAAGCTCGTAGACCCCGCCGTCGGCGGTGAGAACCCGGAACACCTCGCGCTCCCCCTCCCCGGTCCACCAGGCGCCGCTCTCGCACCAGCGCTCGATCACCGTGCAGGCCCGCTTCGGGCCCCGGTACCGGAAGGCCCGGGGAACGCCGTCGTCCACGGTCCAGACCCAGACCCGCCGGTGGACAAGTCTAGCCACGCACGCGACCGTTGCGCCAGGGATCATGGGGCAGCAGCCGCGCCTCGCGCGGGGAGATGCCCTTGCCGGTCCACACCCGCCCCCGGAGCCGCTCCGGCAGCGGCACGGCGCCCTCTTTCCCGAACAGCCCCGCGGGCCGCGCCCGGTCGGGCCCGAGCATGTCGGCGCCCAGGGTGACGGCCTCGATCGGACCGGCCGGGACCCGGCGCAGGAGCCCCCGCCACACGCCCGCCGCCACCGGACCCCGCACCCCCAGCGGCAGCTCCCGCCGGGCCTGGGCCCACTGCCCGCCCGGGAAGAGGACCTCGAGCTGAAGCCGGTGCGCCACCTGGCCATGCCGGCCCAGGTGCTCCCCCAGCGCGTTTGCGGCCTGGTCGAAGGCCCGCTGGAGCGGGGCGAGGGTGTCGACCGGGGATTCCCAGCGCCGCTCCCACCGCCACTGCGGCGGGGGCCAGGCGCTGGCCACGGGGGTGGCGTCCTCGCCCCGGGCCAGCCGCTCGGCGCACGCGCCCTCCGCTCCCCACCGGCCGGCCAGCGTCCCGGCCGGCAGGCGGGCGATGTCCCCCAGCACCTCGAGTCCCAGCCCCCGGATCTGCATCCGGGTCTGCGCCCGCAGGGGCCACAGGCAGGCCACGGGCAGGTCGGCCAGGGCCACGGCGGGGCCCGCCCCCGCCTCCACCCGGGCACGGGCCTCGAAGCGAGTCGGAGCCACCGCCCAGTCGGCCGCGTGACCCAGCGCGGGCACCACCTGGCGCGCGAGCCGGGCCATCACCCCGCGGGGGTCCGGATCCGCGGCCAGGTCCAGCCACATGGCCGCCTCGCCCCGGGGTTCCACCCGGGGGCTCAGCGCGAGGCCGGCGTCGAAGAGGCGGCGCACGTGATTCCCGACCGGCTCCCCCACCAGGAGCAGCTGCGGGGCGTGCAGGACCGCCTCGCGCACGCGCATCCCCGCCCGCACGCCCGAGGCGGCGGCGGCCCGGTTGCAGTCGGCGATCCTCCCGTCCTCGGCCAGCGCCAGGGGTCCCCGGTCGCCCGGTGACCGGCGGGCCTCCACGCGGATCCCCCGCACGTGGATGTATCCGACCATGACGACCCCTCCGTGATGAAAACATATGTTCGCATACCCGAGTATACGCATCCGCCGCCCCCGGGTCAACAGGATGGACCCGGCCGATCCTCCGTCCCGCGGCCGCCCCTGGGGAGCGCCGGCGCGACGGCGGCGGGCCTCGTGGACCGGGGGAGCGGCGCTCCCGCCGATCCGCGCGAGCGTTCGGGCCCGGCCGGCCCCGAGCCCACGGGGAGAAAGCCGGCTCGCCACGAAAAGTTCCGGCGCCGCAAGGAGACCGGGCACCCGCGCGCACCGCAGACCGGGGAAACGCCGCACCGCGACCGCGGTGCGGCGAATGAAGACCGGGCTCGGAGCGGCCAGACCTCAGCGCATGACGATGATCCCGATCCCCGCCAGGATGGCGGTCACCAGCACGATGCCGCCCACGACCAGGAACGCGATCCCGCAGCCCGTGGGCCGCGAGCGGGGGGAGCCGCCGCCGTCGCCCGCCGGCCACGGCACCGTGCCGGCATGCAGCCCCAGGATGAGGGCGGGGGGGAACGCCGGGTCGCCGTCGGCGGCCGGAGGGAGGGGCTCGCGCAGGGTGTCGATGGCGAAGCCCGCCGCCCGCGCGGCCCGGACATAGTGTTCCACGGTCCGGTGAAAGGTGGGCCGGGGGGGCACGGCGTCGGGGTCGGGGGCGTACGCGCCCTCGACCCCGTATCCGCCCACGAGCAGGGCCCGGCAGTCGTCCGCCGCGGGTCCGGCCACGGCCACCGGCGACGCCAGCGGGGCGCTGAGGACGGGATGGGTCACCGTCACCAGGGCCAGGCCTCCGCTCACCAGCACCCGGCGCAGCTCGGCGAAGGCGGCGGGGAGATCCTCCACCTCGTCGAGGACCCCGGCGGCGATGACCACCTGCTGGCTGGCGGTCTCCACCGGCAGCCGGGTCAGCGATCCCTCCCGGTAGTCGACGCCGGTGGGCTGCTCCGTCTCCTCCGCCCGGGCCAGCTCCAGCATGGACGGCGAGCTCTCCACCGCCACCACCCGGGCACCGGCCTTCGCCAGCAGGCGGCTCTGGTAGCCGTCGCCCGCCCCGGCGTCGAGGATCCTCACCCCCAGCACATTGCCCAGCAGCTCGTACAGCACCGGGTTGACGACCCGGCGCGACAGCGGGTCGCCGCGCTCTCCCTGCCGCGCGTGCCAGCTCAGGGCCAGGTCCGACCACCGGCGGCGCACCGACGCCTCGTCGCCTCCCGCCCGCGGCCGCCAACGGGGGCTCGCCTCGAGGGCAAGCTCGTCCGAGAGGCCGTGCCGGTCCTCCTCCCAGCCCGGCTCGAGGTCGAAGGGGTGCAGCCCCCCCGCCTCCGCGGCGTCCAGGCCCGGGTGCTCCCCCCCGCACTCGGGGCACGTGATCACCAGATGCGAGGGAGCCGGGCCGCCGGGCCAGGGCACGACCTGCCGGCGGACCGCGCAGTCGCGGCAGATGAGGCGACGGGTCGAGGGGCAGAACGCCACGGCCGCGAACGGCGCCGTCGCGCCGCAACGGTCACAGCGGTAGCGGCCGTGGCGGGGACAGCGGGGATGGGCCGCGGTCCCGGCGGTTGCCTCCCGTTGCGGGCCGCCGGGAAAAAGCTCCCGGCAGACCTCGCAGATCACTCCGGGCACCCGGCGCGGGGACACACCCGCCCCGGCCGGTCCGTCTCGGGCCGTCCCGCGGCCAGCAGTCGCTTGTCCATGCCCACATTCTAGAGGGATGAGGGCCAGGGTCAAGTGCGCCCGGGCGCGGTGACTCCCGGAGTCGGCAGGACACGAGGGAGCCGCCGACCGCTGTCGGCGGCTCCCTCGTCGTTCCTGCACGGGCGTTCCGCGAATTATTTGCCCCTGCAGGTCATGGTGCCCGGGCATCTCCGGTTCGCGCGATGCGAATCCGGAGAAGTACCGCCTGTTCTTGCGGCCCCCCCGGTATGGGACTCCCGTTACCGGAAAGTGACTTCGGCCCGTCCCGCGGCTTTGTGGGGGTCATCCGCAGATTGGCGCGCGCAGGAATGAGCGGATGTCCCTGCATCCGCGGGCGCAGGGGACCGCGCGGGCTCACGGCGGCGTGACCGGTTCCGTGCGGCTCACCAGGGGGAGCACCCCCCGCAGCCCGCCGTAGAGGTCGCCGAGCTCCCGCTGGTAGAGGTCCACGTTGAAGCGCGGCGGCTCGCGGCGACGCAGTTCCCGCAGGGCGAAGAGGTCCAGGTCCGCGACCACGATCTCCTCGGTGTCCACCGACCCCGCCTCGGCGAGCCGGCCGTCGCCGGACAGGGTCAGGTCCAGGGGGGCGTACACCGCGGAGCGGCCCTCGAGCTCGAGGCTCAGCATGGGGCCCACGGCGGCGCTCGTGACCCCGTACACCGCGCACTCCTGGGCGCGCGCCCACAGCCCCTCCACGTCTCGCCACACCGAGTAGGGCGCCGGGGTGCTCTGGGGCACCAGGAGGACCTCCGCCCCCTGGAGGGTCAGGATCCGGGCGGGCTCGAAGCGCAGCGCGTCCGTGGAGACGAGCAGCCCCACCCGCGCCAGGGGGGTGGGGATCACGTTGAGCGCGCGGCCGGCCGTCACCCCCCACCGCCGCTCCTCGGCCGTGAGGTGGAACTTGGCCTGGGCGCCCAGCACCGAGCCGTCGTCGCCGAAGAGATAGGCGACGTCGTGCAGCCGGCCCTCGCGATCGGGGGCGATGATGCTCCCGGCGCAGATCTGGACCCGGAAGTGGCGCGCCAGGCTCGAGAAGGTCTCGAGGTACACCCGCAGCGCCCAGGGCCCCAGCAGCCGGTACACGTCCGCCGCCTGGGTCCGGGGCCCGAGCTCCGCCACCAGGTCCTCGAGGGTCCCCCCGTCCCGGCCGATCTCCGGAAACAGCCCCAGCAGGGTCGAGGCGATCTCCTCGGGGAAGACGAGGAGTTCCGCCCCGGTCGCGGCGGCGGAGTGGACGAGGGCGTACATCACGTCGGCAAAGAGCGTGGCGGTGGGGATGGGGGTCAGCCGGCACTGGATGGCCGCCACCCGGACCCCGCCCACCTCGGGCAGGGCGTGGCGGCGTGGGTACCGCTTGCGCTCAAGGTGGCGGATCAGCGGCCCCGGGCGCGACTGCCAGGCCAGGGCGAGCCGGCGCAGGTTCACGGCCGGCTCCGCCTCCGGTACAGTCCCGGCAGGTGCTGGCGGTAGACGACCGGCGCCAGGCGGGACGCCAGAGGGTCACGGGCGCGCAGCTCGCGGAGCGCCTCGAGGGGGATGTCGGCCACGAGGGCCCCGTCGTGCACCTGGTACCCCGCGACGGGCAGAAACCCCGACCCGTCGGGCGAGAGGCTCCGCGGCACGGTGACCGCGGCCCGGCCCTCGTAGCCCTCGTCGGAACGCCCCGCCTCCACGCACGCCACCAGGTTCTGCTGCGCGATCTGCCACGCCCCCACCAGTGCGCGCTCCGCGGAATAGGGGCGCCGGGGCTGCAGCGGCAGCAGGATGACCTCCACTCCCTTCAGGGCCAGGATGCGCGCCGCCTCGGGATAACGGCTGTCGGCGCCGAGCAGCAGGCCCAGGCGTCCCAGCGGCGTCTCCACGGGTTCCAGCGTCTCGCCCGCGACCAGCGTCTCGTCCTCGGCCGCCCGGTGGGTCTGCTGCTGCTGACCCCAGAGCGTGCCGTCCGGGCCGAACACCGCCGCCATCGTGGCGTGACGCTCGTCGGCCAGCGGCAGGTCGATGGTGCCCGGGACCAGGGCGCTCCCGGCCATGCGGGCGGCCCGGGCCCCGGCGTCGAGGTAGAGCTCCCACAGCCTGAGCCCCGGCGGGTCCGCGCTCACCTCGTCGCCGGCGTCCAGCTGAAGCCCGTCCCCCCAGCCGCCGGGAAACACCACCAGGTCGCAACCGGCGCGGACCGCGTCGTAACCGTTGGCGGCGGTGACCCGGGCAAACTCGGACGGGCCCTTCAAGCTCTGGGTGCGGATCCGCATCGCCGCCACGCGCAACTTGTCCACGCCCAATCTCCTCGCGCAACGCTCCTCACGCCCGGTTTCCTTCTCGTTTCACCGCGCCGATCCCTTTCCTTGCCCCCTGCCCCGTCCCCTGCTAGGCTGGACCCACGACGAAGCGGGGGATGTCCATGACCGTCGACTCCGTCCCCTCCGATCTCCTGGCCCGGGTGGGACCCGGCCGCATCGCCGCGGCCGAGGACTACCTCGTCGGCGAACGCGTCGAAGCCCCCGTGCGCTACGGCGAGCACCTGGCCGCCACCGTGCGCGGATTCACGGGCAGCTACCGCACCCGGGTCACCCTGGGAAGCGAGCCCCGGGGCAGCTGCCCGTGCGGCCGGCGCTCGCCCCTGGGCCTGTGCCCTCACGCCCTGGCGGTGGCGCTCCTTTACCGGCGCGACCCGGGGCGCTTCGCGGACCTGGCGGCGGCGTTCCAGCGCCACGAACGCTCGCCCCGGTCCGAGCGCGAGGCCGCCTGGGCCCAGGCGGTGCTCGCGGGGGTCCTTCCCGCTCCCGAGCCGGCGGACCCTGAGGCGCCCCCCGGGGCGCGGCTCGAGCGGGCGCGGGAGCGGCTGTCGAGGCTCACCGGGTGGGCGGCGGTCTCGGTCCTGGCCGAGGTCGCGGCGCAGCCGGCGCCCCCGGGCGAGGAGGCGCCGTGGATCGAGGCGGTGGCGGACGCCGCCCGGCGCATCGGCGCCGCGCCCCCGCCCCACGAGCCCGGCGCCCTCCGCCG